>NZ_CP066018.1:1246134-1557667 GCF_016127575.1 Cupriavidus necator
GGCTGGAGCAGGAAGGCCAGTTGCCGGACACGTACGCCATCGTCGAGCTGTCGGGCGAACTGCGTGCGCGCCAGCAGGCCACGCTGGCGCAGCGCGCGCCGCACCTGGCGGACCGCGTCACCTGGCTCGATACGCTGCCGGCCAGCTTTGAAGGCGTGATCGTCGGCAATGAAGTGCTGGATGCGATGCCGGTGCAGCTCTACGCACGCAGCGGCGGCCGCTGGCATGAGCGCGGCGTAGTGCACAGCGTAGCGCGCAGCGACGATGCCGCCCCCGCCTTCCGCTTCGAGGACCGCCCGCTGGCCGATGCCGACATGCCCGAGGCACTGCGCGCCATCCCGGGCGACCACGACCTCGTTACCGAGACCCATGCCGAGGCCGAGGGCTTTATCCGCGCGGTCGGCGCCATGCTGGCGCGCGGCGCGGCCTTCTTTATCGACTACGGCTTCCCGGCGGGCGAGTACTACCACCCGCAGCGCGCCGGCGGCACGCTGATGTGCCACTACCGCCATCATGCGCACCCGGACCCGTTCCTGTACCCGGGCCTGCAGGACATCACCGCGCACGTGAATTTCAGCGGCATTGCGCTCGCCGCGGTGGATGCGGGACTGACCGTGGCGGGCTTTGCCTCGCAGGCGCGCTTCCTGATGAATGCAGGCATCACCGAGCTGCTGATGGCGCTGGACCCGTCCGACGCCCGCGCCTTCCTGCCGCAGGCCAATGCGGTGCAGAAGCTGTTGTCGGAAGCCGAGATGGGCGAGCTGTTCAAGGTGATCGCGCTCACGCGCGGCCTGGACGACAGCGAACCGATGGACGGCTTTACCCGCGGCGACCGCTGCCATACCTTGTAACGGCACCGGAGCCGCCATGCTGCGCTGGACCCTGACCATTTTCCTGAGCGTGATCATCCTGTCCGCGGCGCTGCCATGGCTGCAGAGGATCGGACTGGGACGGCTGCCCGGCGACGTGCGCTTCCGCGTTTTCGGGCGCGAATTCGTGCTTCCGTTTGCGTCGACGATCCTGATTTCGCTGATGGCGCTGGCGATCGGCAAGCTGCTGTAGTTTTCGGAATCCCTTCGACGGCAGCGGCAATTCGGCAAGAGTGCCGAATTCGCGGTGTGCGGCTCGCAATGGGACCGCACGCTGAGCTACAAGGTCCGCTGGTTCGGCACGGCCGACCAGTATGCGCAGCGCTTCGAGAAGGAGTACCGCTACGAGGCGCCATACCAGGCAGCCGGGTCCACCGCCGCGGTGCTGGCCTTCGCCGACGCCTTCGAGCGTGCCGGCTCGTTCGATACGGAGAAGGTCGGCTATGTCCTGGTGGCCGGCCAGCTGGCCATGGCCGGAACGGGTAGCGAACTGGGCCGGGACCCGGAGGTCGGCAGGTTGTTTCTTGGCGCCTGAACCACTGCTGCGGCGCGGTGACGCCTTACAAGGAGATCCAAATGTTCAAGCATCTGCTCGTAGCGGTCGACGGCTCGGACCTGTCCGATACGGCCTACCGCAAAGCCATCGCGCTGGCCAGCTCGATACAGGCCCGCCTTACCGCGATCCAGGTCGTTGCGCACTATGACGTGATGCGCCTGCAGACCGCCATGCTCCAGGAAACCCGGCAACGCTTCATGCAGGAAGCCTACCGGCAGGCCGAGGCCTACCTGGCGACGATCGTGCAGGAGGCTGCCGCGGCCGGCGTGCCCTGCGAAATCGCCTGCCCCACCGTCGACCACATCTTCCAGGCCATCGTCGATGAGGCCGAGGCAAGGAAGTGCGACCTGATCGTGATGGCCTCGCACGGGCGGCGCGGGATGCAGGCGCTGGTGATCGGCAGCGAGACGCAGAAGGTGCTCACGCACACGAAGATCCCGGTGCTGGTCTACCGCTAGTGTCCTGTTCCGCAAATACCTTGCCATGAAATCGCCCAGTTGGCCGCCGTGCGTCGTTGCTCGTCGTTGCCATAGCTACGGCTATGGCGCCTCCTCGCGCCTAGCCTGACAGCCAACTGGACAATTTCACTTTGGCAAGTTATCTGCGGAACAGGACCTAGCGCGCCGGTGCGCCCGGTGCGCTGCGCTCAACCGCCGATGCGCGCCGCCACCGCCGCCACGCGCGCCGCTTGGACACGGTCGCGGATCTGGCCGACGTCATCGCCGCAGGCACGCGCGATAGCGCCGGCGTCGACCGCCGCCGCCGCCTCCAGCGCCGCCAGCAGGCGCGCCGCCTGCGGGTAGGCGCTCGACTCGAAGCCCTTGCGCCCGCGCAGGTCGGCCTCGCAGGCCTGCAGCGCCTCGGCGAAGCGGGCCGGCTTGCGCAGCGCATCGCAGCGCTCGAGCAGGCGCATCACCGCCGCGGCGCTGAACTCTTGCGAACGGTGGATATTGCCGTGCTCGCGCGCCACCACCAGCGCCAGGTCGCGGCATTCATTGGGCACGCGCAGGCGCACGCAGACGTCTTCGAGCAGCTGCGCGCTGCGTGATTCGTGACCGATATGGCGCGGCAGCACGTCTGCGGGCGTGGTGCCCTTACCCAGATCATGCACCAGCGCGGCAAAGCGCACCGTGAGCGGCGCGCCCATGGCGGCGGCCTGATCGATCACCATCATCACGTGCACGCCGGTATCGATTTCCGGATGGTAATCGGCGCGCTGGGGCACGCCCCACAGCCGCTCCAGCTCGGGCAGCAGCCGCGCCAGCGCGCCGCATTCGCGCAGCACCTCGAACATGCGCGACGGCTTCGCTTCCATCAGCCCGCGCGCCAGCTCCTGCCAGACGCGCTCGGGCACCAGCGCGTCGACCTCGCCCGCGGCGACCATCTCACGCATCAGCCGCATGGTCTCGGCGGCGACGCCGAATTCATGGAAGCGAGCGGCAAAGCGGGCCACGCGCAGGATGCGCACCGGGTCTTCGGCAAAAGCGTCGGAGACATGGCGGAACAGGCGCGCGGCCAGGTCGCGCTGGCCGCCGTGCGGATCGATGACCGGGCCGGTCAGGTTACCGTCGGCATCGACCGCGCGCGCCATCGCGTTGATGGTGAGGTCGCGCCGCACCAGGTCGTCTTCCAGCGTGACATCGGGCTCGCAATAAAAGGCAAAGCCCTTGTAGCCCATCGCCGTCTTGCGTTCGGTGCGGGCCAGCGCGTATTCCTCTTTGGTGCGCGGATGCAGGAACACCGGGAAGTCCTTGCCGACCGGCTTGTAGCCGGCAGCTTCCATCTGCGCCGGGGTCGCGCCCACTACCACGTAGTCGCGGTCCTGGCTGGGCTTGCCCAGCAATTCGTCGCGGATCGCGCCGCCGACGGCATACACCTGCATCGTTCTGGCCTCGTCATGTGCCGGCGCCCGGACCTGGCCCGCCGGCGGGTATTGCTCAGTGGTTGATGATTATCGCATCGGGACGATCAGGGGCCAGCCGGTAGGGTTCGTCGTCGGCCAGGAAGTCGCGCTCCTCGCGTGCGCCGGCAATCCATTGCTGCATTGCCGGCAGCGCCAGCATGAAGTCGGCGTAGGCCTTGGCGTCCTCGGCGTCATCGGGCAGGTGGATGCCATAGGTGGCAAAGCGGCTCACCACCGGCGCAAAGAACGCGTCGGCCACGGTGAACCCGCCGAACAGGAACGGCCCGTTCGCGCCGTGCTGCTGGCGCAGCCCTTCCCAGATCGCGGCGATGCGCTCCACGTCGCGCTGCACGGCCACGTTCCAGCCGCGCCCGGGCAGCACCGCGGTCACGTTCATCGGCAACTGGCTGCGCAGGTTGCCGAAGCCCGAATGCATCTCGGCGCAGACGGCGCGCGCCACCGCGCGCTGGGCGCGCTCGGCCGGCCACAGGTTCTTTTCCGGGAAACGCTCGGCCAGGTATTCGCAGATCGCCAGCGAATCCCACACCGTGACCTCGCCATCGACCAGCGCCGGCACCTTGCCCGCGGGCGAGTAGCGCGCGATCTCGGCGGCGAAGCTGCCGGTGAACAGGCGCACCTGCACTTCTTCGAAATCAATGCCGGCCTGGCGCAGCAACAGCCACGGACGCAGCGACCAGGAGGAATAGTTCTTGTTGCCGATGACAAGCTTCATCGTGGGTCCTTGGGGGAGGAAACGGAGGGAGACGGCGCAGGCGCGGCGCCTGCCGCCTGCAGGACGGCGTGGCGGCCGCGCGCCGGACTGGTCATTCTGCCAGTGCTGCCGCCCGCGTCAAAGTGAATTGCGCTAGCAACCGATATGAAATCCGGTCACATAGGGCGCACCGGGCTGCCGGCGCGTCAGCGGTGCACGCTGGCCCGCATATGCGTCATCGCGGTATCGCGGTTGCGCCCGGCCAGCGCGTCGGTCATGACCGACTCCAGGCTGACCGGATGCAGGTTCAGTTCGGGTGCGACCGGGTGCTCCAGCACATTGTCGAGCTGCATCGAGTCGAGGTTGTCGCGCGACAGCATCGGTTCGCCCGGCATATGCTCCATGATGGTGGCCTGCACCCGTGCCAGCGCATCGGGCAGCGCGATCACCGGGCGCGGATGCCCGGAAGCGCGGCCGGCAAAGCGCACCAGCTCTTCCAGTGTATAGACCCGCGGGCCGCCCAACTCATAGCCGTGGCCGATGGTTGCCGGGTTCACCATGGCATTCAGGTAGGCCTGCACCACATCCTGCACGAATACCGGCTGGAAGCGCGCATGCGCGCACGCCAGCGGCACCACCGGGGCCATCTGCTGCATGTGGGCGAACAGGTTCAGGAAATGGTCGTCGGGGCCGAACACCACCGAGGGCCGGAAGATGGTCCAGTCCAGCCCGCTGGCACGCACCACGCGCTCGCCGTCGCCCTTGCTGCGCAGGTACATCGACGGCCCATTGCTGTCCGCGCCCAGCGCGCTCATATGCAACAGCCGGCGCACGCCGGTGGACAGGCATGACGCCGCGATCTGCCGCACCATCTCCACATGCGCGCTGGCAAAGGCTTCGCCGTAGGGGTCGGCGCGCTCGCCGTGCAGCACACCCACCAGGTTGACGACGATGCCATCCACGCCCAGCGAGCCGATGGCGTCGTCCAGCGCGGCATTGTCGGCCAGGCCCAGCTCCACCACTTCCACGCGCGGCAGCAGCAGCAGGTGCTGCGCGTGCTCGATATTGCGCGTGCCGACCACGATGCGGTCGGGGGCGATGGGGGAATCGGGGTTGGCGCCAGGCTCAAGCGGCGCGCCCGAGGCCGAGGCAGCCCCGGCCAGGCGCGAGACGAGGTGGCTGCCGATAAAGCCGGCGCCACCGATAACGAGGACGTTGCTGGTCTGCATGATGCCTCCGTGCCAAGAAAACTGCACGCCGCGGCACCCTGAGCCAGCCCGGGCCCGCCGGATCGTCCCGGCAGGGCCCGTCCTGCCCGCCCCCGCAGGGGCAATTTCAGGGCAGGCTGGTGGTAGTCACCGCCGACGGCGCGACCATGCCCAGGCGCGATTTCAGCGACTGCGGACGGCCACTCATCAATGCAGCATAGTACGTGGCGTTGGAAAGCACATTCTTCACATAGCCGCGCGTTTCATTGAACGGAATGGTCTCTGCAAAGATCGCGCCTTCCACCGGCCGCACCAGTGTGCTGCGCCAGGCCTTGGGCCGGCCCGGGCCGGCGTTGTACGCAGCCGAAGCCAGCGTCCACGAGCTGTCCAGGTCGGTCAGCACCATGTTCAGGTAATTGGTGCCAAGCAGGATGTTGATATTGGGATCGCCCATCATCGACGGCGAAAAGTCGTTCATGCCGATCTTGCGCGCGACGTACTTGGCCGTGGCCGGCATCACCTGCATCAGGCCATGTGCGCCCGCCGACGAGCGCGCATTCATGATGAAGCGCGATTCCTGGCGGATCAGGCCGTAAACCCACGCCATGTCAAGGCCGACATCGTCGGTGGCGCGCTGCATGATGTCGCGGTACGGCATCAGGAAACGCAGCGTGAAATCATGTTCGTTGCGGGTGCGGTCGGCGGAGTTGACGGTGCGGTCCAGCAGCTCCAGGCGGCGCGCATACTCGGCCGCGGCCAGCAGCTCCCGGTCGCTCATATTGCGCAGTTCCCAGTTCCACTCGCGGTTGCCTTCGAAGCGCAGGTTCATGTTGTAGAACTTCTGCGCCCGCTGAAAACCGGGGCGCGAACGCATGGCCATGGCCTCGGCGTCGCTGACGGTGGTGCGCGCCGGCAGCGTGATGCGGTTGCCCAGCTCTTCGCTGGCCAGCTGCCCGTAGAAGTTGAACTGGCCGGCGATCTGCTGGAAGTTCTGCTGGGCCTCGGTGTCGCGGCCGTCGGCCTTGAGCGCGCGGCCATACCAGTAGATCCAGGCCGGGTCCTTGGCGCGCAGTTCGGGGCGCATCAGCTCCACCGCCTGGCGCACCTGCTTCCAGTCGCCCTGGCGCAGCGCGGCGCGCACGCGCCATTCCTGGGTGTCGTCGGAGAGCCACTGGTTGCCGCCCAGGTCCATCTGGCGGCGGTAGTAGCCGGCCGCGTCGGGCAACAGCTTCCTGGCCGCGAACTGGCCGATCACGCCCCAGGCCGCGCCCTGCTCGTCGCGCGACAGCGCGCCCTGGGCCGTGCCGAGGTAGGCGGCAGCCTGCGACGGGTCGCTGCGCGCCATCTTGACGATGGTGGCGAGCGTATCGCCATCCGCGCGCGCGTCGGGCACCAGCGCGGCGATCTTGCCGGCCAGCGTGACATAGTTCTGCTCCAGCGCCAGCCGCGCCTGGTAGGCGACATCGCTGCGCTGGATCTGCTGGCTTTGCGCCAGGTAGCCGATCAGGTCGACACAGCCTTCGCCGTAGTACCTGGGGTCGCTCAGCACATTGCGCGCATCGGCGGCCACGTTCTGGCCCTTGAGCGCGCGCGACAGCAGCGCATAGCACTCGACCTGGGTATCGTCCTTGAGCGCGAACTGCGGATATTCGACATCGAAATTGGCCCAGTCGCGCTTCTTGCCCAGCACCAGCAGCCAGTCATTGCGCATGCGGTCGGCAATGGCGTCGCCCTTGTAGCGCTGCAGGAACACGCGCACCTGGTCGTCGGGCGCATCGATGCGCGCCAGGCCGCTGGCGTCGAACAATTGCGGCTTGATGCGGAAGTACTCGACATAGGACGGGACCGGGTAGTCCACCAGCGTGGCCGAGATCGCGTAGGCACGCTCCACGTCGTTCTTGCGCGCGGCTTCGCGCAGCGCGGTGAAGGCCTCGTCGGGATCGCTCGGGATCACCGCCGCCTGCGGGCGCGACACCGCCTGCGGGCGCTTCTGCGCATGGACGGGCGTGACAAGCAGTGCACATGCGAGCGCGATCCAGGCGGCCCGGCCGGCACGCTGCAGATATACTCCCTTCAGCATTCTTTGCTTCCTTGTCGATGACGGCGGCGCCGGCGCCTGCAATCTTGTGCCCAGCCGCGGTTCCGCCGTTCGTGTTGGTTCGGACGAGGGGCATTATCCCACGCCATGTCATCCACTCCTGCCACGACCGCACCCACCCCCGCCGCCGAAGACCGTCGCGCACTGCGCACGCAGTTGCTGGCGCAGCGCGCCGCCCTGCCCGCACGCGCCGAAGCCGACGCGCGCATCGCCGCCGCGCTGTCTGGATTGCTGGCCGGCCTGGCCGTGCGCTGCCTCGGTTTCTACTGGCCGATCCAGCAGGAGTTCGACGCACGCGACGCGGTCGGCATCTGGCTCGCCGCCATGCCTGGCCGCAGCGCCGCGCTGCCGTCGGTCAGCCGCCCGGGCGCGCCGCTGGATTTCCACCTGTGGACACCGGACACGCCCATGGCCACCGGCCACTACGGCATCCCGGTGCCGGACGGCACTGAGGCCGCGACGCCCGACGCGCTGCTCATTCCCTGTGTCGGGTTCAGCCCGGACAAGTTCCGCCTGGGCTACGGCGGCGGCTTCTACGACCGCACGCTGGCGGCCATGGCGCAGCGGCCGGTGGCGATCGGCATTGGCTACGAAAACTGCCGGGCACCGTTGCAGGCGCAGCCGCATGACATCGCCATGGACTGGATCGTCACGGAATCCGGCGCGTTCTAACCTTGCTTGGCCTCGTCGCGCCGCACCAGCTCGTCCACCAGCGCACGCATGCAGCGCCAGTGCGAGCCCTCCCAGAACACGCGCCGGCACTGGTCGCAGGTGACAAAGCTGCGATGGCGCTCCAGCACCCCTTGCGGCACGCGCCCGGCCGCACCCGCCGCATCCAGCGAGCGCAGCGGCGCATTGCAGTCCAGGCATAGCGAAAACGGCCGTGCGCTGCGCGCCAGGTCCAGCCGCGCAAAGATCTCCCGCACCTGCAGTTGCGACTTGATCGCGCGCACATAGCAGCCGTGGGTGATGCCGCGGCGCTTGAGCAGCTCGCGGTCGCGCGTCAGCACGACGCGGCCCTGGTCGACGGCGATGCGCTCGATCTCGCTGTCTTCGAAATGGTTGTCGTAGAGGGTGTCGAAGCCGGTCATGCGCAGCAGGTGCGCCAGGCCGCCCAGGTGCGCGTCGGCGACAAAGCGCATCACCCGCAGCGGCTGCTCGCGTACCCGCAGCAGCGGGGACACGTCGAGCCGTTCGAACTTGGGATAGACCGAGACCCGGTCGCCATCGCACAGCTGCCGCTCGAACCCGGACGATTCGCCATTGACCAGGATCAGCTCGACTTCGGTATGCGGCACGCCAAGCGCCTCGATCATGTGCTTGACCGTGGCGGCGCGCGCGCAGGCGCAGGACAAGTCACGCCGGCGCTGGTCCGGCGCGAGGAAGTCGTTCAGTTCCTCGTAGAAGCGGAAGGTGGCGGTGACCATGGTGCCGAGTATGGCACCGATCGCAGGCATCGTGGGAGCACCACAAGCGCCCGCAGCAGGCTCCCCTCGCCCGCTTGCGGGAGAGGGGAGCAAACACTCAGCCCGCATTCCCCAGCCGCAGCGCCGCCTCCACCGCCAGCTTCGCCCATGGCGTCATCGCGCCGGGCGATTCCAGCGCCGCCGGCGGCAGGCTCAGGTAGTGGCGCATGGTGACCTCACGCTTTGCCGACTGGTAGCGGAAGGGTTCGCTGCCCTCGGCCTCGAACTTGCCGCGCGTGGCGTCATCCGCCTTCAGGTAGCAGGTGCCTCGCGACACCAGCGCAAACATCAGCCCGTCATAGAACAGACCATGGCCGCCAAACATGCGCTTGGCCGTAATGGGACCGATGCGCGCCGCCAGCGGCCCCATCAGCTCGAGCAGATGTTCGATGAAGGGATCGGGGCGGCGCGTGGCCATGGCGGGCTTTACAGCTTCAGGCGCTGCCAGATCGCCTTGGTGGCGCCGGCGGCATTGAGCGTGTAGAAGTGCAGGCCCGGCACGCCCGCTGCGAGCAGGCGCTCGCACAGCGCGGTGACCACGTCCAGGCCGAAGGCGCGGATCGATTCGCGGTCGTCGCCAAAGCTCTCCAGCCGCTTGGCCACCCAGCGCGGCACTTCGGCGCCGCACGACTCGGAGAAGCGCATCAGCTGCGTGTAGTTGGTGATCGGCATGATGCCCGGCACGATCGGCACCTCGAGGCCCGTCGCGCGCACGTCATCGACAAAGCGGAAGTAGGCGTCAGCGTTGTAGAAATACTGCGTGATCGCCGAGTTGGCGCCGGCCTTGACCTTGCGCACGAAGTTCTCGAGATCGTGGCGCGGAGACTTGGCCTGCGGGTGGTACTCCGGGTAGGCCGCGACTTCGATGTTGAACCAGTCGCCGGTCTCGGCACGGATAAACTCGACCAGTTCGTTGGCGTAGCGGAACTCGCCGATCTCGCCCATGCCCGAGGGCATGTCGCCGCGCAGCGCGACGATATGGCGGATGCCGCCGTCGCGGTACTGCTGCAGGATAGCGCGGATGCTCTCGCGCGACGAGCCCACGCACGACAGGTGCGGCGCGGCCTCGATGCCTTCGCGCTGGATTTCCAGCACCGCGTCCAGCGTGCCCTGCTGCGTGGTGCCGCCGGCGCCGAACGTCACCGAGATGTACTTGGGCTTGAGCGGGGCCAGCTGCGCACGCGTGTTGCGCAGTTTCTCCGTGCCCTCCGCCGTCTTGGGCGGGAAGAATTCAAAGCTGAAGTAGCGGTCTTGCATGATGGTGGCGCACCGCGTTGGCGCGGCGCGCGGTATGGGATTCGTGTCAGTGCAGGCCGCGTCAGGCGGTGCGTTCGCCCAGCAGCAGGCTGGCCAGCAGCCACGAGATCACGCTGTACAGGATGGAGCCCAGCAGGGCCGCCCAGAAACCGCCGACGGTAAAGCCCGACAGCAGGTTGCCGACAAACAGGAACAGCAGCGCGTTGATGACGAAGATAAACAGCCCCAGCGTCAGCAGCGTGACCGGCAGCGTCAGGATCACCAGGATCGGACGGATCAGCGTATTGACCAGGCCCAGCACCAGCGCCGCCAGCATCGCCGAGCCAAAGCTCTGGATGTGGATCGACGAGATGATGTATGGCAGCACGAACAGCGCAACAGCGTTGATGATCCAGACGACCAGTAATCTCATGACGGCTCCTTGAATGTGGTTTCTCCCCCTCTCCCGCAAGCGGGAGGGGGAGCCCTGCCTTCCTGTGCGGATCAGTAGCGGTAGTGGTCGGCCTTGTACGGGCCTTCCTTCTTCACGCCGATGTACGCGGCCTGCTGTTCGGTCAGCTCGGTCAGCTGCGCGTTCAGCTTGCGCAGCTGCAGGCGCGCCACCTTCTCGTCCAGGTGCTTGGGCAGCGTGTAGACGCCGACCGGGTACTTGCCGCTGTCGCGTTCCTGCCAGAGTTCGATCTGGGCGATGGTCTGGTTGGCGAACGAGCTGCTCATCACGTACGACGGGTGGCCGGTGGCGCAGCCCAGGTTCACCAGGCGGCCCTTGGCCAGGATGATCAGCTTCTTGCCGTCCGGGAACTTGACGTGATCGACCTGCGGCTTGATCTCATCCCATTCGTACTTCTCGATCGAGGCGATGTCGATCTCGTTGTCGAAGTGGCCGATATTGCAGACGATGGCCTGGTCCTTCATCTTCGCCATGTGGTCATGGGTGATGACATGGTAGTTGCCGGTGCAGGTGACGAAGATATCGCCATGCTCGGCGGCGTAGTCCATGGTCACCACGCGGTAGCCTTCCATCGCGGCCTGCAGCGCGCAGATCGGGTCGATCTCGGTCACCCACACCTGGGCCGACAGCGCGCGCAGCGCCTGTGCGCTGCCCTTGCCCACGTCGCCGTAGCCGGCCACGATGGCAACCTTGCCGGCGATCATCACGTCGGTGGCGCGCTTGATGCCGTCCACCAGCGACTCGCGGCAGCCGTACAGGTTGTCGAACTTGCTCTTGGTCACCGAGTCGTTGACGTTGATGGCCGGGAAGCGCAGTTCGCCCTTCTGGGCCATCTGGTACAGGCGGTGCACGCCGGTGGTGGTTTCCTCGGTCACGCCGCGGATGGCTGCCAGGTTGCGGCTGTACCAGCTCGGGTCCTTGGCCAGCTTTTCCTTGATCGCGGCGAACAGGTAGGTTTCTTCCTCGCTGGTGGCCTTGGCGATCACGGACTGGTCCTTCTCGGCGCGCGCGCCCAGGTGCAGCAGCAGCGTGGCGTCGCCGCCGTCATCCAGGATCATGTTGGGGGTGCCGCCGTCCGCCCAGTCGAAGATGCGGTGGGTGAAGTCCCAGTATTCCTTCAGCGATTCGCCCTTGAACGCGAACACGGGCGTGCCGCCTGCGGCGATCGCGGCAGCGGCGTGGTCCTGCGTCGAGAAGATGTTGCACGAGGCCCAGCGCACGTCGGCGCCCAGTGCCTTGAGCGTCTCGATCAGCACGGCGGTCTGGATCGTCATGTGCAGCGAGCCGGCAATGCGCGCGCCCTTGAGCGGCTGCGCCGCTGCGAATTCGTCGCGGATCGCCATCAGGCCGGGCATCTCGGTCTCGGCAATGGCGATTTCCTTGCGGCCCCAGCCGGCCAGGTTGATGTCGGCGACGAGGTAGTCTTGCTTCAGGTCGGTCACAGCGTTCATGTTTCACTCCCGGTGAAGAGTGGCACGCAGGTGACGAGTACGGGGAATCTGGCAGCCGTGGCATGGCGCAAGGGCACATGCGAAGCACGCGGATAGGTCGACTCGCCTCCGTGCGGACCACGGATCAGCGAGCGCCGTTGAAGACAGTCCGAGCCTGGCGGATGGCATGGGGCGGCTGTGCCGCCGGCCGCGCGATGTGCTTCGCAGGCCTCCATCCGTTGCAACGCTCCTCGGAGTGGCGGTATTGTAGCGTGCCCGGGCGCCTTGCGCACCGGCTCCCTCCGATTCCTGCACAGATGATCCCAACGCCACCCCGTACCCTGACCATCGCCGGTTCCGACTCCGGCGGCGGCGCCGGCATCCAGGCCGACCTGAAGACCTTTTCCGCGCTGGGTTGCTTCGGCATGAGCGCCATCACCGCGATCACCGCGCAGAACACGCTGGGCGTGACCGGCGTGCACGCCATTCCCGCCGACATGGTGGCCGCGCAGATCGATGCCGTGGCCAGCGATATCGGCATGGACGCGGCCAAGACCGGCATGCTGGGCACCGCCGCCATCGTCGAGGCCGTGGCCGCGGCGGCTGACCGGCACGGCATCAGCAAGCTGGTGGTGGACCCGGTGATGATCTCGACCTCGGGCGCGACGCTGTCCGATGACGCCACCACGCAGGCGATGGTGCGGCTGCTGTTCCCGCGCGCGCTGCTGGTCACGCCCAACCTGCCCGAGGCTTCCTACCTGCTGGGCCGCAGGATCACGCGCCGTGCGGAGATGGAACAGGCCGCCGCCGACCTGATCGCGATGGGCTGCCCCGCGGTGCTGCTCAAGGGCGGCCACCTGGAAGACGGTGCCGCCGCCGGCGGCCTGGATGACCTGCTGATGCTGGCCGACGGCAGCGTGCGCGTGTTCACGCATCCGCGTGTCGATACCCGCAACCTGCACGGCACCGGCTGCACGCTGGCCGCCGCGATTGCCGCGCAGCTTGCGCGCGGCGATGCGCTGGAGCCGGCGGTGGGCACGGCGCTGGACTACGTGGCGCAGGCCATCGCGGCGGGCGCGGGGCTGCGGCTGGGTGCCGGCAACGGCCCGCTGAACCATTTGTTCGCGCCGCGCGCGCTGGGTTGACGGACATGCCGATGCTGGCCGATATCGACCTGCGCAGCGACCCGGCTGCCGCGTTCTACCTCAAGCATGAAGTTGTCGACGTGGTGTTCGCCACCGAACCCGGCGAGCTGATCAGCCGCGAGGGACCCAACCGCTACCAACCTGGCGATGCGCTGATCACCAGCCGCGGCGGCGACCGCTGGTGCGTCTCGCGCGACCGCTTCGACCCCAAATACGAGGCCGTGCCGCCGCTGGCGCACGGCCAGGACGGCGCCTACCGCAACAAGCCGATCCCGGTACTGGCGCGCGAAATGCACGAGGCCTTCAGCATCGCGCGCAGCGCCGGCGGCGACGTGCTGCACGGCAAGCCGGGCGACTGGCTGATGCAATACGCGCCCGGCGACTATGGCATCACCGAGCGCGCGCGTTTCGAACAGGTGTACCGGCCGCTGCAGGACTGAGCGACCAGACCGATGCCGGGGTCAGTTGCCGCCGGCGGACAGCGGCACCAGCTTGAACGCGGCCCGCGCCACGCACACCACGGTGCCGGCAGCATCCTTGACCTCGCCCTCGCAGAATGCAATGCGCGCGCCGCGGCGCAGGCAGCGCGCCTCCAGCGTCAGCTCGCCGCGCGCTGCCGCCAGGAAATGCGTGGACATGTCGATCGTGATCACGCCGGTTTCCAGCGGCGCATGCGAGCGCGCGGCGCCGCTCAGGGTGAAGTCCAGCGTCGCCATCAGCGTGCCGCCATGCACATCGCCGCGGCTGTTGACCAGCGACGGGTGCGCCGGCAGCCGCGTGCGGCAATAGCCCTCCTCGATAAGCTCCGGCTGCAGGCCGAAATAGCGCATCAGCGGCACGTCGATGCCGAAGTAGGGCTTCTCGGGCGTGCCGGGGGCGACGGGGGTGATTTCGGGGGCGGTCTGGCTGGACATGATGGGGGATGCTGGGTGGTTGGCGGGGAATGCTGCCCAACATCATAACGGCGGGGTCCCGTTCGGTTCCCGCGGCTGGGCGAATGTCGCACAAATCCTGGCACCGCGCGCGCCCTTCAGAGCACCTGCCGCATCGCCACCCGCTGCCGCAGCCCCGCAGCACGCTGCGCCGCCAATGCATCGGCCAGCAGCGGACACAGCTCGTCGTCACGCAACTGGCGAAACCCGAGCGATGCATAGAACGGCGCATTCCAGGGCAGGTGGGCAAACGTGGTCAGGTTGAGCGAGTGCGATCCCCCCGCCCGCGCCCAGCCCTGCACCGCCCCTACCAGCGCCCGCCCAATGCCGCGGCGCCCGTGGTCGGGGTGCACATCCATTTCATCGAGGTAGGCGCACTCGCCGTTGCGGCTGGCCAGCGCAAAGCCGGCCAGTTCCCCATCGCGCTCGGCTACCCACAGGCGCGCTTCGCGCTGCGCGGCGGCCAGCACCGGCTCGGGCGTGCTGACCAGGCGCAGCAGTGCCGGCAGGTCCGTATCAGGGAAGAGCGCCGCGGCGGCCAGTTCGATATCGGCCAGGCGCGGCACCTCGTCCGCCGCTGCCAGGCGGATGTGCGCAGCAGCAGCCATGGCTGGCTCCGCGCTCAGGCAGCCGGGAACAGGCTGATCAGTTGGGCCACCGCGGCCGGCACGTCGTCAGCCTCGGTCACCGCGCGCACCACGGCGGCACTGCCGACGCCCACCGCCAGCACCTCGCGCATATTGGCCGCGTTGACGCCGCCGATGCCCACCAGCGACGGGATCACCGGCTGCATCAGCTTCACGTAGGCGCGGAAGCGGCCCATGCCCTGCGGCTGGGTCGGCATCACCTTGGTGGTGGTCGGGAAGATCGCGCCCAGCGCCAGGTAGCTGGGGCGGATCGCGGCCACGCGCAGCATCTCGGCATAGCCATGGGTGGAGACACCCAGGCGCAGGCCCGAAGCGCGGATCGCATCGAGGTCGGCATCGTCCAGGTCTTCCTGGCCAAGGTGGATGCCGTAGATGCCGCTCTGATCGCCGCCGTTGGCGGCGCGGTAGTCGATCGCGGCCTGCCAGTGGTCGTTGACGAACAGGCGCGAAGACGAGCCCTGCGTGGCCTTCGCCGCGCGTGCGATCTCGGCGCGCACCGCGGCCGGGTCTTCGGACTTGAAGCGCAGCTGCACCGTCGGTACGTTCAGTGGCGCCAGGCGCTCGATCCATTCGGCGCTTGGCACCACCACGTACAGGCCCAGCGCGGGGCACGGCGCGAACGGCGCCGCGGCCTGCTCGGGTGCCACCAGGGCGGCGTGCCGTACATGCGGGAAGCGGGCAAAGTCAGACGGCCAGTCGGCCGAGCCCGGCTCCCAGGCGCGCGCCAGGCACAGCGCGTCGTGCGCGGGGAAATGCAGCGCCAGGCTGGCCAGCAGCACCGCGACGAAGGCGGGCGAATGCGGCTGGTCGGTGTCGGCGGCGACGGAGAAGACCCACGTGCCCATCGGCGAGCGCACGGTGTCGATCCACTGGCCGCCCTCGCGATCGCTCTCGATCAGCGTGGCGCCCGCGGCGGCGACGCGCGCGATCGTGCCTGCGTCGGCTTCGCCGTCGAACAGCAGCACGTCGTGGGCGCCGGGTTGCGCGGGCGCGTCGGCCAGGCGCCAGGCCTGCCACGGCTTGTCATCGACGCCGAAGGTCTCGCCATAGTGTTCCAGCACCGCCTGGCGCAGCGGGCCGTCGCTGGCGGCATGCACGGCGCGGCGGGTCATGCGCGCTGCTCCGTGCTGTCGGCGTGCCAGAACGGCATGCCGACCACCGGGGTGCTGGCCTGCGCCACCTCGCGCTCGGGCATCGGCCCGGCCAGGTAGGCGGTGCGGCCGGCCTCAACGGCCTGCGCAAAGGCGCGCGCCATATTGACCGGGTAGGCGGCCTGCGCCACCGCGGTATTGAGCAGCACGCCGTCGTAGCCCCACTCCAGCACCTGCGCCGCATGCGACGGCAGGCCCAGGCCGGCATCGACGATCAGCGGCGTGTCGGGCAGGCGCTCGCGCAGCACGCGCATCGCGTGCGGGTTGACCGCGCCGCGGCCGGTGCCGATCGGCGCGGCCCATGGCATCAGCGCCTGGCAGCCCACGTCGAGCAGGCGGCGGCACAGCACCAGGTCCTCGGTGCAGTACGGCAGCACCTTGAAGCCTTCCTTGATCAGGGTCTCGGCCACGGCCGGCAGGTTCAGCGTATCGGGTTGCAGCGTGTAGTCGTCGCCGATCAGCTCCAGCTTGATCCACGGTGTTTCGAAGACCTCGCGCGCCATCATCGCAGTGGTGATCACTTCCTGCGCGGTGAAGCAGCCGGCGGTATTGGGCAGCACCGGCACGTCCAGCGCCTTGAGCATCTGCCAGAAGGCCTGGCCGCCCTCGCCGGCGCCGACCGCGCCCTGGCGGCGCAGCGCAACGGTGATCATGGCGGGCCTGGAGGCCTGCACGGCCGCCTCCAGCGTGGCCGGCGACGGGTAGCGCGCGGTGCCCAGCAGCAGGCGCGAGCCGAACGACTCGCCATACAGCACGAACGGGTCGCGCAAGGTTTCGGAAGGTTCGAATGTCATGGGTCAGCCTCCCGTCACGGGTTGCACGAGGTCGATGCGGTCGCCGGCCGCAAGAATGGTGTTGGCGTGGGCGCCGCGCGGCACGAACTGGCCGTTGACCGCCGCGGCAAAGGGGGGCGCGATCTGCGCCGCGCTCACCGCGTCCGCCAGCGTGGCGGAATCGGCAAGGGCGAGCGGTCGGCCGTTGAGCAGGATTTCCATGTCAGTCATGCGTTAGTGCAGCAGCCCGCCGGGTGCGGCCATGGTAGCGGCAGCGGGCGCTTCGGTCACGGCTTCGATCATGCCAGGCCAGCGCAGCGCGGCCGGCACGGCATGGGCCGCGGGATCGCCCTTGAGCAGCGCGCCAACCACCGCGCACGCGGCCTCGGTCACCGCCGGCGCAATCAGAAAGCCATGCCGGTACAAGCCGTTGACGCGCACCACGCGCGCGCGCTGGTCCACGCGGATCGCCGGCAGGTGGTCGGGCCGCGTCGGGCGCCGCTGCACGTTCAGTTCCAGCACGCGGGCCTCGCCGAAGGCGGGATGCAGTGAATGCGCCGCCGACAGCAGCTCCAGCGCGGAACGCACGCTCATGGGCGAATCATCCTCGCTTTCCAGCTCGGTGGCACCGATCACGTACAGGTCGTTGGGCTTGGGCGCGATATAGATCGGGTAGCGCGGATGCAGCAGCCGCACCGGCCGATGCAGCCTGACGTCGGGCGCATGCACGCGCACCACTTCGCCGCGCAGGCCGCGCAGGCCCGGCTTGTCGCCGCCCGGCTGTGCGGGCCAGGCCGAGCGCGCGCCCAGGCCGCGGCAATCCAGCACCACGTCGGCACGGATGCCGAGCTTGGGCAGCGATTCGGCATCGACCTCGCCAGCCTCCCAGACGCAATGCACGCCTTCGCTGACCGCGCACGACAACAGCGCGCGCAGCGCGCCACGGTTGTCGAGCTGGCCTTCGCCGGCCAGCAGCAGGCCCTGCGGGAAGCGGCCCGCCAGCGCGGGCTCGACTTCGCCCACGCCCTTGCCGTCCAGCGCGCGCAGCCGCTGCGACACCAGTTCGGGCGGCGCCACCGCGCGCACGCGGCTGGTGAACAGCGACATCTCGGCACGGTCGCGCGCATGCCAGACCACCAGCGTGCCGTCCTCCTGGAAGAAGACCGGCTCAGGCAATTCGGCCAGCCACGCGCGCCACAGGTCGACACTGGCGATGCCCAGGTCGACGATGCGGCGCTCGGCGATGGCCGATTCCGCCAGCGGCGCCAGCATGGCCGCAGCCACATAGGCGGCCGAGCCCGCGCCGTCCGGACCGGCCCGCTCCACCAGCGCCACGCGGGCGCCGCTGCGTACCAGTTGCCAGGCGGCCAGGCGCCCGGCAAGACCGGCCCCGAGAATGGCGACGTCAAACGACTGCACTGCTGTCATGAGGGGTGTTGTGCCGGACGGCGCGTGCGGCCGCGCCGGCCTCCTTGTTGTCGGTGCCGCCGCGCGAGGCGCTGCGCGGCGGCGAAACACGAGCGGGCATGGATGCGAAGCCATGCCCGTACTGCCAGTCACTGCATCACGAGTAGATCTTGCTGCCCTTCTTCAGGAACTCGATCGACTTCTCTTCCATGCCCTGCTGCGCTTCCTTGGGCAGCGACGCCGCGTAGTCGCGCACTTCCTGCGTGATCTTCATCGAGCAGAACTTCGGCCCGCACATCGAGCAGAAGTGGGCGATCTTGGCGCCCTCGGCCGGCAGCGTGGCGTCGTGGTACGAACGCGCGCGTTCCGGGTCGAGGCCCAGGTTGAACTGGTCTTCCCAGCGGAACTCGAAGCGTGCCTTGGACAGCGCGTTGTCGCGCAGCTGCGCGCCGGGCCAGCCCTTGGCAAGGTCGGCAGCGTGGGCCGCGATCTTGTAGGTGATGATGCCTTCGCGCACGTCTTCCTTGTCCGGCAGGCCAAGGTGCTCCTTGGGCGTGACGTAACACAGCATGGCGGTGCCCATCCAGCCGATATTGGCCGCGCCGATGCCGCTGGTGATGTGGTCGTAGCCGGGGGCGATGTCCGTCACCAGCGGTCCAAGGGTGTAGAACGGCGCCTCGTAGCAATGCTTGAGCTCTTCGTCCATATTGGCCTGGATGCGCTGCAGCGGCACGTGGCCCGGGCCTTCGATCATCACCTGCACGTCGTGCTTCCATGCCTTGGCGGTCAGTTCGCCCAGCGTGCGCAGTTCGCCGAACTGGGCGTCGTCGTTCGAGTCGGCGATGCAACCCGGACGCAGGCCGTCGCCGAGGCTGAACGACACGTCATAGGCCTTCATGATTTCGCAGATCTCGTCGAAGTGCGTGTACAGGAAGTTTTCCTTGTGGTGTGCCAGGCACCACTTGGCCATGATCGAACCACCGCGCGAAACGATGCCCGTGACGCGGTCGGCGGTCAGCGGCACATAGCGCAGCAGCACGCCTGCGTGAATGGTGAAGTAGTCCACGCCCTGCTCGGCCTGCTCGATCAGCGTGTCGCGGAACATCTCCCAGGTCAGGTCCTCGGCGATGCCGCCGGTCTTGTCCAGCGCCTGGTAGATCGGCACCGTGCCGATCGGGACCGGCGAGTTGCGCAGGATCCATTCGCGGGTTTCGTGGATGTGCTTGCCGGTGGACAGGTCCATGATGGTGTCGGCGCCCCAGCGGATCGACCACACCATCTTTTCCACTTCCTCGGCCAGCGACGAGGTCACCGCCGAGTTGCCCAGGTTGCCGTTGATCTTGACGCGGAAATTGCGCCCGATCGCCATCGGCTCCAGTTCGGTGTGGTTGATGTTGGCGGGAATGATGGCGCGGCCCGAGGCGATTTCCTGGCGCACGAATTCCGGCGTGATGTCTTCCGGACGCAGCGGCAGGCCGGCGCCCAGCGCATTGCCGGGATGCTGGCGCAGCAGCGCCTTGTAGTCGGGCTTGTCGTACAGCGCCTGCAGGTTCAGCGATTCGCGCAGCGCCACATACTCCATTTCAGGCGTGATGATGCCCTTGCGCGCATAGTGCATCTGCGACACGTTGGCACCGGCCTTGGCACGGCGCGGATTGGTCAGCTGGGCAAAGCGCAGGTGTGCGGTGGCGGGGTCGTTGGCACGGTCGCGTCCGTATTCCGACGACAGGCCCGGCAGCACTTCGGTGTCGCCACGCTCTTCGATCCACTTGGCGCGCACGGCGGGCAGGCCGGCCTTCAGGTCGATATGCACGTCCGGATCGCTGTACGGGCCCGAGGTGTCGTACACCGGGATCGGCGGATTCTGCATCTCGCCCTTGTCGGTGCGCGTCGACGTTTGCAGGATGGTGCGCAGCGGTACGCGGATATCGGGGCGGCTGCCCGTCAGGTAGGTCTTGCTGGAAGCCGGGTAGGCGAATTTCTGGTCGAGGTCGCTTTCGAGCGATTCGAAGGATGCAGCGGGGGCAGTACGGGCCATGGGTGTCGTCCTCTCTCTTGCGGGGTGGACGAAACCAGGAGCCTTGTGAGCGCTGCCCGGGGCCTGAGGCCTGAGGCGGCGAGTCCCGGAGGGACTGGAGACTTGGTCTTGTGAAACTTCCCACGCCGGTACTAGCCGGATCGGGTTCGAAGGGACTCTCTCAGCCGCACGGCCCATCCGTACGGCACCCCTGTTTCATCCAACGGGGTGAATTTAAGCACAAGGTGCCGGTGGGCGCCAGTGCCAGTTCCCTGCCGTTTGTGGTGCCACACCTGTTCGAAAAGGTATCGAATCGCGCATGCTGCAGCGCAATAATCACTCACAAGGGGACAACCGCGCACTCAAACGCCGGCGACGTGCTCTACCATGCAGTAAGACGCGTCCATCTTCCGATCCCGCCATGACCGAAGCTGCCACCCACCGCGTGTTCAACCAGGTGCCCGATCTCGCGCACTACAACCTGTTCGCCACCGATCCGGCGCTGCGCGGCGCGCTGGAACGGCTGGGAGGCGGCTGGCACGCCGGCACGCTGGGCCAGTTCGGCGCGCGCCTGGGCGAGCCGGAAGTCCAGCAATGGGCAGCCGATGCCAACCGCCACACGCCCGAGCTGCACACACACAGCCGCACCGGCGAGCGCATCGACGCCGTGGATTTCCACCCGAGCTGGCACGCGCTGCTGGCCCTGTTGCGCAGCCAGCAGCTGCAGGCCCTGCCCTTCGCGCAGCCGCGCGCGGGCGCATGGGTGGCGCGCACCGCCGGCTACTTCCTGCAGGCGCAGGTGGAATCCGGCTCGCTGTGCCCGCCGACCATGACCTTCGCCAGCATCCCGGTGCTGCGCAAGGAAACCGCATTGTTTGCCGAGCTTGAGCCGCGGTTGTATGCGACCGAACACGATGCGCGCGACCTGCCGTGGCGCAGCAAGAGCGCGATCATGATCGGCATGGGCATGACCGAGAAACAGGGCGGCTCGGACGTGCGCGCCAACACCACCGTGGCGCGCGCGGTGCGCGGCGAGGGCCGCGGCGCGGAATACGCGCTGACCGGGCACAAGTGGTTCTTCTCCGCGCCGATGTGCGATGCGCACCTGGTGGTCGCGCGCATGGGCGCCGAAGACGGCCCGCTGTCGTGCTTCTTCGTGCCGCGCTTCCGCGACGACGGCAGCAAGAACGCGGTGCTGATCCAGCGGCTCAAGGACAAGCTAGGCAACCGCTCCAATTCCAGCAGCGAGGTGGAGTTCCGCGACGCCACCGGCATCCTGATCGGCGAGGAAGGCCGCGGCATCCCGACCATCATCGAGATGGCCACCAGCACGCGGCTGGACTGCGTGATCGGCAGTGCCGCGATCCTGCGCGCCGCCTTTGTGCAGGCGCTGCACCATGCGCGCCACCGCAGCGCCTTCGGGCGCCTGCTGGCCGACCAGCCGCTGATGCGCAATGTGCTGGCCGACCTGGCGCTGGAATCCGAAGCGGCCACGCTGCTGATGATGGAACTGGGCCACGCCTTCGAGCACGCTGACGATGATCCGCTCGCGGCGTCGTGGAAGCGCGTGGTCACCCCCGCGGCCAAATTCTGGGTCTGCAAGCGCACGCTGGAAGCCACCGGCGAAGCCATGGAAGTCTGGGGCGGCAACGGCTACGTGGAAGAAGGCCCGATGGCGCGGCTGTACCGCGAGGCGCCGGTCAACTCGATCTGGGAAGGCTCGGGCAACATCATGTGCCTGGACGTGCTGCGCGCGATCCAGCGCAATCCCGACGATGCCGCGCGCTTGCTGCAAGACCTGTCGCGCCGCGCCGGCGGCCATCCGGCGGTGCGCGCGGAACTGGCATCGCTGCAGGCGCTGCTGCGCCAGCCGCCGGAATTGCTGGAAGCCAGCGCCCGACGCTTTGCGCAGGGGTTGGTGCTGACCGCACAGGCCGCGCTGATGCTGGCGCATGCCGATACCGAGAATGCCGAGCTGTTCGTCGCCAGCCGGCTGGGACGGCAGCACGGGCGCGTGTTCGGCACCCTGGATGCGGATGCCGACGTGCTCAAGCGGGTGTTCTCGCGCGGCTTCGAAGGCTAGCGATTCAAGCCTCCATCGATTCCAGCACCCGCAGCATCACGCGCGGCGCATAGCGGATCAGGTCATGCGCGCGCTCGCCGATCATGATCGCGGGCGCATTGATGTTGCCGCCGACCAGGGTCGGCATCACCGATGCATCGACCACGCGCAAACCCTCGACGCCGCGCACGCGCAGTTGCGGGTCCACCACCGCCATCGCATCCATGCCCATGCGGCAGGTGCCCACCGGGTGGTAGATGGTGTCGGCATGCTCGCGGATCATCTCGCGCACGGCAGCGTCGTCGCTGCCATCGGCACGCAGGCCGGCGGAATAGAGTTCGCGCCCGCCGAAGCCGGCCAGTTGCGGCTGCGCAAAGATGCTGCGCACGATGCGAACGCCGGCGACCATGTCGTCCAGGTCGCGCGCATCGCTCAGGTATTGCGGGTCGATCAGCGGCGCGCGCCGGATATCGTGCGAGGCCAGCCGCACCTCGCCGCGGCTGCGCGGGCGCAGCACGCAGACATGGCAGGAATAGCCATGGCCGAAGTTCAGCCGGCGCATGTGGTCATCGGCCATGCCGACCACGAAATGCAGCTGCAGGTCGGGCTCGGGCAGGTCCGGGCGGCTGCGCAGGAAGCCGCCTGCCTCGGCGAAGTTGCTTGACATCATGCCGGTGCGTTCGCGCCGGTAGCGCAGCATTTCAGGCACCAGCCGCGCCAGGCCGCCGAACGACACGCCGAACAATTCAGGCACGGCCACGCGCTTGTGCAGCACGATGTCCAGGTGGTCCTGCAGGTTGGCGCCCACGCCGGGCAGGTCATGCACGACGGCGATGCCATGTTCGCGCAAGTGCGCGGCGGGGCCGACGCCCGACACCATCAGCAGCTGCGGCGAGCCGAACGTGCCCGCGCACACGATCACGTCGCGGCGCGCGCGCAGCAGTTGCCGGTGGCCCTCGCGCACCACCTGCACCCCGGCCGCATGGCGGCCTTCGAAGACTATGCGCAGCGCCTGCGTATCGGTCAGCACCCGCAGGTGCGCGCGGCCGCCATTGCAGGCCCGGTCGCGCTTGTTGCCACCGTGCAGGTAGGCACGCGCCGCGTTCCAGCGCTCGCCCGCGTGCTGCGTGACCTGGTACCAGCCCACGCCCTCCTGTTCTTCGCCGTTGAAATCGTCGTTGCGCGGGAAGCCCGCCTGCTGCGCGGCCTCGATGAAGCGTTCGGCAAAGGGGTTGGGGGTGCGCAGGTCGCTCACGTGCAACGGCCCGTTGCCGCCGTGCAGCGGGTCGTCGTCGCTGCCGGCCAGGCGTTCATTGCACTCGGCGCGGCGGAAGTACGGCAGCACGTCGTCCCACGACCAGCCGTCGCAGCCGGCGGCGGCCCACGCGTCATAATCGGCGGCGCGGCCGCGCGTGTAGATCATGGCGTTGATCGAGGAACTGCCGCCCAGCCCGCGCCCGCGCGGCTGGTAGCCGCGGCGGCCGTTCAGGCCTGGCTGCGGCACGGTTTCATAGCCGTAGTTGCGTGCCCCCGCGCGCGGCAGCAGCGCGGCAAGCGCCGCGGGTGTGCGTACCAGCACATGGTGATCGTGGTGCCCGGCCTCGACCAGGGCAATGGTGTCGTCGCCGCTGTCGGCAAGCCGCCCCGCCAGCGCACAGCCCGCCGAGCCCGCGCCGACGATGACGTAGTCAAAGGTGGTTTCCATCTGTCTCCCCGCGAGTCCGCAGGCGGCGCGCGTGCGTGAGCCGGGCCGCGCCGGTGCATGCGCGCCCTGTCCGTCCAGCGGATGGCAAGCTGTGAGATTCAGTGTAGGCGCTAGCCCGGACGGTGGAGAAGCCCGGTGGCGCGGGCCGCCGGCGCTGCGCAGACGGGCGTTTGAATTGCCCTTCTGGTAGGAAACTTCCATTGCCATGGCTGGCACGCTACCTTATCGTGCGCGGGAACACGCGGACCGCTGCAGCGCCACTCGCCGCGATCCACATCCACTTTCCCCGCACGTCCCTTGCCCAGGAGCGCAGCAATGCGAGAAGTCCCCGACCTGTCGTCCGTCTTTGGCGCCATGCACGCCGCGTCGCGGCGCGACCAGCTGCCCGCCTGGGCCGTGCGTGCCGACCGCCTGCAGCGCCTGCGCCGGCTGGTGACAGAGAACGAGGCTGCCATTGCCGCCGCCATTCACGCGGACTTCACCAACCGGCCGCGGCAGGAAACCGCGCTGCTGGAGGTATTCCCGAGCCTCGGCGGCATCGACGACGCGCTGCGCCACGGCAAGCGCTGGATGCGCGTGCGCCGCGCCGCCACCGGCTTCTGGTTCCGCCCGGGCCGCTCGCGGCTGGTGCCGCAGCCGCTGGGAGTGGTGGGCATCGTGGTGCCCTGGAACTATCCGCTGTACCTGACGGTAGGGCCGCTGGCCGGCGCGCTGGCGGCGGGCAACCGCGCCATGGTGAAGCTGTCGGAATACACGCCGCGCTTTGCGGCCTTGTTCGCGCAACTGGTGCCGCAGCACTTTGCGCCGGACGAGATCATGGTGGTCAATGGCGATGCCGAGGTGGCGAGCGCCTTTACCGCGCTGCCCTTCGACCACCTGCTGTTCACCGGCTCGACCGCGGTCGGCCACCATGTGATGCGCGCGGCAGCCGCCAACCTGACCCCGGTGACGCTGGAACTCGGCGGCAAATCGCCGGCGATTATCGGCGCCGGCGCTGACCTGCCGCGTGCGGTGGAACGCATCCTGGTGGGCAAGCTGATGAACGCGGGCCAGACCTGCATCGCGCCAGACTACGTGCTGGTGCCGGAAGACCTGCGCGGGCAGCTGGTGGAGCCGGCACGCCGGTGCGTTGACCGGCTCTATCCGGACCTGGCGCGCAACCGGGACTACACCAGCATCATCAGCCCGCGCCACTTCGCGCGGCTGGCGGCGCTGGTGGACGAAGCCGCGGCGCAAGGCGCGACCGTGGTGCCGCTGTCCGATGCGCAGCCGGACGCGCACGCGCGGCGCCTGCCACCGGTGCTGCTGCTGGATGTGCCCGAAGGCGTCACGGCGATGCGCGAGGAGATCTTCGGGCCGGTACTGCCCGTGGTGACGTACCGCACCCTGGACGAGGCGGTGGACTACATCAATGCGCGCCCGCGGCCGCTGGCGCTATACCTGTTCGAGCGCGACCGCGGCGCCATCGGCCATGTGATGAAGCAGACCGTTGCCGGCGGCGTCACGGTCAACGACACCCTGTTCCATATCGCCCAGGACGGCCTGCCCTTCGGCGGGGTCGGCGCCAGCGGCATGGGCGCCTATCACGGCCAGGCGGGCTTCGACACCTTCTCCAAGGTGAAGCCGGTGTTCCACCAGGCCGGCCTGAACGGCGCAGGACTGCTCAAGCCGCCTTACGGCAAGACCTTCGAAACCATGTTGCGCCTGCTTCTGCGTTGATCAGGACACCAGCATCGGCCGCCCGAGCATGCGCGACAGCACCGCCTCGGGCGAGTGGGTGTGGTCGGAAATCGCCTGCGGCGCCAGGTAGATGGTCTGCTCCATCATCGCCCGTCCGCGCATGGCCGCGTGCAGCAGCTGGTCGCTGAAGACGATCCAGGTGGAACCCGGCGGGAAGTGGAATTCCTGCTGCGGCACCTTGGCCTGGTAATCCAGGTCGGCCTTGGCCAAGTCATGCAGCTGCAGCATGCGGTGGTCATATTCCGAGCGCTTGCGCTTGGTGATATGCAGCAGCTTCATCAGCGCCGCCTGCCCCGGCCACATGCCATGGGTCTTGGGCACGAACTTCTGCGCAAAATCGCCGAACGGCTCGCCCACGCGCCACACGCGCGCCGCGGCCGGGTCGATGTTGTGGAACACGCGCAACAGGCGCTTGCCCAGCATCGGGTTGGACGGGAACGAGTCCACGTGCAGGCGGGTGTCGTCCTTGCGCCAGCTGACCGGGCGCCCGGCGATCTCGCTGGGCCGCAGCGAGGTGCCGGCGCGCGTCATGTGCGGGATGTATTCAGGGAACAGCGTGCGCACCAGCAATTCGCTGTTGTCGGCGTAGCGGCGGATCAGCGTGTACAGGTCCGCCAGGTCCTGCGGACTGCCCTGGGCGCCGCGCACCGCGGTGTCGTCGGCGCGCAGGTTGATGTTCTTGGACTTGCCGTCGGAATAGCGGCTGTCAAGGAAGCGCTCTTCGCCCGGCTGGAAGCGGAAATTCAGGTTCGGGAAGTACAGCACGGCGCCCTGCTCCAGCTCGCGGCGCAGCGTGGCGCGTTCTTCGGCCGTGACCTGCGGCGCCCAGTCGGCATATGGCTGCGGGCGGATCAGGTTGAGCTGGCCGGCGGCGGGCGGCTGGGTTGAGGTCGAGGGGGCAAGGACAGGCGCTTCGGACATGGCATCCTCTGGAAACGGTCACCAGTGTTTGGGGTCGGCCGCCGGCGTGGCGGCTGGGGATGGCGGGATTTTACTCCCTGCCGTCAGCCGTGGCGCCGGCGTCACGCGGCGACTGGACCAGGATCAAGCCCGCGTAAAAAAACCCCGCGGGCCCTTGCGGGCCGGCGGGGCTTGCCGTCAGTGCTGCTGGCGCGGGTGGCGCTTACAGGCCGGCCGCGGCGCGCAGGGCAGCCGCCTTGTCGGTGGCTTCCCAAGAGAATTCCGGCTCTTCGCGGCCGAAGTGGCCGTAGGCGGCAGTCTTCTCGTAGATCGGGCGCAGCAGGTCCAGCATCTGCACGATGCCCTTCGGGCGCAGGTCGAAGTGCTCCTGCACCAGCTCGGCGATCTTGGCGTCGGGGATCTTGCCGGTGCCTTCGGTGTAGACCGTCACGTTGATCGGGCGGGCCACGCCGATGGCGTAGCTGACCTGCACCTGGCACTGGCGCGCCAGGCCCGAAGCCACCACGTTCTTGGCAACGTAGCGCGCGGCGTAGGCGGCCGAGCGGTCGACCTTGGACGGGTCCTTGCCCGAGAACGCGCCGCCACCGTGCGGCGAGGCGCCGCCGTAGGTATCGACGATGATCTTGCGCCCGGTCAGGCCGCAGTCGCCCTGCGGGCCGCCGATGACGAAGCGCCCGGTCGGGTTCACCAGGTACTTGGTTTCCTTCAGCATCTCGGCCGGCAGCACCGGCTTGATGATTTCCTCGATCACGGCTTCGCGGATCTGGGCCTGGGTGATGTCCGGCGAATGCTGGGTCGACAGCACCACGGTATCCACGCTGTGCGGCTTGCCGTCGACATAACGCACCGTCACCTGCGACTTGGCGTCCGGGCGCAGCCAGGGCAGGCGGCCGTCGCGGCGCAGCAGCGACTGGCGCTCGACCAGGCGGTGGGCGTAGTAGATCGGGAACGGCATCAGTTCCGGGGTCTCGTCGCAGGCGTAGCCGAACATCAGGCCCTGGTCGCCGGCACCCTGGTTCAGGTAGTCGTCGGAGGCGCGGTCCACGCCTTGGGCGATGTCGGGCGATTGCTTGTCATAGGCGACCAGCACCGCGCAGCCCTTGTAGTCGATGCCGTAATCGGTGTTGTCGTAGCCGATGCGCTTGATCGTGTCGCGCGCGATCTGGATATAGTCGACGTTGGCAGTCGTGGTGATTTCCCCAGCCAGCACCACCAGACCGGTGTTGCAAAGCGTCTCGGCCGCCACACGCGCGTACTTGTCCTGGGCCAGGATGGCGTCGAGGACGGCGTCGGAAATCTGGTCGGCGACCTTATCGGGATGGCCTTCGGAGACGGATTCCGAAGTAAAAAGGAAGTCGTTTGCCACGAACTTATTCTCCAGGTTGGCTATTGCGTGCCAGCCCGATCAGTTCATGGCGGCGACGCTTTAGCGGTATTTCAAGCAGCCCGGTTAGAGCCGCATCGCCCCGCAAGTTGTCAGTTAACTCGGCGATACACGCTATTATACGCGCCTGCCGGGCTCGTTGCAGCGCGCCAACGGTACGGTACGGCACCCTGCCAACCAGCCGGGGGCACCGTGCCCAGATGAATCCGATGACGGCACGCTGCGCGCGGAACTGAATACCGCCATAGAAAAAACGCTGCCTGCCCGTCTGTTCCCCGGCACAGACCCGTAGCAGACCCGCTTTTCGCGCCTGATGACCTTTTTGTTCTGGCTGATCTCCCGTTTTCCCCTGCGGCTGCTGCAAGCCGCGGGCGGCGCGCTCGGACTGCTGAGCGCGCGCCTGCCCGGCCGCTACGGCCAGCGCCTGCGGGAGAACTTCCGCCAGGCGTTTCCCGACGCCACCGATGCGATGATCGACGAAGCGGCCCGTTCGGCCGGACGCATGATCGTCGAGATGCCCTACTTCTGGAGCCGCAGCAAGATCGGTGCGAAGCTGCATGGCTTTGACGACTACCTGTGGCCCGAGCTGGGCAAGCTGCAGGCGCGCGGCAAGGGCATCATCATCCTGACCCCGCACCTGGGCTGCTTTGAAGTGCTGCCGCAGTCCCACGCGCTGCAGCGCCCGGTCACCGCCCTGTTCAAGCCGCCGCACCAGCCCTGGCTGCGCGACTGGATTGAAAAAATGCGCACCCGGCCCGGCATGCACATGGCGCCGGCCACGCCGCGCGGTGTGCGCATGCTGGTGAAGGCACTCAAGCGCGGCCAGGCGGTGGGCATCCTGCCCGACCAGGTGCCCAGCGGCGGCGAGGGCAACTGGGCGCCGTTCTTCGGCAAGCCGGCCTATACCATGGCACTGGTGCACCGGCTGCAGCAGCTGACCGGCGCGCCGGTGGTGGCGGTCTTTGCCGAGCGCCTGCCGCGCGGCGCCGGCTATCGCGGCCACCTGCGCGTGATCAACGACGGCGGCATGCTGCCGGACGATCCTGCCGCCGCTGCCGCGGTCATCAACCGGACTATCGAGGAACTGGTGGGCCTGTGCCCCACGCAGTACCTGTGGGCTTACAACCGCTACAAGCAACCCGCCGGAGCGGGTACCCCGGACGCGCCGGGCAATGATACCGAGCCGGCCACTGATCGATCGATTTCATGAGCCGTGTGTTCACGTGGCTTGGCATCGGCTTGCTGACGGTGCTGGGCAAGCTGCCATATCCGTTCGTCGCGCGCTTCGGCGAGGCGCTGGGAAGCCTGCTCTACCTGGTGCCGAGCGAGCGGCGCCGCGTGGTGCAGGCCAACCTGCGCCTGTGTTTCCCGGACCGGACCGAGGCCGAAATCGATGAACTGTCGCGGCAGAGCTTCCGCATCCTGTTCCGCAGCTTTGCCGAACGCGGCATCTTCTGGACCGGCAGTGAGGCGCAGATGCGCCGCTGGGTGCAGATCGACGACCAGGCCGGCCTGGTGGCCCTGGATGGCACCCCGCATATCCTGGTGACGCTGCACCTGTCGGGCGTGGAAGCCGGTGCGATCCGACTCACCATCGACCTGCGCGAGCATCTCGGCCGCTCCGGCGCATCGCTCTATACCAGGCAGAAGAACGACCTGTTCGACCACTTCCTGAAGCACGCGCGCGGGCGCTTCGGCGCCAACATGATCTCGCGCAACGACAGCGCGCGCGACATCCTGCGCTGCCTGAAGAAGGGCGAGGCCCTGCAGCTGATCGCCGACATGGATTTCGGCGAGCGCGACTCGGAGTTCGTGCCGTTCTTCGGCGTGCAGGCGCTGACACTGACCTCGGTGTCGCGGCTGGCGCGCCTGACCGGGGCCAAGGTCGTGCCGATCTACACCGAGATGCTGCCCGACTACCAGGGCTATGTGCTGCGCATCCTGCCGCCCTGGGAAGACTACCCCGGCGCAAGCGTCACCGACGACACGCGCCGCATGAATGCCTTCTTCGAGGACTGCATCCGCCCGCGCGTACCCGAGTACTACTGGGTGCACAAGCGCTTCAAGCACCGCCTGCCGGGCGAGCCCGAGATCTACTGAGCGCGCCGGCACGTCCGGCGCCGCGCAGCTACAATCCCCACCATGAAACTCCAGTTCACCAAGATGCACGGCGCGGGCAACGACTTTGTCGTGCTCGACGGCATCCACCAGCAGATCGACCTGACCCCGGCGCAATGGCGTGCGCTGGCCAGCCGGCATTTCGGCGTTGGCGCTGACCAGATCCTGATCGTTGAAAAGCCGTCCCGCCCCGATGTCGACTTCCGCTACCGGATCGTCAATGCCGATGGCAGCGAGGTGGAGCACTGCGGCAACGGCGCGCGCTGCTTTGTGCGTTTTGTCACCGACAAGGGCATGACCGACAAGCGCTCGGTGCGCGTCGAAGTGATGAACGGCGTCATTACCCTGACGCTGCAGGACGACGGCCAGGTCACGGTGGACATGGGTGCGCCCGAACTGGAACCGGCGCGCGTGCCGTTCCGTGCGGAAGGCCTGCCCACCCGCGCGGAAGGCGCGGACACGCTGTACGGCCTGGAGGTCAACGGCCGCACCGAATGGATCTCGGTGGTATCGATGGGCAATCCGCACGCGGTGCAGGTGGTGGACGACGTGGAGAACTTCCCGGTGCTGCAGGACGGCCCGGTGGTGGAGCACCATGCCGCCTTCCCCAACCGCGTCAATGCCGGCTTCATGCAGGTGCAGGACCGCCATGCCATCCGGCTGCGCGTCTACGAACGCGGTGCCGGCGAAACCCTGGCCTGCGGCACCGGCGCCTGCGCGGCCGTGGTGGCCGGCATCCGGCGCGGCCTGCTGGACTCGCCGGTGCGGGTGCATACCCACGGCGGCGATCTGACCATTGCCTGGGATGGCGGCGCGGAACCGGTGCGCATGACCGGCCCGGCCACCACCGTGTTTGAAGGCAGCATTGACCTGGCAGCCCTGCCGGCCTGACCATAGGGGCTGTGCGCCCCTGTCCACACGCCCCGCATTCCTTGCCGCGGAGCCCCGGCCGGGGCGCTCATTCCCTTGATCTTGCTGGTCAGACCGATGGAGCGCCCATGCCGCTGGACGATTTCCGCATTACCTCAGGCAAGCGTTTTCGCCTTGCCGACTTCGACCCGGGCAGCAAGCCGCTGTCGTGCGGCAAGAAAGAAGAAGACCTGGCCCGCATCATCGAGCTGAGCAACGCCCTCGACGCGCAGCAGGATATCTTCTACGCCGAGCACCGGCGCAGGCTGCTGGTGGTGCTGCAGGGCATGGATACCAGCGGCAAGGACGGCACCGTGCGCGGCGTGTTCCGCAGCTTCGATCCGCTGGGCATCCGCGTGGTGGGCTTCAAGTCCCCGTCGCCGGAGGAACTGGCGCGCGACTTTCTATGGCGCATCCACCTGCAGGTTCCGAAGACGGGCGAGATCGTGGTCTTCAACCGCAGCCACTATGAAGACGTACTGATCACGCGCGTGCACAACTGGATCGACGCCGCCGAGTGCGAGCGGCGCTTCCGCCAGATCCGGGACTTCGAGTCGATGCTGACCGAGACCGGCACCACCATCGTCAAGTGCTTCCTGCACATATCCCGCGACGAGCAGAAGGCACGGCTCGAAGCGCGCCTGGCGGATCCGGAGAAACACTGGAAGTTCGACACCAACGACCTCGCCCAGCGCAAGCACTGGAAGGCCTACATGGACGCCTACGAGGCTGCCATCATGGCGACCAGCACGCCCGAATGCCCGTGGTACGTGGTGCCGGCCGACTCCAAGACACACCGCAACCTGATGGTGGCGGAGATCCTGACCAGGGTCTTCGAGGACCTGAAGCCGGCCTACCCGCCCGCCCGGCCGGAACTGGCCAGTACCAAGGTCGACTGAGCCGCCCGGCCGCCTCAGCCACCGTTGCCGCGGTGCACGTCGTGCGTGACGAAGGGGTGCTCGCGGCTGGGCATCGCCAGCCATTGGGGGTGGCGCAGGGTCTGGCGGATATCGTCCAGCCCGCTGGTCCAGTGCTCATGCATGGTGAGCGCGCCGAACTGGTAGTCCTTGGCCAGGTTCTCGAACGACTTGTCGCGGTAGATCAGCTGGATTACGTTGCGGCGCGCGTCGCAGGCCTGCTCCGCCGCGCGGCGGTACCAGGCGTTGTCGCGCTTTGACGGCGGCACCAGCGCCATCACCTCGTTGAGCATGCGGCGCATGTTCTGCTGCTCGCGCATGTAGTCGGTAATGGCCCGCGTGCGGCTGGAGTACTGGATGTCCTTCTGGCGCTCGGCCACGTCGACCAGGTCGTGCGGCAGCTTGCCGCGCGCGCTCCACAGGTCGACCTGGAAAATCAGCGCGTCGCGCCGCGGCTGCGCCGTCAGCACCTCGGCCAGCGGCGTGTTCGATACCAGCCCGCCATCCCAGTAGTACTCGCCATCGATCTCCACCGCCGGAAAGCCCGGCGGCAGCGCGCCCGAGGCCATGAAATGCTCGGGGCAGAGCTTGTCGCGGGTATTGTCGAAGTAGGCGAAATTGCCGGTGCGCACATTGACCGCCCCCACCGAGACGCGCATCAGGTCGGGGCGGTGGTTGATCAGGTCGAAGTCGGCAAAACGCTCGAGCGTCGCCTTCAGCGGCGTGGTGTCGTAGAAGCTGACATGGCTCGGGTCCGAGTAGCGCGACATCAGCTCCGGCCAGCCGCGCGGCTGGAAGAAGCCACGCTGGCCTTCCAGCATGGCACGCGCTGCATGCAGGCCATCGAACCAGATCCGCATTGGCTCGGGCCAGCCTTCGGCATGGTCGGCGAACCAGGAATGCGACAGGCTGGGCAGCCACGGCTGCGCGCAGATGTACTCCCAGAAGGCGCGCAGTTGTTCCACGCGGCGCCGGGGCGGATTGCCGGCGATGATGGCGGCGTTGAGCGCACCGATCGAGATGCCGGCAACCCAGTTCGGGTAGATGCCGCCCTCGGCAAGGCCCTGGTACACGCCGGCCTGGTAGGCCCCGAGCGCGCCGCCGCCCTGCAGCACCAGCGCGCGCACGGCATAGGCCTCGTGCGCCGGCCGGTCCGGGGCCTTGGCGGCCCGGCGCACCGGCTTGCGCGGCTGCACCTGCGCGCCGCGTTCGGCCAGGGAATCGGCATTGGCGCCGCTTTCAGCCTTGGCCTGCGTTGGCTGCCGTGCCATCTGCCGTGCCGTCTTTTCCTGCCGCTCTTGCGGCACTTGCCGTACTTGCCGCTCCTGCCGTTCTTTTTCCGCCACGCCGCGCTCCTGCCGATTGGAAAGTCCGCCTGTCCGCCAGATGCTGAACGGGCGCCGCTTGGCGGCGCCCCTTGCCATCAACGGTTTCAGACGCCGTAGCGCTGACGATAGGCCGCCACCGCCTCGCGCGAGGCCGACAGCGCGGGGTCCTGCGACGCATCGAGGTAAGCCAGCAGGTCCTTCAGGCTGGCGATGGCGATCACCGGGATGCCATACTCACGCTGCACGTCCTGCACGGCGGAATGGGTGCCGACCTGCTCGGCGGTACCGCTCTTCTCCATGCGGTCCAGTGCGATCAGCACCGCGGCCGGCTCGGCGCCGGCGGCGCGGATCATGTTTACCGATTCGCGCACCGAGGTACCGGCGGAGATCACGTCGTCGACGATGACCACCTTGCCCTGCAGCTTGGCCCCGACCAGCGTGCCGCCTTCGCCGTGGTCCTTGGCTTCCTTGCGGTTGTAGGCGAAGCCGACGTCACGTCCCATGCCAGCCAGCGCCACCGCGGTGGCCGACGCCAGCGTGATGCCCTTGTAGGCCGGCCCGAACAGCACGTCGAACTGCACGCCCGAGGCCAGCAGCGTTTTGGCATAGAATTGCGCCACCTCGCCCAGCATCGCACCCTGGTTGAACAGGCCGGCATTGAAGAAGTAAGGCGACTTGCGGCCGGCCTTGGTGACGAACTCGCCAAACGACAGCACGCCCGCATCGAGCGCAAAGCGGATAAAGGTCTGGCTGAGATCGGCACCCGCGGGCGGTTTCTGCTGCGTCATCATTTCTCTCTGAATTCAAAATTTCCCCGAATGTTACGGATTATCAGCGCCAACCTCAACGGCATCCGCTCCGCGTCGAAGAAGGGCTTTTTCGACTGGATGGGCAAGCAGGACGCGGACATGGTCTGCGTGCAGGAACTGAAGGCCCAGGAGGCCGACATGACCGAAGCGTTCCTGGCGCCACATGGCTACCATGGTTTTTTCCATTACGCCGAGAAGAAGGGCTACAGCGGCGTGGGCCTGTACACGCGGCACAAGCCGGAGCGGGTGGTCACCGGCTTCGGTAATTCCGAGTTCGACAGCGAGGGCCGCTACGTCGAAGTGCAGTATCCGCACCTGGCAGTGATCTCGGTCTACGTGCCGTCGGGTTCCAGCGGCGAGGAACGCCAGCTTGCCAAGTTCCGCTTCATGGAAGCGTTCCTGCCGCACCTGTTGCAACTCAAGGCGAGCGGGCGCGAGATCGTGCTGTGCGGCGACGTCAACATCGCGCACAAGGAAATCGACATCAAGAATTGGAAGGGCAACCTGAAGAACTCAGGCTTCCTGCCGGAGGAGCGCGCCTGGATCGGCGAACTGTTCGACGTCCATGGCTATGTGGACGTGTTCCGCAAGCTGGATCCGCGCCCCGAGCAGTACACGTGGTGGAGCAACCGCGGCCAGGCCTATGCCAAGAACGTGGGATGGCGGATCGATTACCACCTGGCCACGCCGAAGATCGCCGATACCGCGCGGCTTTGCTCGATCTACAAGGACGAGAAGTTCAGCGACCACGCGCCGCTGTCGATCGATTACGACTATCCGCTCTGAGCGCAGCCATCAGGCCGCCCGGACCTCCTCAAGCAGTTCCGGGTGGCGGTCCAGCAGCCTGAGCAGTTTTACCAGCGCAAGCGGCGGCTTGGTCCGGCCAGTCTCGTAGCGCGAGAATGCATTGACCCCGCCGCCGAAGATCTCTGCGGCTTCGCGCTGGTCGAGGTGGAGTTTCTTGCGGACTTGCATGATGTAAGTCGGATCGACAAGCGAGGCGTTGACTTGCTTGTTGAAGGCGAGCGCCAGCGGTCCGATCCGCTCTTCCTCTTCCTGGCCCAGCACACCTTCTCCACACTGAGCACACCAGTCGGCAAGGACCGCTTCGATTACCGTGGACTCGCCACGGTAGGTATAGACAAAGTCTTTCCGCCCCCTTTCGAGTTCGGCGCCTCCACATACCGGGCATCGCATAGACAGCTCCTCTGGCAAGGCGGCGCACGCGCTAGCGCGCCTTGAACGACACAATCAGGACTTCCTCGGTCACCGTCAGCTTCAGGTATATCGCTCCATACGATGTGCATGGGCGATACACATCCTGCCAGACGGTATGGTCGACGTAGGTCGTCATGCTTTTGTAGAAGTCGGCGGGCTGGATCCTGGCGACTACATCAAGGACGTCGCCGCGGGTGAGACACATGTTCCTGGCGCCCTGGAACGCTGCCATCGTCAAGCTGACCCGCCCTGCCGCAATCAACTCCCGGACCCGCCACAGCGGGTCATGCGCCGTTCCCTTCCCCGCGCAAATTAACCTACTTGGTTAGATGCTGCAAGCCGCGAACTGTGCCAAATCGCAATAATCCAATCCGTACAAACCCCTGCGACCGGCCCCCATCCCCGCTACAATGCAGGTTCCCCACAGCGCCCGGCAGGGGAGATTTCTCATATCCAAAGCATTCCCCCGCACTTCATTGAGTGAGTCAGCCATGGTTTTCAAAGTGTTCGTCGATGGTCAGGAAGGCACCACCGGTCTCCGGCTGCTTGACTATCTTTCCGGCCGTTCCGACGTGGAACTGCTGCGCATTGCCGATGACAAGCGCAAGGACCCGGCCGAACGAGCACGATTCCTGAATGCCGCCGACGTCGCCTTCCTGTGCCTGCCCGATGTGGCCTCGCGCGAGGCGGTATCGCTGGTGACCAACCCGAACACCTGCGTGATCGACGCCAGCACGGCGTTCCGCACCGCCGACAGCTGGGCCTACGGCCTGCCCGAGCTGGCGCGCGGCCAGCGCGAGAAGATCCGCGACAGCAAGCGCATTGCGGTGCCGGGCTGCCACGCCAGCGCCTTCGTGCTGGCAGTGCGTCCGCTGGTGGACGCCGGCGTGCTGCCAGCCGACTACCCGGTTTCGGCGTTCTCGCTGACCGGCTACAGCGGCGGCGGCAAGTCGATGATTGCCGAGTTCGAAGCCGGCGGTAACCCGAAGCTGGACAGCCCGCGTCCGTACGCGCTGGGCCTGGAACACAAGCACCTGCCCGAGATGCGCGTGCAGGCCGGCCTGGCGCAGGCGCCGGTCTTCAACCCGATCGTCGGCAACTTCCTGAAGGGCCTGGCGGTGACGGTGCCGGTGTTCACGGACCGGCTGGCGCGCAAGGTCAGCGCCGAGCAGATCGTCGAGATCTACCGCAAGCACTATGAAGGCGAGCAGTTCGTGCGCGTGATGCCGTACAACAGCGCCGACAACCTCGACGGCGGCTTCTTCGACGTGCAGGCCAACAACGACACCAACCGTGTCGACCTGTTCGTGTTCGGCAATGCCGAGCGCCTGAACCTGGTGGCTCGCCTGGACAACCTGGGCAAGGGCGCGGCCGGCGCCGCGGTGCAATGCATGAACGTGCATGTGGGCGCCGACGAGGCCACGGGGCTGCGCGCCTGACGCTGCAGCCAGCCCTGAATGAGGAAAAAGCCGGCATTGCCGGCTTTTTTCATTGGCGTCAGCGGACCGCTCAGCGTTGCAGCGGCTTTTGCCGGTCGTCGTCGCCGCTGTCCACCGGCGCGCCGCCCAGGCCCGCCATATTGGCGCGGTATGGCGGCAGCTTCTCCACCGTGGTATTGCTCGCGCGCGCATAGAGCGGCAGCACCTCCGGCAGGTGCTTCTCCAGGTCGGCGATGCGGCTCCGCCCGGACGGATGCGTGGACAGGAACTCGGTGCCGGACTGGCTCACCTTGCCCATTTTCTGCCACAGCGACACCGCGGCGCGCGGATCATAGCCGGCGCGCGCGGCGATATCCATGCCGATCAGGTCCGCCTCGGATTCATCCGCACGCGAGAAGCGCAGCGTCAGCAGGTGGGCGCCGGTGCCGAGCGCCATATTGCCAAGGTTGCCGAAGCCGAACAGCTGCGAGATCACGTTGGCGCCGAGGTTGGTGATCTCGGACTTGGCGGCGCGCTCGCGCGCATGCTCCTGCAGCGCGTGGGCGATCTCGTGGCCCATCGCCATGGCGATCTCGTCGTCGGTCAGCTTGAGCTGGTCGAGCAACCCCGTATAGAAAGCGATCTTGCCGCCCGGCATGCAGAACGCATTGACCTGCCTGGAGCCGATCAGGTTGATCTCCCACTGCCACTGCCGCGCGCGCTCGTTCCAGCGTGCGGTCTGCGGCAGCAGCCGCTTGCCGATCGTGCGCAGGCGCACCAGCTGAGGGTTGTCGGCGGCGGCCAGTGCATGCTTGGCGATGGCTTCCTGCTTGAGCTGCTCGTATTCCTGCGCGGCCTGCTGCTCGATGGCCTCGACCGGCACGATCTTGCGCACGGCCGAGCCGCTGCGGTCCAGCCGGATGCCGCCAGCCTCGCTGTCCTGCGCCTGGGCGGGCAGGCACCAGGCCATGGGCGCCGCCACCGCGGCCAGCGCCAGCGCGCGGACCAGCCGGTCACGGGTAGGACGCTGAACACCTTGCAGGCGGCGGAGCATTTGCGGTTCCTCGGACGCAGTGGAAGACCAGGCAGGCGGATCGGTGATCCGCGGCAACGATGCCGTGCCGCATGTGGCGGGCAGGCAAACAGGTGATGCAATAATACACGGCGCCCGCGCAGCCGCGCGGCGCTTCACGCCGGCCCGTTCATGACCTTCCAGACCTATCTCGATATCTTCCGCAACCGCCGCATCGGCGCCATGCTGGCGCTGGGCTTCGCCTCCGGGCTGCCGCTGGCGCTGACCTCCGGCACCCTGCAGGCATGGATGACGGTCGAGGGGCTGGATATCAAGACCATCGGCTTCTTCTCGCTGGTGGGCCAGGCCTATATCTTCAAGTTCCTGTGGGCGCCGCTGATGGACCGCTACACGCCGCCGCTGCTGGGGCGCCGGCGCGGCTGGCTGCTGGTGACGCAGCTGGGGCTGGTGCTGGGCATCGCCGGCATGGCCTTCTGCCCGCCGCGCGAGGCGCTGTGGACGCTGGCGGCGCTGGCCACGCTGGTGGCCTTCCTGTCGGCCTCGCAGGACATCGTCTTCGACGCCTACAGCACCGACGTGCTGCGCCCGCCCGAGCGCGGCGCCGGCGCGGCGGTCAAGGTGCTGGGCTACCGGCTGGCGATGCTGGTCTCGGGCGGCCTGGCGTTGTGGCTGGCCGACCGCGTGCTGGGCTGGCAGCAGACCTACCTGCTGATGGCGGCCCTGATGGGCGTGGGTATCGTCACGCTGCTGTGGGCACCGGAACCCGACGTGCCCGCACGCGCGCCGCGCTCGCTGGAAGAGGCGGTGGTCGGGCCGCTGCGCGACTTCTTTGGCCGCCAGGGCGCGTGGTGGCTGCTGCTGCTGATCGTGCTGTACAAGCTCGGCGACGCCTTTGCCGGCAGCCTGTCGACCACCTTCCTGATCCGCGGCGTGGGCTTCTCGGCGGGCGAGGTGGGCATCGTCAACAAGACCCTGGGGCTGGCCGCCACCATCATCGGCGCGCTGTTCGGCGGCACGCTGATGGTGCGCCTGGGCCTGTACCGCTCGCTGATGCTGTTCGGCGTGCTGCAGGCGGTGTCTAACCTGGGCTACTGGATCCTCGCGGTGACGCCGCCGCACCTGTGGACCATGGGAGCGACCATTGCGGTCGAAAACCTGTGCGGGGGCATGGGCACGGCGGCCTTCGTGGCGCTGCTGATGACGCTGTGCAACCGCTCGTTCTCGGCCACGCAGTACGCGCTGCTGTCGGCGCTGGCGTCGGTGGGCCGGGTCTATGTGGGGCCCACTTCCGGCTATATGGTCGAGGCCTGGGGCTGGGCGCCGTTCTACCTGGGCACCGTGGTGGTGGCGCTGCCCGGCGTGATGCTGCTCTGGGCCATGCGCCACACCGTGCATCGCTACGAGGCCCAGGCGCGCGAAGCGATCGCCTGAGCCCGCGCCTGCCTCACTCCTTGTAGTAGACGATCTGGTGCGAGCTGGCGATCAGCTCGCCGCCGGCGCTCCATAGCTGCGCGCGCTGGTCGAAGAAGCCCTGCCTGAACACCTGCGCCTGCGCGCTGGCCAGCACGTGGCTGTCGCCCAGCGCCGCCAGCGTGGCCGCGTCGGCATGGAAATAGGTGGTCATCGACACCGTGCCGGCCGGCACGAAGCCCGCGCGCTTGAGGAAGATGCGCGGGTAGAAGCTGTCGGCCCAGGCCGCCACCGCGGCAAAGTCCGGCGTGCGCGCCGGCGCGTCGCGCAGCCAGAACTGCGTCAGGCTGTCCGGGTGCTCGGTGCCGGCCTCGGCGGTCGGCTTGGCGCCGCGCACCGGGCGCATGTCGTAGGACTTGAGCCAGCGCACCGGCGCAAACCCGTTCATCGCCACGAGGGCTTCGGCCGCCGGCACCTCCGGCATCAGCGCCTCGCCGCAGGCCCAGGTCTCGCGGCGCACCGCAAACATGGCGGTGGCGGTGGTGGCCACGGCATCGCCCTGGCGCAGCTCCAGCGTCCAGTGCTGGGTCGAGCGGTTGGTGCGCACCGGGCGCGCCTCGATCTCGAACGGGCCCTCGGCGATCGGCCCGGCAAAGTTGACCGTCAGCGAGACCGGGTCGCCCAGGCGCTGCGGATGGTCCAGCGCCGCCTGCAGCAGCGTGGCGGCGGTGATGCCGCCGAACGGACCGATCATGTTCCAGTACTCGGGCGTGGTGCGGCCCAGGAAGCGGTGCTCGCCGGCCGGCTCCAGCGCCAGCGCGTCGTCAAAGGGATGGAGCGGCCTGGCGGCGGTGGCCGCCCGGGTCTGGGGCGCAGTGGACATGGCTGGTATGGGTTGGTGACTCGCAGGGAATAGCACGATCGTTCGATCGTGCTGCCTACACTAACCGTAGTCAGCGTTCGGGTCAAGACGCCAATATTCCAGCCGCTGGCACCGTGGTGCCCGCATCAGCCTTGCACCCGCCGCCGCAGCGGCAGGCTCCAGCCCAGCTGGTTGGCGACCACGCCCAGCAGCACCAGCGCCATGCCGGCGATCTGCAGCGGGCCCAGCACCACGCCGAACACCATCACGTCGATCACGATCGCCACCAGCGGATAGATAAAGGACAGTGTGGCGATCGACACCACGTTGAGCCGCTGGAACGCGCCATACAGCAGCGTGTACATCACGCCCGTATGCACCAGCCCCAGCGCCAGCAGCGCGGCCCAGGTGCCGGTGCCATAGCTGCCGGCCGCGGGATGTGCCAGCGGCGCCAGCATCAGCACGCCCAGCACCATCTGCAGCCCGGCGATCTGGCCTGGCGGGATGGCCTGCAGCCGCCGCGTGGCCAGGGTCGTCACCGCATACAGCAGTGCCGCCAGCAGGCCCAGGCCGATGCCGGCCAGCATCGCAGTGCCAGTGGCGCCATGCTCCAGCCCGGTGATCAGCATCACCCCGGCAAAGGCCAGCACCAGCCATGGCAGCCGCGCGAACGGGAACGGCTCGCGCTGGATCACCGAGGTCAGCAGCAGCAGGAAGAACGGCTGGGTGTGGTAGACCACCGTGGCAATGGCGATGCCGCTGTACGCATACGCCGAGAACAAGGCCAGCCAGTTGAGCACCAGCGTGACGCCGCCCAGCGCCAGCCAGCCAAGCTGCGCGCGGCTCATCCGCACCCAGCCGCGCTGCAGCGTCAGCACGCCCAGCAGCGCCGCGCCGCCGAACAGGCAGCGGAAGAAGACCACATCGAGCGGCGGCTGGCCGCTGGTGACCACGAACCAGCCGATGGTACCGGACAGCAGCATGGCCGCGACCATGCGCCAGGCGCCGCCTGGCAAGGGTTGTTGCGAGGGCATGACGGACTCCGGTCAGACAATGGCCGCATTGTTCCATCATGCGATCTGCTCAACAATCCCGTCAGAGCTCAATTAGTATTTGATCTGAAGTCAAAGAAAGAGGACGTGCCATGCCGGATATGCCACTTAATGCGATGGCCGTGTTTGCGCGCGTGGTCGAGTGCGGCAGCTTTTCGGCTGCCGCACTCGACCTGGGCATGACGCCGTCGGCGGTCAGCCGGCACGTCTCCCGGCTGGAAGCCACGCTCGGCGCCAGCCTGCTGCAGCGGACCACGCGCGCCTTTGCATTGACTGAGCTGGGCCAGTCGGTCTACGCCGCCTGCGCCCGCATGACCGCGGCAGCGCGCGACGTCACCGCGCTGGCCGGCGAGCACGGCGGCACGCCGCATGGCGTGCTGCGCGTGAGCGCGCCGGTCTCGTTCGGGCAGGCCTGGCTGGCGCCGCGGCTGCCGGCGCTGCTGGCCAGATACCCGGGGCTGGACCTGCAGCTGACGCTGGCCGACCGCATGGTCGACCTGGTCGAAGAAGGGATGGACGTGGCCGTACGCATCGCGCGCGAACTGGCGCCCGGGCTGGCTGCGCGCCCGCTGCGCGAGGTGCGCTACCGGCTGGTGGCCTCGCCCGGCTACCTGGCCCGCCACGGCACGCCGGCCACGCCCGCCGACCTGCCCGCCGCACGCTGCCTGTACCTGGGCTACGGCAACTTCGGCGAGCGCTGGGCCATGCGCCACCAGGCCGGCGGCGAGAAAGTGGAGGTGCGCATCCCGCCGCGCCTGACGCTGAACAACAGCCTGGCGATCATGAGCATGGTGGAGCGCGATGCCGGCATCGGGCTGGTGCCGGACTTCTCATTGGGCGATGCGCTGGACCAGGGCCGGGTCGTCACCGTGCTGGCCGACTGGGACATCCTCGAACCCTACATCGGCACGGCCTACGCGGTCTACACGCCCACCCGGCATGTACCGCCCAAGGTGCGCGCCTTTGTCGATCACCTGGCCGGCACCGCCGACGACGCGCCGCGCTGATCACCGCGCCGACTGGCCCAGGACCCGGCGCAGCAACCACAGCATCGCGCCGCGCACGCGCACGGCATCGGCCCCGGCCTCGATCTCCAGCGCGGCCCGGTCGAATGCCGCCGACAGCAGCGGCGCCACATCGCCCTGCGGGTCCACGCCCGCGGCCTCCAGCCCCTCGCGCAGCGTGCGGGCGGCGTTGGCGTCGTCCAGCGCGAGCATTTCGCGCAGTCCCAGCACCGCCGGCCCTTCCACCAGCAGCAGGCGCGTGCGGCCCGGCACCGTCATTGCGTCCAGGTAGGCCTGCGCCCCGGCGATCAGGGCGTCCGCGGCATCCAGCCCCGCGGGCGCCGCGGCTTCAATATCGTCCGCCACCGCGGCAGCCTCCTCCGCCAGCACGTGCCGGAACAGGTCGCGCTTGTCGGCGAAATGGTGGTACAGCGCGCCGCGCGTGATGCGGGCGGCGGCGCAGATGTCAGGGGTAGAGGTCTCCCCGTAGCCGCGGCTGACAAACAGCGTGCGCGCGGCATCGAGCAGCGCCTGCCGGGTTGCCTCGGTACGTTCGCGGTTGGATCTGGCCACCATTGCCTCCTTGCATACATGCAGCCTGTATCTTAATATGGATTTACATACAGGCTGCATGTATCTGAATAACAGAGGAGCATCCATGAAAATCACCAGCTACTACCCCGTCATCATGACCGGCGAGGTTGCCGGCACGGCCGCGTTCTACCAGCGCCATTTCGGCTTTGTGGCGCTGTTCACCAGCGACTGGTACGTGCACCTGCAACTGGCCGGCGATCCGTCGGTCAACCTCGCGGTGCTGGACGGCACCCACGAGACCATCCCCGCCCCGGCCCGGGGCCAGCGCGCCAGGGGATTGCTGCTGAACTTCGAAGTGGAAGACCCGGATGCGGTCCATGACCGCCTGCGGGCGGCCGGGCTGCCGATCCTGCTGCCGCTGCGCGACGAGGCCTTCGGGCAGCGGCATTTCATTACCGCCGACCCGAACGGCGTGCTGATCGACATCATCAAGCCGATCCCGCCGTCGGGGGAGTTTGCCGCGCAGTACGAGGCGGGCGCGCTGCCCGGCTGACGCGCCTGGCTCAGGCCGCGCAGACCCGGTACACCGCCAGGCTGCCGCGCCAGTTGCCGCCCCAGTTGACGGTCACGCCTTCGTGCATCACCACGCGGTCGATCACGCGCAGGCCGACCTTGGGCGCCAGCGCCTCGAAGTCGCTGATGGTCAGCACGCGCACATTGGGCGTGTTGTACCACTGGTAGGGCAGAGATTCCGATACCGGCATGCGGCCGCGGAACACCGACAGCCGGTGCGGCCAGTAGCCGAAGTTCGGGAACGAGACGATGCACTCGCGCCCCACCCGCAGCGTGTCGCGCAGCACCTGCGCGGTGTTGTGGATGGTCTGCAGCGTCTGCGACAGGATCACCGTGTCGAAGCTCTTGTCCTCGAACAGCGCCAGCCCGCCCTCCAGGTTCTGCTGGATGACATGGACGCCCTTCTGCGCGCACGCCAGCACGCCTTCGTCGCGGATCTCGATGCCGTAGGCCTGCACGTCGAGTTCGTCCTGCAGCACGCGCAACAGGCTGCCGTCGCCGCAGCCCAGGTCGAGCACGGTGGAATGGGGTTCGATCCAGCGCGCGATCGCGCGGAAATCGGGGCGCAGCGCCAGGATATTGGGATTGGCCAGTGCGTTCATGCGCCGATCTCCTCTGCGATGCGGTCGTAGTAGGCGCGCATCAGGTTGTGATAGCGCGGGTCGTCGAGCAGGAAGGCATCGTGGCCGTGCGGCGCATCGATCTCGGCGTACGAGACCGGGCGCTTGTTGTCCAGCAGCGCCTTGACCAGCTCGCGGCTGCGGCTGGGCGCGAAGCGCCAGTCGGTGCCGAAGCTCGCCACCAGGAAGCTGGCCTGGGTCTGCGCCATCGCGCGCGTCAGGTCGCCGCCGAAGGCCAGCGCCGGGTCGAAGTAGTCGAGCGCGCGCGTGATCAGCAGGTAGGTGTTGGCGTCGAAGTATTCGGCGAACTTGTCGCCCTGGTAGCGCAGGTAGCTCTCTACCTGGAACTCGACATCGAAGGAGAAGCGGATGTCGTCGGTCTTCAGCTCGCGGCCGAATTTCTCGGCCATGTCCTCGTCCGACAGGTAGGTGATATGGCCGATCATGCGCGCCACGCGCAGGCCGCGCTTGGGCTTGACGCCATGCGCGTAGTAGTTGCCGCCGTGGAAGTCGGGGTCCGACAGGATGGCGCTGCGCGCGACCTCGTTGAAGGCGATATTCTGCGCCGACAGCTTGGGCGTGGACGCGACCACGATGCAGTGGCGCAGGCGTTCCGGGTACAGCAGGCTCCAGGCCACCGCCTGCATGCCGCCCAGGCTGCCGCCCATCACCGCGGCGAACTGCGTGATGCCGAACGCGTCGGCCACGAGCGCCTGCGCATTGACCCAGTCTTCCACCGTCACCACCGGGAACGCTGCGCCGTAGGGCGCGCCGGTGGCCGGATTGAGGCTCATCGGGCCGGTCGAGCCGAAGCACGAGCCCAGGTTGTTGACGCCGATGACGAAAAAGCGATTGGTATCGAGCGGCTTGCCGGGCCCGACCATGTTGTCCCACCAGCCCACGTCGCGCGGGTCTTCCGCATAGACGCCGGCCACATGGTGCGAGGCATTGAGCGCGTGGCACACCAGCACCGCGTTGGAGCGGGCCGCATTGAGCGTGCCATAGGTCTCGACCATCAGGTCGTAGCCGGCAATGGACGAGCCGTTGCGCAGCTTCAGCGGCTCGGCAAAGTGCATGCGCTGCGGCGCAACCACGCCGACCGAATCGGGCGGCAGGTCGAACGCGGCAGGCGCGGCGGTCGGCAGGGCGACATCAGTCATGGAATCCGGCCCGTGGCGAACGGGCATAAAAAAACCCGACCGGCATTTGCGTATAAAGCGTCGCAGCCAAGTCGGGATTCACTGGATTCCTTGCGGGATTCCGCGTGCCGGCGCCATCCACTACCGTGGAGGCATGGGGCGCCGACCCAACCTCTTTAGCCGCATTTGTAGTGGCAACCCGGAACTTGGTCCCTTGGCTGCCGCGCGCCCGCAAGCCAGTCATCAAATCGGCGCGACCGGGCAATTATAGAGCAATCGGCCCGGCATGTTGATTTAGAACCCATTTCACATTGAAGATGGGCACGCGTTCAAGCCAGGCGCGGCGCAGGCTAGGCGCGGGCCGCCGGCCTTGGTCATTCCAAGGTCAAGGCCCGTAACGACGCATGCGCCGCGCCTGGCTTGAACCCGAAGGGAAGGCTGCTGCCGGGCCCCTTCTTCATTGTGAAATGGGTTCTTAACCCAGCAAGACCCTCAGGTGCGCCTCGGCATGGTCCGACGGCGACTTGCGGAAGCCGCTCTTGGCATAGCGGTGCCACTGGCCCTGCACCGCCGCCATGATCAGCGCCGCGCGTGCGGGAATATCGGCATCCGCCGGGAACGCGGCCTGCGTCACCGCCATCTTCAGGCACTGGCGCAGCGAGGCCTCGATGCGGTCCACCACCTGGTTGATGCGCTCCTGCAGGCGTTCGTGCTCGCCCACCAGCGCCTCGCCGGTCAGCACGCGCGTCATGCCAGGGTTCTTCTCGGCAAACGACAGCAGCATGCGCACAATGGCGTGGGCCTGGCGCAGGCCGTGCTCTTCCTTGTCGGTGATCTGGTTGATCAGGCCGAACACGGTCTGCTCGATAAAGCCGATCAGGCCCTCGTACATCTGCGCCTTGCTGGCGAAATGGCGGTACAGCGCCGCCTCCGACACGCTCAGGCGCGCGGCCAGCGCCGCCGTTGTGATCTTCTCCCCGCGCGGGTGCTCCAGCATGGTGGCCAGGGTCTGCAGGATCTGCACGCGGCGCTCGCCCGGGCGCGGGCGCTTGCGCGCCGGCGTGGCCGGCGGCTGGCCTCCGTCCTGCGCATCCTGCGCACTGCCTGAAATGACCGCCTCTGGCTCGCGCCCGTTGCTTTGCGTCATGACCCGATTCTCCGCATTCGTCGTTGGAGTTGATGCATCGATTGTACTTTTATGTCCACATAGGCCGGCCGGTTCGGCACGCGGGCGCGCACGCGCCGCACGTTGTCGGGCTGCGCCTGCGGTGCCTGGGTCTCCGCAGCCACCAGCGTCACCGACTGCTCCTGCGCGGCGTGGCCGACATGGCGCCGGTCCTCCGCCTCCAGCGTCGAGCGTACCGCGGCATCGCGCCGGCTGCCGTCGTCGCGCACCGCGGGCACCTCATGCGGGCGCGATGGCGCGATCGTGCGCAGGTAGCCCGTCACCCACGCGGTGCGGATGCCGGTGCCGGCATAGCGCTTGAGGTGCGACACGGTGTCTTCCACCAGCACCGCGCGATGTGGCGCGATGCGGGTCTGCACCAGCAACCGGCGCAGCATGCGGCGGTCCGGCTTGGGCCGCAGGTGGCCATGCACCCACATCTGCTCGATTGCCACCACGCGCTCGAAGCAATGCCGTATGCCCGCTATCTCCAGCACCGCCCGCGCGTAGTCCTGCGGCGCATTGGTGACCAGGATCTTGCGCCCCGGCAGGCGCCGCAGGTGCGCGGCCAGCCCGCGCCGCACCCGCACCATGTCGGCCAGCGCCGGGAATTCATGCGCGGCGCGCAGGAAGTCAGCCGGATCCACGCCGTGGTGCCGGATCATGCCGAGCAGCGTGGCGCCGTAGCGCTGCCAGTAGTCCACGCGCACGCGGCTGGCGGTGGCCTCGTCGCAGCCGAGCACGCGCGCCACGTAGTCGGTCATCAGCCGGTTGATGGCCGGGAAGATCGCGTGCGAGGCGTCGTGCAGGGTGTTGTCGAGATCGAACAGCCAGACCGTATCGCCCGAGGTATTGCCCGCGGGGCGGCGGCAGAGGCGAGCGCGGACACGGCGCGGAGAAGGAAGACTTGAAGGCACGCCGGGCAAACTCGGAGGGTGATGGGATAACCGGGGCGGCCGGCCGCTGCCGGCACCGCCCCGAGGCTCCGCTCAGTGCGAGCGGATCATGGTGCCGAAGGCCTGCTCGGTCAGGATTTCCAGCAGCAGCGAATGCTCGATGCGGCCGTCGATGATGTGCACCGAATGCACGCCGCTCTTGGCCGCATCCAGCGCCGACGAGATCTTCGGCAGCATGCCGCCCGAGATGGTGCCGTCGGCGAACAGCTCTTCGATCTCGCGCGCGGACAGGTCGGTCAGCAGGTTGCCCTTCTTGTCCATCACGCCCGGGATGTTGGTCATCATCACCAGCTTCTCGGCCTTCAGGATCTCGGCCATCTTGCCGGCAACCACGTCGGCGTTGATGTTGTAGGCCTGGCCGTCGTCGGAGAAGCCGATCGGCGAGATCACCGGGATAAAGGCGTCGTCCTGCAGCGCCTTGACCACCGCGGGGTTGATCGCCTCGATGTCGCCGACGTAGCCGATATCGATGAACGCCCCCGGGTTCTCGCGGTCCGGCATCTGCAAGCGCTTGGCGCGGATCAGGCCGCCGTCCTTGCCGGTCAGGCCCACGGCCTGGCCGCCGTACTGGTTGATCAGCATCACGATGTCCTGCTGGACCTCACCGCCCAGCACCCACTCGACCACTTCCATGGTCTCTTCGTCGGTGACGCGCATGCCCTGCACGAAGGTGCCGACCTTGCCGACCTTCTTCAGTGCCTCATCGATCTGCGGGCCGCCGCCGTGCACCACCACCGGGTTCATGCCGACCAGCTTGAGCAGGATCACGTCGCGCGCGAAGCCATGCTTGAGCTTCTCTTCGGTCATGGCATTGCCGCCGTACTTGACCACGATGGTCTTGCCGTGGAACTTGCGGATATACGGCAGGGCCTCGGCGAGGATCTCGGCTTTCAGCGCGGGAGCAATGGCGGCCACCGTGGTTGCGGCAGGCCCGGGGTTGTCGGCGTTCATGGGGGACATCCGTGAGAATCAACAGGTATGATGGCTAATCGGCCACGTAGCCAGGGATAACCAACGGGGATCGCCCGAAAGTGCGCCATCCGGCCATGGCAGGCGCCGATTTTACAAGAAACCGCGCGGGGCGCGAGTCAACCGGCCGAACGTGGTCCCGCGAACCGCCTGCAAGCGCCCCACGGGGCACCAACGCGTTCCGTCCACGCAACAACGTGCCACCACTCAGCCGTTTGGCCTGCGCCGCGGCACAGCGTTCCCCACCTTGACCATCATGCCCGCCGCCAGCCGCCTCTTGCCAGCCCGCATCCCAGCCCGCATCCCCGATTTCCCGCCAGCGCCGGGAAGCCAGCCATGAGCGACGCCTCGACCGTGCTGACCGGCCAGCTGCGCCCGGTCGAACATTGCAGCCACTGCGGCGCGGGCTTTGTCTGCGGCTACGTGGCGGGGCTGCCCGAGTGCTGGTGCGCCAGCCAGCCGCTGCTGCCGGCGCGGCGCATCGTGCCGGGCCAGCATTGCCTGTGTCCGGCCTGCCTGGCAGCGCGCCGGCAAGCGGCTCAGGAACCTGATTCCGCCGCTGGCTGAGGCGCCGGCCCGGGCCCTGCGGCACTGCCCCACTGCATCACCAGCATCCCCGCCACGATCAGCGCCGCGCCCGCCAGCCGCGCCGGCGTGAGCGCGCGCACCGCAAATCCGGCCAGCCCGAACTGGTCCACCAGCAGCGCCGCCAGCACCTGGCCCGCCACCACCGCGGCGATAAAGCCCGCGGCGCCCAGCTTCGGCGCCATCATCAGCGCGGCCGAAATATAGAACACCCCAAGCACCCCGCCGATCCAGAGCCAGCCCGGCGCGCGCGCCAGTGCCGCTGGCGCCGGCAGCGGCACGCGCATCAGCCACAGCACGGGCAGCAGCGCCGCCAGGCTGACCAGCAGCGACACCAGCGTGGCCGACAGCGGATGCCCGAGTGTGCGCCCGAGGGTGGCGTTGGCGCCGGCCTGGAAGGGGATCGCCGCGCCGGCCAGCACGGCCGTGCCAAGCGGCAGCCAGAGTGAAACCGGGAAGGAAAACGGCAACTGGGTGCCTGACATGAAGCGCTCCATAGGGCAAGATGCGATGCCAGCAGTTTGAAATATCGCAATGCGAATTTCCAATTCTGCTTTCGTACGTTTATTATTCGCCGAATGAATAGCCTACGCGGAATCGACCTCAACCTGCTGGTGGTGCTCGAAGCACTGCTGGCCGAGCGCCATATCTCCCGCGCCGCGCTGCGGCTGCACCTGAGCCAGCCGGCGGTCAGCCACGCGCTCGGGCGCCTGCGGCAGCTGCTTGACGACCCCATCCTGGTGCGCGGCAAGGGCGGCCTGGTGCTGAGCGCGCGCGCCCATGAGCTGTCCGGCCCGCTGGCCGAGGCGCTGGCGCAGGTGCGCATCCTGCTGGGGCCGAGCGGCTTCCAGCCGGCCACCGCGCGGCGCAGCTTCCGCCTGGCCATGTCCGACTACGGTGCGCTGGTGGTGCTGCCGCGGCTGCTGCGCGCGGTGCGCAAGGCCGCGCCCAATATCGACCTGGTGGTGTCGCAGGCCAGCCGCGAAGGCATGACCGCCCAGGTGGCCGATGGCGAGATCGACATGGCACTGGGCGTGTTCACCCACCAGCCGGAAGGCGTGAAATCCGCCGAGCTGTTCTGCGAGAGCTATGCCTGCGCGGTGGATGCCGCCACCGTGCGCGACAGCGGCCGGCTTGACCAGGTGGCCTACCTGGCGCGCTCGCACGTGCTGGTGGCCACGCACAGCGAACGCATGGACGCGATCGACACGGCGGTGGCCAAGCTGGGGGGACGGCGCAAGATCGCCTGCGTGGTGCCGCACTGGAGCGTGGCGCCGGCGCTGATCGCCGGGACCAACCTGGTGCTGACCACGGCACGGCGCAGCCTGGCCGCGCTGGAAGAGGACCCGCGCTACGCCGTGTTCGCGCCGCCGTTTGCGCTGGACGACTTCACCTTCAGCATGATCTGGCACGAGCGCACCGAAGCCGATCCCGCCCACGCCTGGCTGCGCGAGCGCGTGCTGGCCGCGGCGGCCAGTCAGGAATCGGAAGAGCCGATCAGCTTGCGCGGCTGACGGCGCACCCCCGGCTTGGCTGGCGCCGGGGGCTGGGCATCACGGCGCTGCGCGGGAACAGCAGGTGGCCTGGCGGGGCGCGTGTCGCCGCGAAAGACCAGCTTCTGCCGGGTGCCGTGCTGCTTGTTGGCCATGATGGCTGGATGGGTGGATGGACGAGGCCGGCCCCGTCAGGCGCTCAGTGCTTGTGTTCGCCGTGGCCGCCGCTCGCGCCGGCGGCGGCGGGCACCATGTCACGCACTTCAGCCGTGACCTTCTGCTCGATCATCTTGCCGCCCTGCTCGATCTTCAGCGTGATGGGCACGGTGTCGCCCTTCTTGAGCTGCGCCTTCAGGTCCATCAGCATCACGTGGTAGCCGCCCGGCTTCAGCTCGACGTCCTTCATCTTTGGCAGGTCCAGCGACTTGACCTGGCGCATGCGCATCACGTTGCCTTCCATCTTCATCTCGTGCAGCTCGGCCGCGGCCACCGGCGACGACACGCCGACCAGCTTCGCGTTGTCGTGCGCGTGCAGCACCATGAAGGCGCCGGAGGCAGTCTGGGTCGGCACCGTGCCGCGCACCCAGGCATTGCTGACATCGACCTGGGCCAGCGCGGCGCCGGACGCCAGCGCGGCGGCGAGGGCGACCGATGCGGCCAGCGTGGCCGAGCGGAATTTGGCTTGCATGAAAGGCTCTCCTGAAAGCAGACATTAGACCATGGCGATGCCCGCCCGTGCATGCCCCAGGCAACCCCGCCATGCGGCGCACAGCCGGCTAGTCTGGCAGCCCGACAAGCTCGGCGCCAATGCGGCAAGGTGTCGCACGCACCGGCGCCCCGCGGCCGCATTGATACACTCGCGCCATGACCACCGCCGCAGCCGTGACCCGCTTGCCCGACCTCCCCTTCCTGTCGCCACTGCCGGCGGGCACCTCCGCCCGCCATGGCCAGGTGACGCTGCGCCGGCTGTTCTGGCTGCGCTGGGCACTGCTGGCGGGACAGGCGCTGACCGTGCTGAGCTGCGAGCCCATCGCCGGCATCCGCCTGCCCTACGGGCCGCTGCTGGTGGTGTTCGGCCTGCAGGCGCTGTTCAACCTGCTGACCGGCCTGCGCCTGCGCCAGCACACGCGGCGCAACAGCGCCCCTGGCGAGGCCGAGCTGATGGGCCAGCTGCTGGTGGACCTGACCGCGCTGTCGGCCATCCTGTTCTACACCGGCGGCGCGACCAACCCCTTTGTCTCGTTCTACCTGCCGGGGCTGGCCATTGCCGCCGCCATCCTGCCGTGGCGCCAGGTGATCGCGCTGGCGCTGTACGCGCTCGTCTGCTACACGCTGCTGCTGTTCGAATATGTGCCGCTGGACCTGCACAACCCGGACAACGCGGTGAACTACCACCTGGCCGGCATGTGGCTGAACTTCGTTGCCAGCGCGGTGATGATCGCGCTGTTCGTGGCGCGCCTGTCCGGCGTGCTGCGCCAGCGCGAGGCGCAGCTGAACCTGGCACGCGAGCAGCTGCTGCGCGAGGCGCGCGTAGAAGACCTGAACGGCCAGGCCGCCGCGGTCGCGCATGAGATCGGCACGCCGCTGGCCACGCTGGCGGTCATCGCCGGCGAGCTGCGTGCCGATGCCTCCGACGCGGGCCGCGGCACCTCCGCAATCAACAGCTACCTGCCCGACCTGCAGACCATGGAGCAGCAGCTGGCGCTGTGCCGCACCACGCTCGCGCGCCTGCGCGAAGACCCGGCCACGCTGGCGCCGCAGCGCATCGACGGCTGGCTGCCGGCCTTTGCCGAGCGCTGGCAGCTGCGCCACCCCAACGCCAGCCTGCAGGCCAGCGCCACGCCGGGCGCCGGCGCGCAGGCGGTGGAAACCGCGCGCGTGGGCCAGATCCTGACCATCCTGCTGGACAACGCCGCGCGCAGCCAGCAAGCCGCCGGCCGCGGCCAGGAGCCGCTGCAGCTGCAGATCGCCATGGCGCCCGGCAATACCGCGCCGTGGCTGTCGTTCCGCATCGCCGACCACGGCGACGGCATTCCCGAGATGCTGCGCGGCCAGCTGGGCGAAACCCCGGTGGCCAGCCAGCACGGCGGCCAGGGCATCGGCCTGTACCTGGCGCAAAGCGCCGCCCGGCAGATGGACGGCGAACTGGCCTGGCATGACCGCGCCGGCGGCGGCACCGTTGCCGAGCTGCGCCTGCCCGCGCTGTCCACCCTTTCCGCATCCGCCGCCGCCACGGCACCACGAACCCCATGACCGACACCCTCACCCCGGTACCCGAAGCCACCGCACCGGCTGGCACGCCCTTCCTGGTCATCGACGACGACGAAGTCTTTGCCGGCACCCTGGCCCGCGCGCTCACGCGACGCGGCTATGCCGTGCAGGTGGCGCATGACGGCCGCACCGCACTGGCGCTGGCATCACGCATCGAGTTTGCCTATGTCACGCTGGACCTGCACCTGGAGCCGCCGCCGGATGCCGGCAGCACCGTGCCCGCCGAATCGGGGCTGCAGCTGGTGTCGCCGCTGCGCCAGGCGTTGCCGGACGCACGCATCCTGATCCTGACCGGCTACGCCAGCATCGCCACCGCGGTGGCGGCGGTCAAGCAAGGCGCGGACGAATACCTGGCCAAGCCGGCCAATGTCGATTCGATCCTGACCGCGCTGATGGCGGGCGTGTCCGAAGATGCGGCGCAGGCCGCGCTGGAAGAGCCGGTGCCGCTGTCGGTGGCGCGGCTGGAATGGGAGCATATCCAGCGCGTGCTGGCCGAGCATGACGGCAATATCTCCGCCACGGCACGGGCGCTGAACATGCACCGGCGCACCTTGCAGCGCAAGCTGGGAAAGCGGCCGGTGTCGCGGTAAAGAAAAAGGCCGCGCGGATTGCGCGGCCCTTCCGGTGGCAACTGCTGCCGGCGTTACAGGCGCAACTGGACGTAGTCCCAGTCCAGCCCGTCGGCGCTGCCCTGCGGCGTGCTGCCCTGCGCGACGATGCGCATGGCATCGCCGGCATGCCGGTCGGCCAGCGTGAACAGGCCGCCAGAATCCAGCGCCAGCTTCGCGGCCGCGGCAGTGGCCGCGCCGCGCGAGCCCGATTGCGCAGCCTCGGCGGCGGGCACGGCGGGACGGATGCAAAGGAAGGCCGTCGCGGCGGCCAGCGCGGCCAGCAGGCCGCCTGTGGCCAGCACGACACGGCGGGTCTTGTAATGGACCATTCGATTTCTCCTGCCAGTGAGTTGAGTGGGATGCGGTGGCTCCCGCACCGGTCAATCGACCGTCAAGGTGACGAAGGGTCGCATTGTCGGGCCGTTGCGCGCCAGCGTGCTTACCAATGCTTACGCTCCTTACCCGCATGTGGCAGCCGGATACGTACGGATATGTGAAATCCGTTCCCGCCAGGGGCGGAAACTGGCCCACAGACGCAAAAAGGGCGCACCGTGGTGCGCCCCTCCCGCATTCCGCCCGTATTGCCTTACAGCACGTAGCGCGACAAATCCTCATTGACCGCCAGGTCACCCAGGCGCTCATCGACATATGCCGCGTTGATCGTCACGGTCTCGCCCGACGACTTGGTCGCATGGAACGACAGGTCTTCCAGCAGCCGCTCCATCACCGTGTACAGCCGGCGCGCGCCGATGTTCTCCACCTTCTCATTGACCGAGAAGGCGATCTCCGCCAGCCGGCGGATGCCGTCATCGGCAAACACCAGGTCGACCGATTCCGTGCTCAGCAGCGCCTGGTACTGCTTGGTCAGGCTCGCATCGGTCTGCGTCAGGATAGCCTCGAAGTCCTGCACGGACAGCGAATCCAGCTCGACCCGGATCGGGAAGCGGCCCTGCAGTTCGGGAATCAGGTCGCTCGGCTTGGACAGGTGGAACGCACCCGAGGCAATGAACAGGATGTGGTCCGTCTTGATCATGCCGTACTTGGTGCTCACCGTGGTGCCTTCCACCAGCGGCAGCAGGTCGCGCTGCACGCCCTGGCGCGACACCTCGCCGCCGCCGATCTCGCTGCGGCTGGCGATCTTGTCGATCTCGTCCAGGAACACGATGCCGTTCTGCTCGACATTGGCGATGGCCTTGTGCTTGAGCTCCTCGTCATTGACCAGCTTGGCGGCCTCTTCGTCGATCAGCAGCTTGAAGGCTTCCTTGACCTTCATCTTGCGGCGCGCCTTCTTGCCCTGGCCCAGCCCGGCAAACATGGTGCGGATCTGCTCGGTCATGTCTTCCATGCCCGGCGGGCCCATGATGTCCATGCTCGGCATGCCGGCGGAGAGTTCCAGCTCGATTTCCTTGTCGTCGAGCGAGCCTTCGCGCAGCTTCTTGCGGAACACCTGGCGCGTGTTGGAATCCTTCTCTTCCGGCTGCGAGAAACCGATATCGCGCGCCGGCGGCAGCAATACATCGAGCAGGCGGTCCTCGGCCGCGTCCTCGGCCTTGGTGCGCACCTTCTTCATCTCGGACTCGCGCGTCTGCTTGATCGCCATCTCGGCCAGGTCGCGCACGATGGTGTCGACATCGCGGCCGACATAGCCCACCTCGGTGAACTTGGTGGCCTCGATCTTGATGAAGGGCGCGTCGGCCAGCTTGGCCAGGCGGCGCGCGATCTCGGTCTTGCCGACCCCGGTCGGGCCGATCATCAGGATGTTCTTGGGAGTGATTTCCTGGCGCAGGGGCTCGGCCACCTGCTGGCGGCGCCAGCGGTTGCGCAGCGCCACCGCCACGGCCTTCTTGGCCTTGTTCTGGCCGATGATGTGCTTGTCGAGTTCGGAAACGATTTCCGACGGGGTCATGGTGTGCGACATGGTATCCGTTCAGTGGGGGCGCGCCGGCCTGCGCGGTGGCCGGCCTGCGCTTATTCCAGCGTCTCGATGACGAAGTTGGTGTTGGTATAGATGCAGAGCTCGCCGGCAATGGTCAGCGCCTTCTCGACCACGTCCTTGGGCGCCATTTCGGTGTTCTCGGCCAGCGCCTTGGCGGCCGACTGCGCATACGCGCCGCCCGAGCCGATCGCGGCGATGCCGCCCTCGGGGTCGAGCACGTCGCCGTTGCCGGTGATGACCAGCGTGGTGTCGCGGTCGGCGGTGATCAGCATGGCTTCCAGCCGGCGCAGGGCGCGGTCCGAACGCCAGTCCTTGGCCAGGTCGACCGCGGCGCGGGTCAGGTTGCCCTGGTACTTTTCCAGCTTGGCCTCGAAGCGGTCCAGCAGCGAGAAGGCATCGGCGGTGCTGCCGGCAAACCCGACCAGGACCTTGCCGTTGTAGATGCGGCGCACCTTGCGCGCGGTGCCCTTCATCACGATATTGCCGAGAGTGACCTGACCATCACCGCCGAGTGCGACCTGATTGCCGCGGCGGACGCTGACGATGGTAGTGCCGTGATACTGTTCCATGGTGGCTTCCGTGAATATGTCAGGACCCTAGTTGGCGACGCCCCCGGCGGGTTTCAAGGCCCTCGCCTGCACCGGGCGCGGTCTGACCAATATAGGATGCCTGCCGCCACGTTGCCCGGCGCCGCGCCCAAACAAAAAGGGCCATGCGTTGCCGCATGGCCCTTGTCCGCGACGCGCGGGGCCACTGGCCCGCGCGCCTCGCGCATCACTCCACCAGATCAGTCCGCATACACGCCGGCCTTCTTGATCACCGGGGTCCACTTGTTGATCTCGGCGGTCAGGAGGGTGCGCAGCGAATCCGGCGTGGCGCGCTGTGCCGGCGCGGCTTCGGCGCCCAGCTCGGCCATCTTGGAGCGGAAGGTCGGGTCGGCCACGGCCTTCTGCAGCGCAGCCGACAGCTTGTCGATCACCGGCTTGGGCGTGCCCTTGGGCGCGTACATGGCGTGCCAGACCTTCACTTCCACGCCCGGCAGGCCTTGCTCGGCCGCCGTCGGGATATCCTTGAACGCTTCCACGCGGCGTGCCTGCATGGCCGCGTACGGCTTGACCGAGTTGGCCTTGAGGTGGCCTGCGAGATTGGTGGTCTGGTCGCACAGCAGGTTGACCTGGCCGCCCAGGATATCGGTTAGTGCCGGCGCGGCGCCCTTGTACGGCACGGTGGTCAGTTCGGTCTGGATCGCGCTCTGGAACAGCAGGCCGCACAGGTGCGAAGCCGAGCCGATGCCGGCATTGGCCAGCGACAGCTTGCTGGCGTTGGCCTTGAGGTACGGCAGCAGGTCCTTGAAGGTGTTTGGCGGCAGCTGCTTGTTGCCGACCAGGATCATCGGCACGTCGGCGATTTCGCCGACCATCTCGAAGTCCTTGAGCGGATCGAAGCCCAGGTTGCGGTACAGCGCCGGGGCCGTGGCCATGCCGATATGGTGGATCAGCAGGGTGTGGCCGTCGTTCTTGGCCTGGGCCACCTTCTTGGCGCCGATGGTGCCGCCGGCGCCGCCGAGGTTCTCGATGATCATGGTCGCGCCCAGATGCTTGGACATGATCGCGGTCAGCTCGCGCGAGAGCTTGTCGGTCGGACCACCCGCGGCAAACGGCACCACCGCCGACACCGGCTTGCCGCCAGGATATTCCTGGGCGTACGCGCCCGACGCCACACCCATTGCGCTGACTGCCAGCGCGGCCGCGACCATCTTTATTACTCGTTTCATGCTCTCTTCTCCTGATTCCCTTTGATACCCGTCTTGCAATGCGTTGCCGCCGGCCCGGCCCCTGCTTGTGCGGGGCGCATCTGGCGCGGTCTCTGTGGCGGCGCTCTTGGACCATGCCGGCTGGCTCGGCTGCCCCTGCCGTAAAACGGCAAGGGCGGGCCTTGATGTTAGCAACTCCAGACAATACGCAGGTATAGGGGCTAACCCGCTTGCAATCAGCCGCATATGGCGGGAAACGGGGAGGATATGGCAGAGATCGGATGCAAAGGCATGCGTTTGTGACACCCGGTGCGGCCTAACGGAAGAAACCGAGCATTTCCTCAAGCAGAGGTTCGGCGGCCTCTTCCGGGATGTAGTGCCCGCACGGCAGCGCCTGGCCGCTGATGTCGGTCGCCACCTCCTGCCAAAGCGCCAGCGGCTCGAAGCAGCGCGCCACCACGCCGTGCTCGCCCCACAGCACGCGCAGCGGCAGCGCCAGCCGGCGCCCGGCCTCGCGGTCGGCGCGGTCGTGCTCCAGGTCGATGGTGGCGGCGGCGCGGTAGTCCTCGCACATGGCATGCACGCGCGCCGGGTCGCGCATCGCCGCGGTGTAGGCAGCCATGGCGTCGGGGGCGAAGGGCGTCAGGCCCGCGTGGCGCAGGCCCATCAGCTTCTCGATGTAGAAATCGGGCTCGGCGTTGATCAGCGTCTCGGGGAACGGCGCCGGCTGGATCAGGAAGAACCAGTGCCAGTAGGCGGCGGCAAAGGCCATGCTGGTGCGCTCGTACATCGCCAGCGTGGGCGCGATGTCCAGCAGCATGGCGCGGCTGACCGCGTCCGGATGGTCCATGCACAGCCGGTGCGCGACGCGGGCACCGCGGTCGTGGCCGCACAGCGCAAAGCGCTCGAAACCGAACGCCGTCATCAGCGACACCTGGTCCTGCGCCATGGTGCGCTTGCTGTAGTGCTCGTGGCCGGCATTGCCGGGCGGGGCCGAGCTGCTGCCGTAGCCGCGCAGGTCGGTGGCGATCACCGTGAAGTGATCGGCCAGCGCCGGCGCCACCCGGTGCCAGATCAGGTGGCTCTGCGGGTGCCCGTGCAACAGCAGCAGCGGCGGTCCCGAACCGCCGCGCACGCCGGCGATCTCGACCTCGCCGACACGCTGCCGGAAGGGTTCGAAGTTCGGGAACAGCAGCGCGCTGGCGTCATTCAGCATGGGTCGTCTCCGCTTCTAAGGGTCGTCCTGTGCCGATCATAGGCGCAAACCGCCTCATCGGCGTGGCTGCGCCGGCTTCGCCATTCGGCCAGCTGACGCAACTGAATTGCATCAACCGGGGGCCTATGGTTAAATCCGCCCATGACCCGTCCCAGTCCGGACCGGCCGGCCGCTGTGCCGGAACCGGCGATCCCCACCCCTGAGTCCCTGGAAGCCGCCCACGAGCGCCTGCGCCAGCTGGGCGCGCGCGTGACCCAGCCGCGGCTGTGCATCCTGGCCTGCCTGATCGGCAGCGAAGAGGCGCTGACGCACCAGGCCGTGATCGACCGCCTGCCCGAACCGGGCGAGACCATAGACCGCGTCACCGTCTACCGCGTGCTGGACTGGCTGGTGGAACAGGGCGTGGCGCAGAAGCGTGCCGGCAACGACCGCGTGTTCCGCTTCAGCCTTGTTGAACACGAGGCCGCGCGCGCGCAGGAGCACCGCCAGCACAGCCATTTCCACTGCACCCGCTGCGACCGCACCTTCTGCCTGGACGATGCCAGCGCGCCGGCTCCGCCGGCCGCGCCGCGCGTGCCCAGCGGCTTTGCCATCGAACATGTCGAACTGACCGTAAACGGCGTCTGCGCCGAGTGCGGCAAGCGTGCGCCCGCCTCGCCTGGCGGCGCTTCGCACTGAACGGCAATCTCTCATACCCGGAGAACAACAATGTCCAAACTGACCCCGGTCACGATCCTGACCGGCTTTCTCGGCAGCGGCAAGACCACCCTGCTCAAGCGCATCCTGAACGAGCAGCACGGCATGAAGATCGCCGTGATCGAGAACGAGTTCGGCGAAGAGAACATCGACAACGAGATCCTGGTGCAGGACGGCCGCGAGCAGATCGTGCAGATGAGCAACGGCTGCATCTGCTGCACCATCCGCGGCGATCTGGTGCAGGCGCTGTCGACGCTGCTGACGCGCCGCGACGCCGGCGAGATCGACTTCGACCGCGTGGTGATCGAGACCACGGGCGTGGCCAACCCGGGCCCGGTGGCGCAGACCTTCTTCATGGACGAGGAAATTGCCTCGCGCTACCTGCTCGACGCGGTGATCACGCTGGTCGACGCCAAGCATGCCCACCTGCAGCTGGACAAGCAGGAAGAGGCGCAGCGCCAGGTTGGCTTTGCCGACGCCATCTTCATCACCAAGTCCGACCTGGTGACCGAAGCCGACGTGGCCGAGCTGCGCCACCGCCTGCTGCACATGAACCCGCGCGCGCCGATCCGTCTGGTCAACTTCGGCGAGGCGCCGATCGACACCATCTTCGACCTGCGCGGCTTCAACCTGAACGCCAAGCTGGAGATCGACCCGGAATTCCTGCGCGCCGACGACCATGACCACGATCATGACCATGAGCATGAGCATGGCGAGCATTGCGGCGACGACTGCGGCCATGACCACGGGCACGACCATGCGCACGGCCATGGCCACGCGCACGACCACCACCACCACCACCACCACCACCACCATACCGACCGCATTGCGTCGTTCGTCTTCCGCAGCGACAAGCCCTTCCACTACGGCAAGCTGGAGGAATTCCTGTCCGGCATCCTGGCCGTATACGGGGAAAAACTGCTGCGCTACAAGGGCGTACTATATATGGACGGTGTGGACCGCAAAGTGGTGTTCCAGGGGGTCCACCAGCTGATGGGCAGCGACATCGGCGCCAAGTGGGAGGAAGAGACCCCGGGCACGCGCATGGTGTTCATCGGCGTGGACCTGCCCCGCGACGCCATCCTCAAGGGCCTGGAGAACTGCCTGGCCTGAGTGCACCAGTCGCCCCATCGGCGACGCCCCCTCGAACCCCGCTCCGCGGCCGCCCCCCGTTCGGGGTACCGGGGAAATACCGAAGCGCCAGCCGGTTTTCCCCGTATCTCGGAAAAATTTGTTCAAGTACAATAGGCCGGATTTGATACCGGTGGCGCACCTTTTTCCCGCTGCCGGCATTTGGTCCATCGGATCTGGTGGACTTGCAGGGCGGCGGTTGTCGTCAGCATGAGGCAGGCCGCCGGCAGGTGCGGTCGCAGTGCTTCGTGCGGAGACCGCCTTTTTCCGCCTGGGGTGCCCCGACGCGCGCCGTCACTGACTGACGCGAGAGAGAGGTGTCCCCATGACAGCCGCAACGAAGACGAAAGAAAGCCGCAGCAAGACTGGTACTGCAGCGGCAGAGACGCTCAAGGCGCAGCCTGTGAAGGCAGCGCCCGCTCCCCGCGGCAGTACGGCGAACGCCGAAGCGGGCGCAACGAAGGGAGGCCCGCGAAGCAGCAAGACTGCAGCCAGCCAGAGTGAAACAACCGAGGCGCGCAAGCGCGCGGACAGCGCACCCGAGCGGACCCGGACGCCGCCGGCCGCATCAACAAGAGAATCAGCAGCAACCATGAGCAGCAACAAACTTCTGACTGAAGCTGAAATCCTGAAGATGAGCGACAAGGATTACATGAACGAAGCGCAGCTCGCCTTCTTCAAGCACCGTCTTGAGCAGCTGCGCGACGAAATCCTGAAGAACGCTGACCAGACCACGGAACACCTGCGCGAAACGGTCATCGTGCCGGACCCGGCCGACCGTGCCACCATCGAGGAAGAGCATGCGCTGGAACTGCGCACGCGCGACCGCGAACGCAAGCTGCTGAAGAAGGTGGAGCAGTCGCTGCAGCGCATCGAGTCCGGCGACTACGGCTGGTGCGAGGAAACCGGCGAGCCGATCGGCGTGCCGCGCCTGCTGGCCCGTCCCACCGCCACGCTGTCGCTGGAAGCGCAGCAACGCCGCGAACTGCGCCAGAAGCTGTTCGGCGACTGATACGCCGCGCGCCGGCACGGACGGTGCGGCAGGCGTAACGTGACGGCCCGGTTACCCGGGCCGTTTGCTTTGGCGGGCCGCGTCCGCCTTGTCGTGCCGTCGCCACGGCCTACCATTGAGAATCGTCCGGCTGTTGCCGCCCCGGCCTTTCTGGTAAATTCGCAACCTTGTTGCAACAACGCGCCCCTCGCCTGGGCTGCGTAGTCCCTCGTCACTTCCATCTCTCCTGCCATGGCTGATCGCCTGCCCGTCACCGTGCTGTCCGGCTTCCCCGGCGCCGGCAAAACCACGCTGCTGAACCACCTGCTTGCGCACAGCGCGGGCCGGCGCCTGGCCGTGCTGGTCTGCGGGCCGCAGCATGGGCAGGCGCTGGCGCCGCTGCCGCCCGGTTGCGAGGCCACGCTGCTGCCCGTGGGCGACGCCCTGCTCGGCGAAGCCGCCCGGCTTGCCGCCGAGGGCCGCTTTGACTCGCTGCTGATCGAAGCCGACGGCCTGGACGAGCCGCTCGCGATTGCCGAAGGCTTCCTGTTCGAGGCCGAGCATGGCGCCGGGCCCGACGCGGCGGTGCAACCCGACACGCTGGTGACGGTGATCGATGCCGCCACCTTCCTGCGCGACCTCAACGAGGCCGAGTTCCTGGCCGACCGCGGGCTGGCGCCGGCCACGGACGATGACCGGACCGTGGCTGAAGTGCTGGTGGCGCAGGTCGAATGCAGCGACGTGATCGTGCTGAACAAGGCCGACCTCGCCAGCGCGGCCGAACTGGCGCGGCTGCACGCCGTGCTGCAGGCGCTGAACCCGCGTGCCGATATCGTCGAAGCCAGCTTCGGCAAGGTCGCGCCCGAGCGCGTGCAAGGCACCGGCCGCTTCGACTTCGAAGCCGCCGCGGACGCACCGGGCTGGCTCGCCGCGCTGCGCGGCGAGTTGCCGGCTGCCGACGCCAGCGGCGTCTCCACGCTGGTCTACCGCCGCCGCCGCCCGTTCCACCCGCAGCGCTTCGCCGACCTGATCCATACCGAATGGCTGCGCGAGCACGGCAGCGTGCTGCGTTCCAGGGGCCTGTTCTGGCTGGCCAGCCGCATGGACACCGCGGGCGACTGGAACCAGTCCGGCGGCGTCTGCCGCCATGGCGGCGCCGGCGCCTGGTGGGCCGCGCTGGATCCGGCCGAATGGCCGGCCGACAGCGCCGAACGCGCCGAAGTCGAAGCCGACATGCAGGTCGACGGTGCCCCGGCAGCCTTCGGCGACCGCCGCCAGGAACTGGTGCTGACCGGCCTGGACCTGGACCATGCGGCGCTGCAGGCCCGGCTCGACGCCTGCCTGCTGACCGATGCCGAGATGGCCGCGGGCGCGGAAGCCTGGGCGGGCTATGCGGATCCCTTCCCCGCCTGGGTCGACGACTTTGACGACGACCACGATCATGACCATGGCGATGATTGCGGCTGCGGCGATCCCGACCACCACCACGGCAACCACGCCGGCCATCCGCATGCGCACTGACTGGTTCGCCCGCCTGCGCGCGCATGGCCCGGGCCTCTGGTCCGCGCTGTGGCTGACGCTATGCCTGCTGCTGGCGCAGCACGCCGGGCTGACCCACCGCATCGTGCATGGCAGCCTGCTTGCGCCGTCGGCCTCCGTGACAACGGCCGACGCCGCCTCGGCCAACGACCCCGAGCCGCACCCGCTGGCGCAGAAATTCAGCGGCCACTCGTGCGTGCTGTTCGATGGCGCCACGGTTGCCGACACCCTGTGCGGCAAGCTGCCGCTGCCGCAGCTTGCCTTTGGCAAACCGGTCAAGCCGGCCAACCTGGCCTGGCGCTGGCCCGACCTGCCCGCCACCCACCCCTTCCAATCGCGCGCGCCGCCGGCGCCTGCCATCGCCCTCGCCTGATCCGGGAAGCGGCCCTCGCCGCGCACCCGGCCTGACCAATTCCGAGCTGAACGCCTGCCTATTCCGGCTGCGCGGCCACGCCCATCGCGGGCGGCCGGCGCAGTGCCGGGCAGCTGCCGTGCCAGCCGGGCCGATTGCCATTGCCTCACTCCGCGCGCCATGTCGAAGAATCGTTACACCGCACCAACCAGCGCACCGCGCCTGACCCCGCTGGCGGCCCTTGCCGCGTCCCTCACCGCCACCATGGCGACCGCCTTCGTCGCGCCCGCCGCGCTGGCACAGGCCACGGCACCTGCCGCCGACAGCGCACCCGCCACGGCCACGGCCACCGCCACCGCCACCGCGCCAGCCGGCGCCATGCTGCGCGAAGTCGTGGTCACCGCCAATCCGCTCGGCAGCGACCTCAACGACATGGTGGCACCGGTATCGACGCTCGGCGGCGACGCCCTGGCCGTACGCCAGGGCAGCACGCTGGGCGACACGCTCGACAAGCTGCCCGGGGTCTCGTCCAGCTACTTCGGCCCCAATGCCAGCCGGCCGGTGATCCGCGGCCTGGACGGCGACCGCATCAAGGTGCTGCAGAACGGCGGCACCACCGTCGACGCCTCCACGCTGTCCTACGACCACGCAGTGCCGGTGGACCCGCTCGTGGCCGAGCGCATCGAGGTCGTGCGCGGCCCGGCAGCGCTGATGTACGGCGGCAACGCCATCGGCGGCGTGGTCAACGTGATCGACAACCGGATTCCGAAGGAGCCGATCGAAGGCATCGGCGGCGCGGTCGATGCCAGCGCCACCGCGGGCGGCGACCAGGCGCGCAACGCCAGCGCGCTGATCGAGGCCGGCAACGGCAAGTTCGCCGTCCACGCCGACGCCTTTGCGCGCAAGACCAGCGACCTGCGCATCCCCGGCTACGCCCGCAGCGACCGCCTGCGCAGCGCCGATCCTCTGCCGGAAGGCGAGACCGAAGCCTATGGCCGCCTGCCCAACACCAGCGCGCAGCAGGAAGGCGGCGCGATGGGCGGCTCCTACACCTGGGCCGATGGCTTCGTCGGCGCCAACTACAGCGCCTACCGCAATGAGTACGGCACGCCCGCCGAGGACGACGTGCGGCTGAAAATGCGGCAGGACCGCTTTGCGCTGGAAGGCGAGGCACGCAACCTGGCCGGCAACACCGCCGGCTGGCTCGAATCGGTCAAGGGCAAGTTCGGCTACACCGACTACGAACACAAGGAGATCGAGGGCGGCGAGACCGGCACGATCTTCAAGAACCGCGGCTGGGATGCGCGCCTGGAGGCCAGGCACGCGAAGATCGGCAACATGACGGGCGTGATCGGCACACAGTTCGGCCATACCGACTTCTCCGCGTTGGGCGAAGAGGCATTCGTGCCGAGCACCAATACGGATAACGCGGCGCTGTTCGTGTTCGAGGAACTGCCGCTGACCGCTTCCGGCGACCTCAAGCTGAACCTGGGCGGGCGCCTGGACCACAGCAGCATCAAGGCCAGCGCCAACGGCAACGACCGCTTTACCGATGCCAGCCGCAGCTTCAACGCCACCAGCGCGTCGGCCGGCCTGCTCTACAAGGTCAACCCGCTGTGGTCGCTGACCAGCAACCTGTCGTACACCGAGCGCGCGCCGACCTTCTACGAGCTGTATGCCAACGGCCCCCACGTGGCCACCGGCGCGTGGGAGCTGGGCGATCCCAATGCCAACAAGGAACGGGCCACCTCTATCGACCTGGGCGTGCGCTTCAAGTCCGGCGCGCACAGCGCCGCCGTGTCGGGCTACTACAGCCGCTTCGCCAACTACCTCGCGCTGAACGCCACCGGCCGCACGCGTGACGAGGCGGGCGATGTGGTCGCCGCCGGCAGCCCGGACGCGCTGCCGGAGTTCCAGTACCTGGGTGTGCCGGCCACGCTGTACGGCTTCGAGGTGGAAGGCAAGACGCGCTTGCTGCAGAAAATGCTGACCACCAGCGACACGCTGGACTTCGAGGCCCGCGCCGACTACGTGCGCGGCGAGAACCGCGATACCGGCGAACCGCTGCCGCGCCTGGCACCGCTGCGCCTGGGCGGTGCACTGGTGTATGGCGCGGGCCCGTGGGGCGCGCGCGTCGACGTGACCTACGCCGCAAAGCAGACCCGCGTGCCGACCAACGACACGCCGACCGATGCCTATACGCTGCTGAGCCTGGCGCTGACCTACAAGTTCAAGGTGTCGGGCACGCAGACGCTGGTGTACCTGCGCGGCGACAACCTGACCAACCAGGATGCGCGCAACTCGGCTTCGATCCTGCGTGATATCGCACCGCTGGCCGGGCGCAGTGTGAAGGTGGGGTTCAGGACGTCGTTCTGAGGATGCAGGCAGGCGTGGTGAATCAATCCCGATTCACCACCCACTCCCCCTCCACCGCCAGCGCCTTCACTCCCGCCAGCGCGCGCACCGTCTGCGCGCAGACCTCGGCCATCTCCAGCCCCGGCATGAAGCGCTGGCGGATGCGCACCATCAGCGGCGCGGCCTCCATCCATGCCACCAGCGCGTCCTGGGCCATGCGCTGCTGCTCCAGCAGCTTGAACTTCACCAGCACCTTGACCGCATGGCTGGCATTGCGCGCCGGGTCGGCGCTCAGGTAGGCCAGGCGCCCCTGGGCGCGTTCGACCGCCGCCGCCACATCGGTAAACATCCGGCCATGGCCCGGGATCACCGACCGCGCGTCGAGCTGCGCGATGCGCTCCAGCACCGCCGCCTGCTCGGCGAAGCCGCTCTCGCCATCCAGCTCGGGGAAGATCACGCCGAAGCCGTTCTCCCACAGCGCATCGCCGGAAACCAGGATGCGCCCGGCCGGCGCGAACAGCATCACCGCGTGCGGGTCATGGCCGGGAGCGGCCACGACTTGCCAGTCGATGCCACCCAGGCGCAGCGTGTCGCCGTCGTTCAGCACGCTGTCGAAGGTGAAGCGGTCGCACTGCTGGCCGGTGGCGTTGTAGCTGAGCGCTTCCGTATCCCACGCGGCAACGGCAGCGGCCTCGGCCGCGGGGATCGCGGTGCGCGGCTGCCAGCGCGCCTGCAGCGCGGCATTGCCGCCGCAGTGGTCGGAGTGCAGATGGGTATTGATCACGCGTGCGAGCGGCCGGCCCTGCAAGGCGGCCGCCACCAGCGCCACCGTCTGCGGCGCGTGGGTGACGTAGCCGGTATCGACCAGCACCGTATCGTCGCCGTCCACGAACAGGATATTGTTAGCCGACAGCCAGCCGCGCTCGAACACGCGCATGGATGGCGGCAACTGCGGAACCGGGCTTGCGCTCAAGGGGATGCCTCCTCGCCTGCCAGCCATGCTGCGCGCTGCGGCAGTTGCGCCCACACGTGGCGCTTGTCTTCGTCGCTGGCCGAGGACCAGCCGGCGATTTCGTCGATCGTGCGCAGGCAACCTGCGCAGTAGCCGCTGAACGGGTCCATGTGGCAAATGTTGCGGCATGGCGAAGGCACAGGCGACGCGCGCAGCGCGAGGTCGGCTTGCGCCGCCAGTTCAGCCGCGGAGGGGGCGGGCGTGGGCATGGTGGCCATCGGACAGCGCTCAGCCCGCCGCGCGCGCGGCCTTGGCGGCGACCTTCTCATTGAAGCGGCCGGCGTCGATCAGGTGGCGCTCATGCACGCCCTCGGAGATCTTGTCCTCGCCGTCCCAGGCGCTCAGCTGGAAGCGCAGGCGGCGCCCGTCCACCGCCACCAGTTCGCCCTTGACCGTCACCGTCATGCCGGGCGGCGTCGGCGCCAGGTGCGAGAAGCTGACCAGCGTGCCGAGCGACTGCTCGCGCGGCCAGTCCAGGTGTTCGCGCAGCATCTGCAGGCAGGCACACTCCATGATGCCGACCATATAGCCGGTGGCCAGCACGTCGGGCATCTCGGGGCAGCCCGGGATATCGTCGTACAGGCGCGGCACGGTGGCCTTGGGCGGCACCGTGTATTGCCAGCTGAAGGTCAGGCCGGGGCGCAGGTCGGGACTCATGCCACTGAGCCTGCCGCGACGTCGGCCACTTCAGCGCCCGTCATCTGCTGCAACTGGTGCGGCGTCAGGTTGAATACCGCATGGGGATGCCCCGCCGCGGCCCACAAGCTGTCATAGCGGAACAGGTCCTGGTCCAGCAGCATCACCGGCGCCACCGCATGTCCGATCGGGCAGACGCCGCCGATGGCGTAGCCGGTCTTCTCGCGCACGAAGCGCGCGTCGGCCTTGCCCAGCGCGCCTACGCGCGCGGCCACCTTGGCCTCGTCGACGCGGTTGCTGCCGCTGGCAATCACCAGCACCGGCGCATCGTCGGCCACGCGCCGGAAGATGATGGACTTGGCGATCTCGGCCACGCTGCAGCCCAGCCCCGCCGCGGCCTCGGCCGAGGTCTTGCCGGTGGCCGGCAGCATCACCACGGGCCGGTCATGGCCAAGCCCGGCCAGCAGGTCCGCCACGCGCTGCGCGGACTCGGGCAGCGCTTCGTCATTCACCGTCATGCGTACTTCTCCTTGTTCTGTGGCCCGCGCCTGATCCGCACTTACGCGCAGGCAGGCGCCGCATCGCTGGCGGCGGCCCACTTGGTCAGCAAGGCACGGCCCACGCGCGAGCTGTTGGCGCGGCCAATTGCCTGCGAGATATAGTCGCCGGTGCGCACCACCGCTTCCAGGTCGATGCCGGTGTGGATGCCCATGCCGTGCAGCATGTACAGCACGTCCTCGGTCGCCACGTTGCCGGTCGCGCCCTTTGCGTACGGGCAGCCGCCCAGCCCCGCCACCGACGCATGGAAGATCGAGATACCCACTTCCAGGCTGGCCAGGATATTGGACAGCGCCTGCCCGTAGGTATCGTGGAAATGGCCCGACAGGCGGTCCAGCGCAAACTCCGCCGCCGCGGCGCGCATCACTTCCTGCACGCGCACGGGAGTGCCCACGCCGATGGTGTCGGCAATGTCGATCTCGTCGCAGCCCAGTTCGCGCATGCGCCGCACCACGTCGACCACCGCGTGCACCGGTACTTCGCCCTGGTACGGGCAGCCCAGCGCGCACGAGATGCTGCCGCGCAGGCGCACGCCCTTCTCCTTGGCTGCGGCGGCCACCGGCGCAAAGCGCGCGATCGACTCGGCGATCGAGCAGTTGATGTTCTTCTGCGAGAACGCCTCGCTGGCGGCGCCGAAGATCACGACCTCGTCGGCACCGGCCTCGATCGCGCCTTCAAACCCCTTCATGTTCGGCGTCAGCGCCGAAAACAGTGTGCCGGGCCGGCGCTGGATGCGCGCCATCACGTCGGCACCGTCGGCCATCTGCGGCACCCACTTGGGCGACACGAACGACGCGGCCTCGATATTGACGAAGCCGGCATCGGTCAGCTGGTTGATCAGCGCGACCTTGACCTCGGTCGGCACCATCGCCTTCTCGTTCTGCAAGCCGTCGCGCGGGCCGACTTCAACGATCTTCACGTAGTTCGGCATGGTCATGGCAGTCTCCTGTCTTTGATTGGTATTGGTCGGGCGCTCAGTAGCCGCGCTGCACGTCGACCACGCCCGCGATCGGCTGGCCCGCGCGCAGCGCGCGGATCTTGCCGGCGATCTGCGCGATGCTGTCTTCGCGCAGCGTGAGCGCCGAGATATGCGGCGTGACGGTGATGCGCGGCTCCTGCCAGAACGGGTGTTCGGCAGGCAGCGGCTCGGTGCGGAACACGTCGAGCGTGGCACCCGCAACCTGCCCCGACTGCACCGCGGCGAGCAGGTCTTCCTCGACCAGGTGCTGCCCGCGCGCGACGTTGATCACATACGCGCCCTGTGCCAGCCGCGCGAACAGCGCGGCGTTGAGGATGTTCTCGGTCTGCGGTGTCAGCGGCAGCACATTGACCAGCACGCGCAGGCCATCGAGGAACGGCGCCTGCCCGGCATCGCCATAGAAGCCGCTCACGCCTTCGATGGCGCGCGCGGTGCGGCTCCAGCCACGCACCGGGAAGCCGAAGCCCGCCAGCGTGCGGGCGATATGCGTGCCGAGCGTGCCCACCCCCATCACGCCGATGGTGAAATCCGCGCGGCGATGCGGCTTGAGGAACTTCCAGTTGCCGGCGCGCTGCTGGGCCTCGTAGGCGTCCATCTTGCGGAAATAGCGCAGCACGGCGTGGGTGACGTACTCGGCCATCTGCGCGGCCATGCCGGCATCGTCGAGCCGCACGATCGGCACGCCCGCGGGCAAGGCGTCAGGGGCTTCATCGCGCAGGCGCAGGATGCCGTCGACACCGGCGCCCAGGTTGAACACCGCCTTCAGCTCGGTACGGCCACGCAGCATCTCCACCGGCGGGCGCCAGACCACGGCGTAGTCGGCCGGTTCGCCACGGCTGTCCTCCCACGTCACGCATTGCGCTTCGGGCAGTGCCTCGGCGAATCCTGCGATCCAGGCGTCGTAGCGGCCATCGGGGACGTACAACTGCAACTTCATTTTGTCTCCAGGGGAATCTGGTGGGGTTAAAGACGTATTTTGGCAGAGGAACGGACGTGGGGTTGGTTGGGGCAACGGTGACCGCGCCCCTGCCCCTGTCGGCATCAAGCCCCCGACTTCCCCTCGAACGCCAGAAGCTGCGCCCCCTCCACAACCTGCTCCCCGACCCGGTAAAGCACCTCACTCACCACCCCGTCCACCGGTGCGCTGATGGTGTGCTCCATCTTCATGGCCTCCATCACCAGCAACGGCGTGCCGCGCGTGACGGTGCTGCCAGCCTCGACCATCACGGCAATGACCTTCCCGGGCATCGGCGCAGTGAGCTTGCCGCCTTCGCTTTCGGTCTCGCCGGCATGGGCCAACGGATCGAGCCAGGCCAGGCTCACATGCCGTCCGGCATAGAAGACGTGGAAGGTCTCGCCATCCGCATGCACCTGCCCGTGCGCGCGCCGGGTGCCGAGGTTGATGCGGATATCGTCGGCCTGGCAGGTGCAGGCAAAGGGCGCCGCCTGGTCCGCATAGATCAGCGTGCTGCCGCGCTCATTGGTGCTCAGCGTCACCTCCAGCACCTGCTCGCCATAGCCGAAGCGCAGCGTGCGCGACACGCCGCCGTTCAGCCGCCACGCGCCGCCATGGGTCCACGGCGAATGCTGGTCGGCGGCGTCGATGCGACGCTCGCGGGCCTCGCGGTCGAACAGCGCCGCCACCGCCAGCGCGATGACTTCCAGGCCGACCGGCGCCGGCGGCGGGAACAAGACCTTCTCGTTGCGCTCGATCAGGCCGGTGTCGAGGTCCGCCGTGCGGAACGCCTGGGACGACACCAGCCGCTGCAGGAAGGCCACGTTGGTCGACAACCCCACCACGTGATACGACGCCAGCGCCTGGCGCATGCGCGCCAGCGCCTCGTCGCGGTCCTTGCCCCAGACGATCAGCTTGGCGATCATCGGGTCGTAGAACGGGCTGATGGTGTCGCCTTCGCGCACGCCGGCGTCGATGCGGATGCCGGCCGGGCCGTGCACATCCTCACCGCGCATGAACTGCACCGCCGGCGGCGTGCGCAGGAAGCGCAGCGTGCCGGTTGATGGCAGGAACTGCTTGTCGGGGTTCTCGGCGTAGATGCGTGCTTCCAGGGCGTGGCCGTCGATGCGCAGCTGGTCCTGCGTGAGCGGCAGCGCTTCGCCGGCGGCGACGCGCAGCTGCCATTCGACCAGGTCCTGCCCGGTGATCATCTCGGTAACAGGGTGCTCCACCTGCAGGCGCGTGTTCATCTCCATGAAGTAGAACGAACCGTCCTGGTTGGCGATGAACTCCACCGTGCCGGCGCCGACATAGCCGACCGCCTTGGCCGCGGCCACCGCCGCTTCGCCCATGGCGCGGCGACGCGCCTCGGTCATGCCTGGCGCGGGGGCTTCTTCCAGCACCTTCTGGTGGCGGCGCTGCACCGAGCAGTCGCGCTCGAACAGGTAGACGCAGTTGCCATGGGTATCGGCAAACACCTGGATCTCGATATGGCGCGGGCGCGTCAGGTACTTCTCCACCAGTACCTTGTCATCGCCAAAGCTGGCGCTGGCCTCGCGCTTGACCGAGGCCAGCGCGGCCTCGAAGGCGTCGCCCGACTCGACCACGCGCATGCCCTTGCCGCCGCCGCCTGCGCTGGCCTTGAGCAGCACCGGGTAGCCGATGCGGTCGGCCTCGCGGCGCAGCAGCGCCGGACCCTGGTCCTCGCCGTGGTAGCCGGGCACCAGCGGCACCGCGGCCTTCTCCATCAATTGCTTGGCCGCGCTCTTGCTGCCCATCGCGTGGATGGCGGACGCCGGCGGGCCGATGAAGACCAGCCCCGCCGCGGCGCAGGCCTCGGCAAAGGCTTCGTTCTCGGACAGGAAGCCGTAGCCCGGGTGGATGGCCTGGGCGCCGGCCTCCTTCGCCATCTCGATGATGTGGTCCGCGCGCAGGTAGCTGTCGCGCGCGGCCGCGCCGCCGATATGCACGGCCTCGTCGCAGAAGGCGACGTGGCGCGCGTCGGCGTCGGCATCCGAGTACACCGCGACGGTGCGGATGCCGAGCCGGCGGCAGGTGGCGGCCACGCGGCAGGCGATTTCACCGCGGTTGGCGATCAGGATCTTGCTGAACATGGCTCCTCCTAGTTTTTCGACAGGACGGCGAGCCAGCTGATTACCGGTGGGCTTCCTTACCTCGTCATCCCGCGTAGCCCTCTGCGCGGATGTCGAGGCGGGCCAGCAGGGCGCGATCGCGGTCGGCCTGCGGGTTGCCGGTGGTCAGCAGCTTTTCGCCGTAAAAAATGGAATTGGCGCCGGCCATGAAGCACAGCGCCTGCAACGCTTCGTCCATGGCCTCGCGGCCGGCGGACAGGCGCACCATGGCGCGCGGCATGGTGATGCGTGCCACGGCAATGGTGCGGACGAACTCGAACGGGTCCAGCGCCTCGGTGCCCGCCAGTGGCGTGCCTTCGACCTGGACCAGGTTGTTGATGGGCACCGACTCCGGATACGGGTCCATATTGGCCAGCTGCGCGATCAGGCCGGCGCGCGCTTCGCGCGCCTCGCCCATGCCGACGATGCCGCCGCAGCAGACATTGATGCCGGCGTCGCGCACATGGCCGATGGTGTCGAGCCGGTCCTGGTAGGTGCGCGTGGTGATGATCTTGCCGTAGAACTCAGGCGAGGTATCCAGATTGTGGTTGTAGTAGTCCAGCCCCGCCTCCTTGAGCTGCTGGGCCTGCTCGGCCTTGAGCATGCCCAGCGTGACGCAGGTCTCCAGGCCCATGGCCTTGACTTCGCGCACCATGTCCATCACCGGCTCCAGGTGGCGGTCCTTGGGGCTGCGCCAGGCGGCGCCCATGCAGAAGCGGGTGGCGCCATTGGCCTTGGCCGCGCGCGCGGCGTCCAGGACTTCGTCCAGCGCCATCAGCTTTTCGGCCTTCACGCCGGCATCGTGGTGCGCGCTCTGCGGGCAGTAGCCGCAATCCTCTTCGCAGCCGCCGGTCTTGATCGACAGCAGCGTGGACAGCTGCACGGTATTGGCGTCGAAGTGCTCGCGGTGCACTTGCTGGGCGCGGAACAGCAGGTCGTTGAACGGCAGCGCGAACAGCGCGGCAACGTCATCGACGCGCCACGCGGCGTCATCGGGCAGTGCGTGCGAGCGCGCGCTCTGGCGCAGGGAATCGACGGAAACGGTAGTAACGGTGGTAGCGGTGTGAGCTTGAGTCATGATCGATGCGAATTCTGGTTCAGGCAGCAAGGCCGGCGGCCTCGGCTTGGTATTGGGTAGCGGCGGCGAACAGCGGCGCAAGGTCGAGCCGGCCAGCGGCAGCGGCGGGCGCCAGTTGCCAGGGCAATTCACCGAGGCAAGGCGCGTCCAGCGACGCGTGCAGCGTGGCGATGTTCTCGTCGGCCAGCAGCATGTCCGGGTCGACCCGGTTGGCGATCCAGCCCGCCAGCGGCAGGCCGCGCGCGCGGATGGCTTCGGCGGTCAGCACGGCGTGGTTCAGGCAGCCGAGCCGGATGCCGACCACCATCACTACCGGGACCGCCAGCATCACCGCCAGGTCGGCGGTGTTCCAGCGCACCGCGCCTGCGTCGAGCGGCACATTGAAGCCGCCCACGCCCTCTACCACCACCGCATCGGCCTGCCGGCGCAGCGCGTCGAAGGCGGCACGGACCGGCGCGCGCGTGATGCGCACGCCCTCGTGCGCGGCGGCCAGGTGCGGCGAGCACGGGGTGCGCAGCAGGAACGGGCAGGTCTGGCCCAGCGGCACCGCCACCGAGCTGGCGGCGCGCAGCTGCGCCACGTCGTCGTTGTGCCAATGGCCGTCGCGCCACTCACTGCCGCTGGCCACGGGCTTCATGCCCGCGGTGCGGTAGCCGGCGGCATGGAGCGCATGCAGCAGCGTGGCGCTGGCGTGGGTTTTGCCGATGCCGGTATCGGTGCCGGTGACAAAGCAGGCGAAAGGCGCACGCGTGCTCATGCGACCTCCCGCTGCGCCACGGCGGCGCTCAGGGCATCCAGCAGGCGCCGCACATCGTCTTCGGTGTGCGCGGCCGACAGCGTGATGCGCAGCCGCGCGGTCCCTTCCGGCACGGTCGGCGGCCGGATCGCGCCGACGCGGATGCCATCCGCCTCCAGCGTGGCCGACAGCGCCAGCGCGGCGCCGTTGTCGCCGACGATCAGCGGCTGGATCGCGGTCTCGCTGTCGCCCAGCGTCCAGCCCGCGATGGCAGCCAGCTGGGCCAGCCCCTCGCGCAGCATGCCGATGCAGCGCGTCAGTTGCGCGCGGCGTTGCGTGCCCTCCTCTCCTTCGATGATCGCCAGGCTGGCCAGCAGCGCATGCGCGACTGCCGGCGGCGCGGCCGTGGTGTAGATATACGGCCGCGCGGTGTTGACCAGGTGTTCGATGATGGTCTCGTGCGCGGCGACGAAGGCGCCCGCCACGCCGGCGGCCTTGCCGAGCGTGCCGATATAGATCAGCCGCTCGGACGACAGCCCCAGCGCTTCCAGCACGCCGTGGCCCTGCTCGCCCAGCACGCCGAAGCCGTGGGCGTCATCGACAATGATCCAGGCGTCATGGCGCTCGGCCAGTTCCAGCAGCTTGCGCAGCGGCGCGACATTGCCGTCCATGCTGAACACGCTGTCGGTCACGATCAGCTTGCGCTCGCTGGTGCTGGCCGCCAGCAGCGCTTCCAGCGCGGCGGTGTCGCAATGCGGGTAGCGCTGCACGTCGGCGCGCGCGAGCCGCGCCCCATCGATCAGCGAGGCATGGTTGAGCGACTCGCAGAACAGCGTGGCGCCCGCGGTGCCCAGCGCGGTCAGCACCGCCATGTTGGCCATGTAGCCGGTGCAGAAATACAGCGTGCACGCATGCGGGATATGCGGGGCGAGCCAGCGCGCCAGTTCCGCTTCCAGCTGGGTGTGCGCCAGCGAATGCCCGCTGACCAGGTGCGAGGCACCGCTGCCCGCACCATAGCGCTGCGCGCCTTCCACCAGCGCGGCGATCACGTCCGGGTGGTTGGCCAGCCCCATGTAGTCGTTGCTGCAGAAGGTCAGCAGCGATTCCGGCTCGGACCCGTCCTCGCCCACGGCCTGGTGCGGCGCGCAGGCAGTGTGGGCAACGCGGCGGCGGCGCGTCAGGGCCAGCGCGTGGCGCTGTTCGGCGGCCCGCCTCAGTTGTTCAAGCAGCATGGCGCACCTCCCCGCTCGTGGTCACATCGGTGGTCACATCGTCGAGCGTGGCCATCATCTGCTCGCCCAGCCAGCGTGCCTGCGCGGCATCGAAGACGTAGGGCGGCATCACGTACAGCGTATTGCCGATCGGGCGCACCAGCAGCTCGCGCTCGCGCGCGGCGTGATGGAAGCGCGCGGCAAAGTCGGCGCCGGCGACGTCATCGCGCACATCGGCGGCCCAGATCAGCCCGCGCTGGCGGACGTGCCGCAGGCGCGCGTCGGCGGCCAGCGCGGCCATGCCGTCGGCGAGCCAGTGCGCGCGCTCGCGGTTGCGCGCGAGCACGTCGTCCTGCGCGAACAAGTCCAGCGTGGCCAGCGCGGCGCGGCAGGCCAGCGGGTTGCCGGTGTAGGAGTGCGAATGCAGGAAGCTGCGGGCCAGCTCGTCGGCGACGAAGGCACGCTGGATCTCCGGGCGCGACAGCACCAGCGACAGCGGCAGGTAGCCGCCGCTGATGCCCTTGGACAGGCACAGGAAGTCGGGCCACAGGTGCGCGGGCAGCGGCGCCTCCCCGGCGCGCGACTGTTCCCACGCGAAGAAGGTGCCGGTGCGCCCGCAGCCCACCGCGATCTCGTCGGCGATCAGGTGGATCCGGTAGCGGTCGCACAAAGCGCGCGCGCCATCCAGATACGACGGGTCGTACATCGCCATGCCGGCGGCGCCCTGCACCAGCGGCTCGACGATCAGCGCGGCGATCTGGCCGGCGCGCTCGCGCAGCAGGGTTTCCAGCTCCGCCAGGGCGCGGGCGGCCACGTCCGCAGCGCTCTCGCCGGGTGCGGCCTGGCGTGCGTCGGGCGACATCACCACGTGTGCGCGGCGGATCAGCGGATCATAGGCATCGCGGAAGACTTCCACGTCGGTCACCGCGAGCGCGCCCACGGTCTCGCCGTGGTAGCCGTGGCGCAGGCAGACGAACTCGCGCTTGGCAGGCAGGCCGGTATTGCGCCAGTAGTGGAAGCTCATCTTCAGCGCGATCTCGACCGCCGAGGCGCCGTCCGAAGCGTAGAAGACATTGCCGAGCGCGCCGCCGGTCAGCGCCGACAGGCGCTCCGCCAGCTCCACCGCCGGGGCATGGGTGCAGCCGGCGAGCATCACGTGCTCAAGCGTTTCCAGCTGGCTGGCCAGCGCGGCGTTGATGCGCGGGTTGGCGTGGCCGAACAGGTTGACCCACCACGAACTGGTGGCGTCGAAATAGCGGCGGCCGTCGGCATCATGCAGCCACGGGCCGACGCCGCGCACGATCGCCAGCGGCACCGCGTCGTCGTCGGGGCGCAGCCGCGTGCATGGATGCCAGACGGCGTTGCGGCTGCGCTGGCCGAGTGCCTGCGCGTCTCTGCCTGGGGAAAGGGACAGGTGATCCAAGGTAGCCCTCCTTTGTTGACCGTCCGCGCGCGCGCCGTTGCCGGCAAGGCCGGGCTGTGCGACGGTGGCGGACAGGTTGGGGAGGGTCATGTTAGGAATGTCTCTTTCAGGTTGGCAATGACAATGGAATTTCCAAGTTAGCGGCGCGTTAGCGAAACTTGATGAATGTTTCCATGACGAAGCCTTGTTCTTGTTGCTAGCGTGCTGCGATCTACACGCAATCTTTATTTACGGAGGCATGCTGTCGCATGCTGCTACGGAACTCCCCTCTCCCGCCTGCGGGAGAGGGGTGGGGGGAGAGGGCAGGCCTTCCCACGAAGTCAGGCGCCTCATGCTTGGCATAAGCCCGCCCTCTCCCCCAGCCCCTCTCCCGCGCGCGGAAGAGGGGAGCAAACAAGCGGTAAGCCAGTCTTTTGCCTCAAGCCGGCCGCCACGACGGCGAGCGCTTCTCCAGGAACGACTTCACCCCTTCACGCCCCTCTTCCGACGCCCGGATCTTTGCAATCCGGTCCGCGGTATCGGCCAGCAAGTCGTTGTCGATCGCGCGCCCGGCGATGTCCTGCACCAGTCGCTTGCTTTCGCGCACGGCGTTCGGGCTGTTGGCCACCAGCGCAGTCGCCAGTTCGGCGACCTTGGCGTCCAGAGCCTCGGCCGGCACCACCGCATGCACAAAGCCCAGCCGCAGCGCCTCGGCGGCATCGAAGCGCTCGGCGGTGATGAAGTAGCGGCGTGCGGCCTGCTCGCCCAGCGCGCGGATCACATACGGGCTGATGGTGGCAGGCAGCAGTCCCAGGCGCGCCTCGGACAGGCAGAAGTGCGCGTGCTCGGCAGCCACCGCGATATCGCACGCGGCCACCAGGCCCATGCCGCCGGCGTAGGTGTCGCCCTGGATGCGCGCGATCACCGGGCGCGGGCACGACCAGATGGTGTGCAGCATCTGCGCCAGGGTCAGCGCATCGGCGCGGTTCTGGTCGTCGGAATAGCCGGCCATCTTCTTCATCCAATTCAGGTCGGCGCCGGCGCAGAAGGCAGGGCCGTTGCCGGCCAGCACGATGGCGCGCACCTCGTCCATGTCGCCCAGCGCGCGGAAGGCGCCGGTCAGCTCGGCGATCACGGTCTCGTTGAAGGCGTTGCGCACATCGGGCCGGTTCAGCGTGACGGTGGCGACGTGGCTGGCGATATTGACGGTCAGGGCGGTGAATTCCATGGTTCGCTCCGTTGGCGGATTAAGTTGTCTGGTGCGGTTCAGGTCCCGGCGTCGAACGGCAGCCCCAGCGAGCGGAAGAAGTTGCCGACTTCGGGCAACCACACCGGGATGCCTTCGCGCGCGCTGAAGACGCGATGCGAGTCGTTGCCGAACTCGCCCACGTCCACCAGCCGCGATCTGGCCGCGGGACCGGTGGCGCGCGCCTTGAAGGCGTTGAACATGCGGCCGGGCAAGGGCACCGGCCAGTAGCTGTCGTTGTCGCCGTACACCCACAGCGACGGGTAGCGCGCCAGGCCGCCATAGCTGGCAAAGGCATCGACCAGGCGCTCTTCCCAGTCCGCGCAGTTCAGGTTGCGCAGCCCGCCCGCGAAGTTGACCACGCCCAGCACCCCCGGATAGCCGATGGTGCTGAACGCCATCGTGGTCAGGCCCCCGTGCGACTGGCCGATCACGACAATGCGGTCCATGTCCACATAGGGCTGCGTGGCCATGAAGTCGAGCGTGGCGACGACATCGTCGGCCTGCATCATGCCGTTGGTCTCGATGTCGCAGCTGCCGCCCACATAGGCGCCACCCGAGCGCGCAAAACCCTGCCGCATCGGCAGCACCACGGCGTAGCCGCGGCGCAGGAATTCCAGGCTCTGCGCCGGAAAGCGCGCGCGCCCCTGCATCGCGGGCCGGCCCGGCGCCTTGCCGTGGTTGATCACCACCAGCGGGAACGGCCCATCGCCAGCCGGCTTGAATACCGTGGCCTCCAGGTCGATGCGCGACGGGATCGCCGCCTTGGGCAGCATCACCACCTGCTCCTGGAAGCGCATGCGCGGCGCAGGATTGCCGTTGCCGCTCGCGCTCTGCGCATGCCCCGACAGCGGCGCCAGCAAGGCAAGCGCCGTGACCAGGGCTGGGCTGCAAAGCAGGCGGGCGACGCTGCGCATGGGGTGGAAGGCGGTAATGTGACAGTAGCGGCGTGGCCGGGATTACATGCGGAACACGCCGAACTTCATCTCGTCGATCGGTGCGTTCAGGCTCGCGGAAAGACCCAGGCCCAGCACGGTGCGGGTCTGCGCCGGGTCGATCACGCCGTCGTCCCACAGCCGCGCGCTGGCGTAGTACGGATGGCCCTGGTGCTCGTACTGGTCGCGGATCGGCTGCTTGAACGCCTCTTCCTCTTGCGCGCTCCACTTGCCGCCCTTGCCCTCGATGCCGTCGCGGCGCACCGTGGCCAGCACGCTGGCGGCCTGCTCGCCACCCATCACCGAGATGCGCGCGTTCGGCCACATCCACAGGAAGCGCGGCGAATAGGCGCGCCCGCACATGCCGTAGTTGCCGGCGCCGAACGAGCCGCCGATGATCACCGTGAACTTGGGCACCTGCGCGGTGGCGACCGCGGTCACCATCTTGGCGCCATTGCGGGCAATGCCTTCGTTCTCGTACTTGCGGCCCACCATGAAGCCGGTGATGTTCTGCAGAAACACCAGGGGGATCTTGCGCTGACAGCACAGCTCGATAAAGTGCGCGCCCTTCAGTGCGGATTCGGAGAACAGGATGCCGTTGTTGGCGACGATGCCGACGGGGTAGCCCCAGATGCGCGCGAAGCCGCACACCAGCGTGGTGCCGTAGCGCGCCTTGAACTCGTCGAACTCGGAGCCGTCGACCAGGCGCGCGATCACCTCGCGCACGTCGTAGGGCTTGCGCGTGTCGGTCGGGATCACGCCGTACAGTTCTTCCACCGGGTAGAGCGGCTCGACCGGCTCGTGCAGGCGGATCTGGTCCGGCTTGCGGCGGTTCAGGTGCTGCACGATATTGCGCGCCAGCGACAGCGCGTGGTGGTCGTTCTGCGCGAAGTAGTCGGCCACGCCCGACAGGCGCGTATGCACGTCGGCGCCGCCCAGGTCTTCGGCGCTGACCTCCTCGCCGGTGGCGGCCTTCACCAGCGGCGGGCCGCCCAGGAAGATGGTGCCTTGGTTCTTGACGATGATGGACTCGTCGCTCATCGCGGGCACGTAGGCGCCGCCGGCGGTGCACGAGCCCATCACCACCGCGATCTGCGGGATGCCCTGCTTGGACAGGTTGGCCTGGTTGTAGAAGATGCGGCCGAAGTGGTCGCGGTCGGGGAACACGTCGTCCTGGTTGGGCAGGTTGGCGCCGCCGGAATCGACCAGGTAGATGCAGGGCAGGTTGTTCTGCTCTGCGATCTCCTGTGCGCGCACATGCTTCTTGACCGTCATCGGGTAGTAGGTGCCGCCCTTGACGGTGGCGTCATTGCAGACGATCACGCACTCCTGCCCGGCCACGCGGCCGATGCCGGTGATGATGCCCGCGCCCGGTGCGGCATTGTCGTACATGTCGTACGCGGCCAGCTGCGACAGCTCCAGGAACGGGGTGCCCGGATCCAGCAGTTGCTGTACGCGGTCGCGCGGCAGCAGCTTGCCGCGCGACAGGTGCTTGTTGCGCGCGTCGTCGCCGCCGCCTTCGGCCAGCTTCGCGATCCTGGCCTTGAGGTCGGCCACCAGGGCCTGCATCGACTCGGCGTTGGCCTGGAAGGATTCGGAGCGGGCGTTGAGTTTGGTTTCCAGGGTGGGCATCTGTGTCTCTTCCTGCTTGATATTGGTTTTCGCCGTCCTGCCAGCGGCCGGGCTCAGCCTGCGTGCCTGGGCAGCGGGTGCCCCGGCATCAGGTCGTAGGGGTGCTTCCAGCCCGGCAGCGCACGGATGCGCTCGGCCCAGGCGTGGATATGCGGATACTCCTTGCGCCAGTGCACGCCGATCTCGTCGTCGAAGAAGACGTAGCCCGACAGCGAGAAGTCCGCGATGGTGGCGCGCTCGCCCAGCAGGAACGCTCGCCCGGCCAGTTGCGCGTTGAGCACGTTCCACGCGCCTTCGCAGCGCGCGCGGAAGAACTCCAGCACGGCCGGGTCCGGCGACCTGGCAAAGGTGCGCATGAAGCGATAGGTGGCGGTGTAGGAGGTGAACTTGTGGTTGTCGAACAGCAGCCAGCGCAGCACCTCGGCGCGCTCGGCCTCGTCGCGCGGGCCGTAGGCATCGAGGCGCGTGGCCAGCGTTTCCAGGATGGCACCGGACTGCGACAGGCGCTGGCCGCCGCACTCCAGCACCGGCACCTCGCCCATCACGTTGATGGCGCGGTATTCGGGCGTGCGGGTCTCGCCGTTGAAGAAATCGACGAAGCGCGGCTGCCACAGCTGCTGGCCGCGCTGCACGCCGACGGTCTCCAGCAGCAGCGCCACCTTGTAGGCATTGCCGGACTGGGCAAAGCAATACAGCAGGTACTCCGGCTCATTCCGCTTCTCGATGCTCATGATGTCTCCCCGATCATGTCGCCATCCACATAGAGCCAGCGCGGTGCCTCGCCAGGCGCGCGCGGCTCGCGTACAAAGCGGCTGCGTTCGTGCAGCCGCATGGCGCGCCCGCCTACCTTGTAGCGCGCCACGAACTCCACTTCGGCATGCGCATCGTCCTGCTGCGCATGCGCCTTCACCGTGAGCCCGAGCCAGCGCGTGGCGGTATCCGGCAACAGGTCGGCCGGGCAGGTCGATGCATGCCAGGTCTGCCGCAACCATTCCATGTCGTTCAGCACATAGGCGCTGTAGCGGGAGCGCATCAGTGCCTCGGCATTGGGCGGCAGTGCCTCGCCACGATGGAAGCGGCCGCAGCAGGCGGCATAGTCCGCGCTGCCGCACGGGCACGGCACCGGTCCGGCCTTGGGCAGGCGGCCTGCCGCTTTCGCGGTCATCCCACCAGCTCCGGCAGGTCGCGCATATCGGTGAAGATGGTGCCCGCGCCGGCCTCGCGCAGCAGCGCGGCATCGTTGCGCTCGGCGTAGCCGAACACCGTCATGCCGGCGGCAACGCCCGCGGTCACGCCGGTCGGGCTGTCTTCCACCACGGCGCAGCGCGCCGGCTCAACGCCCATGGTGCGCGCGGCCAGCAGGTACACATCGGGCGCGGGCTTGCTGCGTGCCACTTCGGTGGCGGAGAAGATATGCTCGCGCTCATCCTGCTGGAACAGCTCGACCAGGCCGGTCCTGGTCAGTTGCAGCTTGACCTTGACGCGGTCCGCACCCGACGCCACGCACACCGGCATGCCGGTGGCGGCGATCTTGCCAATCGCCTCGCGCACATGGGCGACCGCAGCGACTTCGGCTTCCAGCACCGCGTTGCGGCGCGCCAGCCAGGTCGACAGCCAGTTCTCGGGCAGCGGCGCGCCGCGCATGCGCTCGATCATCTCCAGCTCTTCGCGCACGGCGCGGCCGAGAAACAGGCGCGTGGAGTCTTCCAGCGAGATCTCGATGCCAAGCTCGTTCAGCATCTGGTTGAGCACGCGGTTGACGATGGGCTCGCTGTCGACGAGCACGCCGTCGCAGTCGAAGATCACGCAATCGAATCGGCCGGAATGGCCACGGGTTGCTGCAGTCATGCGGGTTTCTTTTCCTTGGTGTCCAGGCTCGGCACAGCCCGGAGTTCAGTCTGGCGGCGGCTCTTCAGGTGGGCCTCGACCTGGTCGAAGCGGTCGAAGCCCCAGAACGGCTCGCCATCGATGATGACGAAGGGCGAGCCGAACACGCCCTTGGCCATCGCCACGTCGATCTCGGCCTTGAGCTGGTCCTTGATCTGGTAGCTGGTGGCGCCGGCATCCAGCGCCTGCACGTCCACGCCCAGCGGCTCGGCCAGCTTCATGATCTCGGCCGGCTCGGCGATATTGATGTCGTCGACGAACAGCGCGCGGTACACCGACTTGGCAAAGGCCGCGGCGATGTCATCGCCGTGGTGGTTCTGCAGCCACAGCATGGCACGCGCGGCGTGCGTGGTGGGCAGCGGGAAATGCGTGGGGCGCTTGTACTCGATGCCGTGGAAGCGCGCGGTGCGCTCGAAATCGCGCCACGAATAATCGCCCTTGAGCGGCAGCTGCGGCAGCGGCGAGGCGCCGGTGGTCTTGAACACCACGCCCAGCAGGATGGGATGCCAGGCGACGATGCGCCCGTACTTCTGCGCCAGGTCGTCGATGCGGGTACTGGCAAAGTAGCCGTAGGGCGAAGAGAAATCAAAGTAGAAGTCGATCGCTGCGGTCATGTCGGGGCCCTTCTTGTTGTGGTTGCCGGTACGGGGATCAGGGAAGCGCGCCGCCTTCGCGGCACACACCCCATCGTACGCGCATCGCTAGGCCAGCGCGCGCGCGATCAGGATCTTCTGGATATCGCTGGTGCCCTCGTAGATCTGGCACACGCGCACGTCGCGGTAGATGCGCTCCACCGGGAAGTCGCTGACGTAGCCGTAGCCGCCGAACACCTGGATCGCATCCGAGCACACCCGCTCGGCCATCTCGCTGGCAAAGAGCTTGGCCATGGCCGCTTCCTTCAGGCACGGGCGGCCGGCGTCGCGCAGCGCGGCGGCGTGCCACACCATCTGGCGCGCCACGTCGATGCGGGTGGCCATCTCGGCCAGGCGGAACTGCACCGCCTGGTGCTGGAACAGCGGCTGGCCGAAGCTCTCGCGCTCCTTGGCATAGGCCAGCGCCGCCTCGAACGCGGCGCGCGCCATGCCGATGCTCTGCGAGGCGATGCCGATGCGCCCGCCTTCCAGTCCCGACAGCGCCATCTTGTAGCCGCCGCCCTCGTCGCCGAGCAGGTTGGCCGCCGGCACGCGGCAGTCCTCGAACAGGATCTGCGCGGTGTCCGACGAATGCTGGCCGAGCTTGTCCTCCAGCCGCGCCACCACGTAGCCCGGGGTCGAAGTCGGCACGATAAAGGCGCTGATGCCGCGCTTGCCTGCGGCCTTGTCGGTCACGGCCAGCACGATCGCCACGTCGGCGTTCTGGCCGCTGGTGATGAACTGCTTGACGCCGTTGAGCACGTAGTGGTCGCCATCGCGTACCGCAGTGGTACGCAGCGCCGACGCATCCGAGCCCACGTGCGGCTCGGTCAGGCAGAACGCGCCCAGCATCTCGCCGCGCGCCAGCGGCACCAGCCACTGCTGCTTCTGCGCCTCGCTGGCGAACGACATCAGCATGCTGCACACCGGGCAGTTGTTGACGCTGATGACGGTGGAGGTGCCGCCATCGCCGGCCGCGATCTCTTCCAGGATCAGCGCCAGCGACAGGTAGTCCAGTCCGGCGCCGCCGTATGCCTCCGGCACCGCCACGCCGTAGGCGCCCAGCGCCGCCAGTTCGCGGTGCACGTCCTTGGGGAAGGTCTTGTCGCGGTCCCACTGCGCGGCCTGCGGCGCGATCACTTCCTGCGCGAACTGGCGCACGGCGTCGCGGATCATTTCCTGTTCGGGGGTCAGCAGCATGTCGGTTCGATGCTCAGTGTGCGTGCGCGCTTACCAGGGGATGGGCGTGCCGTCGTAATTGTGGAAGGTGCCGTTGTCGCGCCGCTTGACGCCGGCGAGCAACTGGCGCATGCCCTTGACGCTCTGCTGCACGGTCAGGTCGGCTTCCTGGCCGCCCATGTCGGTCTTGACCCAGCCCGGGTGCAGCGCGACGCAGGTGGCGTGGCGCGCATCGAGCGAGACCGCGCGCAGCGCCGCATTGGCGCCGGCCTTGCTGACGCGGTACAGCCAGCTGGTGCTGTGCTCCATCGCGGTGATGCTGCCCATGCGCGAGGACAGCACCGCCAGCACGCCGCCGTGGCCGGACTGGCCCGCTTCGACGTAGGGCAGCAGCAGCGGCAGCGCCATCATCGGGCCCAGCACGTTGACATGCATCACCCGGTCGAATTCCTGCGGCGTGACCGGTTGCGCGCCTTCGGTGCGGGGTCCCAGCACGCCGGCGTTGTAGATCGCCACGTCGAGGGCTTCGCCGTCGAGCTTCCAGCCCAGGCCCGCGACCGCGCCGGCATCGGACAGGTCGACCTGATGGGCTTCGGCGCCCAGCGCCTGCAATGCGCCGACGCCTTCAGGCGTACGCGCCGCCGCAATGACGCGCCAGCCGTCGGCACGGTACTGGCGCACGAATTCAAGGCCGATGCCGCGCGAGGCACCGAGGATCAGGACGGTTGGCAAGGCTGTGCTCCTTTGTCGGGCTGGCCGGAGCGCGAAACGGCTCGCCCGGCCACGGGTTCAGCAAACTGCCTCTGTCTTGCTCCCTCTCCCGCAAGCGGGAGAGGGGAGAAAACAAGCGGGAAGGAACGCGTTACAGGATCTCGATCCCCACCGCAGTCGCCTCGCCACCACCAATGCACAGGCTCGCCACCCCACGCTTGCCCCCGGTCTTGCGCAGCGCGCCGATCAGCGTGGTCATGATGCGTGCGCCCGAAGCGCCGATCGGGTGGCCCAGTGCGCAGGCGCCACCATGGATATTGACCTTGTCACGCGGGATCTTGAGGTCGTGCATGGCCGCCATCGGCACCACGGCGAAGGCCTCGTTGATCTCGAACAGGTCGACGCTGTCGGTGGTCCAGTCCAGCTTGCGGTACAGCTTGGAAATCGCTTCCACCGGCGCGGTGGTGAACCAGCCCGGCGCCTGCGCGTGGGTGGTGTGGCCGAGCATGCGCGCGATCGGCTGCAGGCCCAGCTTCTTCGCGGTGGAGGCGCGCATCATCACCAGCGCCGAGGCGCCGTCGTTGATGGACGACGACGAGGCCGCCGTGATGGTGCCGTCCTTGGCAAACGCGGGCTTGAGCGAGGGGATCTTGTCCAGCTTGATGCGGCGCGGGCCTTCGTCGGTGTCGATCACGGTGTCGCCGCCCCTGCCGGACACCGTCACCGGCGCGATCTCCCAGCGGAAGTCGCCGTTCTCGGTGGCCTGCTGGGCGCGGCGCACGCTTTCCATCGCGAATTCGTCCTGCTGCTCGCGCGTAAAGCCGTACTTGGCGGCGCAGTCCTCACCGAAGGTGCCCATGGCGCGGCCCTTGTCATACGCGTCTTCCAGGCCGTCCAGCATCATGTGGTCGTAGATCATGCCGTGGCCGATGCGGTAGCCGCCGCGGCCCTTCGGCACCAGGTACGGCGCATTGGTCATGCTCTCCATGCCGCCGGCAATGGCGATATCGAACGAGCCCGCGATCAGCCCGTCGTAGACGGTCATGGCCGCGCGCATGCCCGAGCCGCACATCTTGTTGACGGTGGTGCAGCCCACGCCCAGCGGCAGGCCCGCGCCCAGCGCGGCCTGGCGCGCCGGGGCCTGGCCCTGGCCGGCCGGCAGCACGCAGCCGAACACCACCTCTTCCACCTGCTCGGGCTTCAGGCCGGCGCGCTCTACGGCGGCGCGGATGGCCACGGCGCCCAGCTGCGGCGCGGTGACGCTGGCGAATTCGCCCTGGAACGCAGCCATCGGCGTGCGGGCGGCTGAAACGATGACGATCTCTTCCATGTCGGGTCTCCTGGATCGGTGGATGAAGAAGCGGTGTGTGCGTCCGGTCAGCGGATCGACGCCTGCGGCGGATCGCCGTACTGGCGGTAGGCCGCGGCCAGTTGCTCGCGCAGTTCGTCGTTGCTGCTGGCGGCCATGCCCAGGTCGCGCAGCAGGCCGTCGGACACGCCGTAGACCCAGCCATGCACGGTCACCGCCTGGCCGCGGCTCCAGGCGTCCTGGAGCACGGTGGTCTGGCAGACGTTGTTGACCTGCTCGATCACATTGAGCTCGCACAGCCGGGTATGGGCATCGTCTTCGCGCAGCAGCGTGCCGAGATAGGCCTCGTGCTTGTCGGCCACGTCGCGCACATGGCGCAGCCAGTTGTCGGCCAGGCCGATGCGCTCGCGCTTGAGCGCGACCTTGACACCGCCGCAGCCGTAGTGGCCCACCACGGTGATATGGCGCACCTTGAGCACCTCTACCGCGAACTGGATCACCGCCAGCGCGTTCAGGTCGCTGTGCGCGATCACGTTGGCGATATTGCGGTGGACGAACACCTCGCCCGGGGCCAGGCCCAGAATCTGGTTGGCCGGCACGCGCGAATCGGAGCAGCCGATCCACAGGTACTCGGGCGCCTGCTGGTTGGCCAGGCGCATGAAGAAGGTGGGGTCTTCGGCGTTGACGCGGTCGACCCACTCGCGGTTGTTGCGGAACAGCTGGGCGATGGCGTCAGTCATGCGACCCTCCTTGCAGGACCAGGATCGGGAACGGCAGCGGTACCCTGCGCGCTGCCAGCTTCGCTGTAGCGGTGAATGAATCGCTCTGAACTGTGATAGGCAAAGAAGTCATGAACATGTCCGGCCAGCAGCCGGTCCTTGTGGCTCTGCCACATGGCAGGGTCGAAAAAGTCCGCATGGTGGCGCAGGAACGCCGCGCGCACGCGCGTGTCGCCCAGCAGGAAGGTGCGGAAGGTCTCGGGAAAGATGTCGTGCGGACGCACCGTGTACCAGACCTCGCCCGACATCTCCTCTTCCTCGTTGCGCGGCTGCGGCACGTCGCGGATGTTGCAGTCGGTCAGGTACTCGATCTCGTCGTAGTCGTAGAACACCACGCGCCCGTGGCGCGTGACGCCGAAGTTCTTGTACAGCATGTCTCCCGGAAAGATGTTCGCAGCGATCAGCTCCTTGACGGCGTTGCCGTATTCAATCACGCCGTGCTCGACCTGCTCGTCAGTGCCCTCCGTCAGGTAGATGTTCAGCGGCGTCATGCGGCGCTCGATATAGACGTGGCGCACCACGATCTCTTCGCCGCCATCCTTGCCGCGCTGGTACTCGATCATCGACGGCGCGTGCTGCTCGAACTCGCGCACCAGCGCCTCGTCGAAGCGCGAGAGCGGGAAGGCCACGTCGGAATACTCCAGCGTATCGGCCATGCGGCCGACGCGGTCGTGCTGCTTGACCAGCTGGTACTTGGACTTGACCAGCTCGCGCGTGGTTTCCTTGGGCGCCGGGAAAAAGTCCTTGATGACCTTGAACACGTACGGGTACGACGGCAGCGTGAACACCAGCATCACCAGCCCGCGGATGCCGGGCGCGACGATGAACTTGTCCGACGAATGCTGCAGGTGGTGCAGGAAGTCGCGGTAGAACAGGTTCTTGCCCTGCTTCTGCAGGCCCAGCGAGGTATAGATCTCGGCGCGCGGCTTGCGCGGCATGATGTCGCGCAGGAAGGTCACGTAGGCCGACGGGATCTCCATGTCGACCATGAAATAGGAGTGCGTGAACGAGAACAGGATCAGCAACTGTTCCTTCTTCAGCAGCACGGTGTCCAGCGTCAGCTTGCCCGAGGGGCCGTGCACGATCGGGATCGCCAGCGGGAAAGTGCGGTCGCCGTTCAGGATGCGGCCGATGATAAAGGCCGACTTGTTGCGGAAGAACAGCGACGACAGCGTATGGACCTGGAAATTCGGCGCGATGCGCAGGTCGCCGAAATGCTCGCTGACCGCGCGCACCACGTAGCCGATGTCGCGCTGCAGGTCCTCGAACGGGCTCTCCAGCTGGAAGTTGTGCACGACGCGCTCGAAGCACGCGGCCATGCCCTCGCGGCTGCCCGGGTAGTAGGCGCGGAAGGTGGGGCGCGTGGGCGATTCCTCGTTCTCGATGTACTCGGTCGAGATCGCCGGGCGCACGAAGATGAAATCGTTGTTGAAGTACGAGCGGTGCAGGATGCGCGTGCAGACCGAGTTGAAGAAGGTCTCGGCCAGCTCGGGCTGGTGGTGGTTGGTCAGCAGGCCGATGTAGTGCAGCTTGATCTGCTGCCAGATCTCGTCCTCGATGTTCTCGGCGTCGTACTCGTCTTCCAGGATCACGCTCGATTCGCGCACGCGCTCGTTGTAGAACGCAATGCGGTCGCGCTGGATCTGCTGCAGCCCGTGCCAGTCGCCGGCCTCGAACTTGAGCTTGGCCTGGTGGCTGACCTCGCGGAACAGGCGGTAATGCTTGTCGAACCCGTCGAGCATCGTTCTCGCCACATCGAAGGCAATCTGCGAGGAGAGCAGTTTGGGGAAGTGGGACATGGGTCGACGGGGGCCGGGAGAAATGTGCGGCGAGCGGTCTTGCGACGGGTACTGAGATTGTAATGGGGTTCGGGCGGGGGCTCCGGGTGATTTCGGCGCCCCCCTTGCGCTTTACATGGTTTCGGCGAACAGCTCGCGGCCGATCAGCATGCGGCGGATTTCCGAGGTGCCGGCGCCGATCTCGTACAGCTTGGCGTCGCGCCACAGGCGGCCGGCCGGGTATTCATTGATATAGCCGTTGCCGCCCAGGATCTGCACGGTCTCGCCCGCCATCCAGGTGGCCTTCTCGGCGGTGTACAGGATCACCGCGGCGCAGTCCTTGCGCACCTGGCGCACGTGCCCGCTGCCCAGCGCGTCCAGGTTCTTGCCGACCGTGTACAGGTAGCTGCGCGCGGCCTGCAGCGTGGTGTACATGTCGGCCACCTTGCCCTGGATCAGCTGGAATTCGCCGATGCTCTGGCCGAACTGCTTGCGGTCGTGGATATACGGCGTGACCACGTCCATGCACGCCTGCATGATCCCGACCGGGCCGCCGGACAGCACCGCGCGCTCGTAGTCCAGCCCGCTCATCAGCACCTTGGCGCCGCCGTTCTCGGCGCCAAGGATGTTCTCGACCGGCACTTCCACGTCCTGGAACACCAGTTCGCCGGTGTGCGAGCCGCGCATGCCCAGCTTGTCCAGCTTCTGCGCCACCGAGAAGCCCTTCATGCCCTTTTCGACGATAAAGGCGGTCATGCCGCGCGCGCCCAGCTCAGGCTCGGTCTTGGCATAGACCACCAGCACGTCGCAGTCCGGGCCGTTGGTGATCCACATCTTGGTGCCGTTGAGCACGTAGCGGTCGCCCTTGAACTCGGCGCGCAGCTTCATGCTGACCACGTCGGAGCCGGCATTGGGCTCGCTCATGGCCAGCGCGCCGATCCATTCGCCCGAGACCAGCTTGGGCAGGTACTTCGCCTTCTGCGCCGGCGTGCCGTTGCGGTGGATCTGGTTCACGCACAGGTTGGAATGCGCGCCGTACGACAGGCCGACCGACGCCGAGGCGCGGCTGATTTCTTCCATCGCAATCATGTGCGCCAGGTAGCCCATGTTGGCGCCGCCGTATTCCTCGGCCACGGTAATGCCCAGCACGCCCAGGTCGCCCATCTTCTTCCAGGCGTCCATCGGGAACTGGTCGGTGCGGTCGATCTCGCCGGCGCGCGGGGCCAGCTCGGCCTGGGCCCAGTCGCGCACGGAGTTGCGCAGCATCTCGATGTCTTCGCCCAGATCGAATTTCAGGCCTGGCAGTTCGGTCATGATGGTCTCCTGTTTGGAATCGGTATGTGTGTCGGGTTCCGGATGGATGGCCGGAGCCGTCAGTTCAGACGTGGCCCAGTGTCTTGACCACGCACAGCGTCATCAGCATGGTGGCCACCTGCTTGCGGCGGCTGTCCTGCTCGACATAGACATCGCCCTGTGCCACGATCAGCGTGCGCCCGGGCTTGAGGACCCGCCCCACCGCCACCAGGCGTTCGCCCTGGGCGGGAGACAGCAGGTTGATCTTGTACTCGGCGGTCAGGCCCGCCTCATCTTCGCCCACCATCGTCAGCGCGGCGTAGCCGCAGGCGCTGTCTGCCAGCGCACCCACCACGCCGCCGTGGAAGAAGCCGTGCTGCTGGGTCACGCCGTCGGACCACGGCATGGCCAGCTCGACCTCGCCGCGGTCCACCCGCCGCAGGGTCGCGCCAAAGGTGGTCATCAGCCCCTGGCGGGAAAAGCTGGTGGCGATAGCGTCGGCGCGCGCGGCGGACAGCGATCCTGGTTCAGCGGGTACGGCACTGGCGTTGGATGACGTCATGGCGGAGTTCCGGTGTGAGAACGTTGGGTCGCCGGCAGCAACAGGCTGCGCGCGCTGTCGGGGTATTCTATTGACGTTTACGTAAACGTCAATCCCATCCGGCACGGATGCCGGTGGAAGTGCCGCTTCAGGCGACCGAGGTCCGGGCCGGCGCATCGCCGTCTTCCGTGGCCGGTTGCTGCTTGCCGGTCTGCGCGGCCAGCAAAGCCCTGCACTGGCGCTCATGCTGGTCGATCTCGGCCAGTTGCGCCTGCAGGTCTTCCATCTGCCGCTCAAGCGTGCGCCGGTGCGCCGCGAGCGAGTGCAGGAAGCGCTCCAGCTGCGGGGCTGTGTCGCGTGGTGACTCGTAGAGGTCAAGGATCTCGCGGATCTCATTGAGAGTAAGCCCCAACCTCTTGCCGCGCAGTGTCAGCTTCAGCCGGGTCCGTTCACGGCCGTTGTAGACCCGCTTGCGCCCGCCCGGCCCTTCGCGCTCCGGCGACAGCAGACCCTGGTCCTCGTAGAAACGGATGGCCCGGGGCGTGATGTCGAATTCACGCGCAAGGTCGGTGATGGTGTAGGTGGCGGAAGCCGCCGCTGGCGTCGCTGACATAGCCTGCCCAAAGAAAGTGAACGGTCGTTCGTTGTGAAGTCAAGTTTTCGCTTAAGATGGAAACGAACCCGTATGATTGACGTTTACGTTAGCGTCAACCAGATCGGCTGGCAACCGGTGCTTGCACGCCCTGCTCAATGCTTGGCGTGCCGGCAGAACGAGAAAGCCCGCGCCCCCGCGCCAGGCTTCGACCACGAGACTCCTCATGAACGCACTCGAACACCAGCTCCAATACCCGTTCGGCGACACCATGCCCGAGCCCGGCTCCAGGCAGGAAGTCGCCCCCGGCGTCTACTGGCTGCGCATGCCGCTGCCGTTCGCGCTCGACCATATCAACCTGTGGCTGCTGCGCGACCGCCTGGACGGCCGCGACGGCTGGACCATCATCGACTGCGGCATCACCAACGACATCATCAAGGGCCACTGGGAAACCATCTTCGCCAATGAGCTGGAAGGACTGCCGGTGGTGCGCGTGCTGGTGACGCACAGCCACCCCGACCACGTCGGCCTGGCGCACTGGCTGTGCAAGCGCTTCGGCGTGCGGCTGTGGATGAGCCTGGGCGACTACATGAGCGCGCGCGTGATGGGCAGCGGCACCGGTGCCGGCTCCAGCGCGGGCGGCGACGCCGCCGCCGCGCACTTCGCGCTGCACGGCCTGACCGATGCCGACAGCCAGGAAAAGCTGCGCGCGCGCAAGACCTACTACCCGTCGCTGGTGCCGGAGCTGCCGGCGCAGTACCGCCGCATGATGGAGGGCGACACGGTGCGGATCGGCACCGATGCGGCGACCTCGGCCTGGCGCGTGATCACCGGCTTCGGCCATTCGCCCGAGCATGTGGCACTGTACAACGCCGCCACCAATGTGCTGATCTCCGGCGACATGGTGCTGCCGCGCATCTCGACCAATGTCAGCGTGTTCGACATGGAGCCCGAAGGCAATTCGCTGCAGCTCTACCTGGATTCGCTCGGCAAGTACGAACCGCTGCCGCAGGACGTGCTGATCCTGCCCTCGCATGGCCGCCCCTTCCGCAACCTGCATACCCGCATCATGCAGCTGCGCGAGCACCATGCCGACCGCCTCGCCGAAACGCTCGAAGCCTGCGGCGAGAAGGCCTGCAGCGCGCACGACATCGTCAGCGTGATCTTCAAGCGCCAGTTCGACATCCACCAGATGACCTTCGCCATGGGCGAGTCGCTGGCCCACCTGCACTGCCTGTGGCACCGCGGCGAACTGGTGCGGGAAACCGGCGACGACGGCGTGATCCGCTTCCGCGCGGCCTGACTGGCCTAGTTGGCGGCCGCCAGTGCCGCCAGGTAGCGCACCCCGTCGATGGCGCGGCTGCCGTACCAGGACAGCATCTCGCCGTCGACCAGCAGCACCGGCTTGCCAAGCTGGCGCTCGAGCGCGTCGGCGTGGTCTTCGGTGAAGCGGTAGGGCTCGGTCGACAGCAGCACCAGGTCGAGCTCGCGCACCAGCGCGTCGCTCCAGCGGAAGGTGGGATAGCGATCGCCAGGCGCGTTGGGGCGGCTGCAGTCGCCGCCCGCGCAGGCCTGCAATGCGGCACTGCCCTCGGGCCAGGTGTGCCAGTTGGCCAATGCCAGCATGCGGCTGATATAGGTATCGCGCGACACCGTCATCCACGGGTCCTGCCAGATCGCATACAGCACGCGGCGAGCCGGCCACGCGCGCACGCGGATGGCATCGAGCTGCACCTGCAGCGCCGTGCACAGCGCCTCGGCCTCGGCGTGGCAGCCGAAGATCCCGCCCAGCAGCTGGTACAGCCCCAGGTTGTCTTCCGGCGCGCATGGATGGGTGACGATCACATTGGGCACGAATGCGCGGATTTCGTCCACGGTCTCGCGCCGGTTCTCATCGATATTGACCACCACGTGCGTGGGTGCCAGCTCGCGCAGCCGCGCCACGTTCACGTCCTTGGTGCCGCCGACCTTGGGCACCGCGCACACGGCCGGTTCCGGGTGGATGCAGAAGCCGGTGCGTGCCACCATCTGCCGGGCCATCCCGAGCGCGAACAGCAACTCAGTCACCGACGGCACCAGCGACGCGATCCGCACCACCCCGCTGGCGGCGGCATGCTGCTGGCCGATGGCGTCGCGCCACATGGTCAGGGCTCCTGCGGCGGGTCGGCGCGCCGCGGCTTGCGCGGAGCGCCCGCGGCCAGCGCATCGTAGAGCCAGCGCGGCATCACGTGCAGCAGCGCCGCCACCACGCCCATCGGCCACGGAATCACGCGGAAGCGCCGTCCTGCCGCGATTACCCGCACGGCCTTGCGCGCGAACACGTCGGCATCGGTCAGGAACGGCATGCGGTACGGGTTGTGCGCGGTCATCGGCGTGCGGATATAGCCGGGCGCGATCGTGACCACGCGGATGCCGTGCGCGCGCTGCTCCAGCCGCAGGCTTTCCAGCAGCTTGATCACCGCCGACTTGGACGCGCTGTAGGCGCCCGCGCCCGGCAGCCCGCGCACGCCGGCGACACTGGCAATGCCCACCAGCGTGCCGCGGCGCCCGAAGTGGCCGGGCTCGCGCTCCTGCATCGCATGCATGAACGGCTGGAAGGTGGTCAGCACGCCGAACCAGTTGGTATCCATCACCTGGCGGAAGGCGTCGAGGTCCTCGCGCTCGCTGGCGACGGTGCCGACCGAGACCCCGGCATTGGCGATCACCACGTCCGGGCAGCCGAAATGGCCGAGGAAGTCTCCAGCGGCACGCGCCATGGCGTCGGCATCGCGCACATCGGCGCCGTAGACGCGCACCGCGCCCGGGTTGGGCAGCGTGGCGACAAACTCGCGCAGCGCGTCCTCGCGGCGCGCCACCAGCCCGAGGATGGCGCCTTGCGACGCGTATTCGCGCGCGAGAGCCTGGCCCAGGCCGCTGGAGGCGCCGGTGAGGAAGACTTTGAGGGGACGCATGAAGGCAGGGTTGCAGTCTGAAAAAAAACGGCTGGTACAGGATACCAGCCGTTTGGCTTGCTACTGGTGTTGGATAACCCTCGGCTTGCGAAGGTCGCCAGCAGATTACATCTTCTTCGCCTTAACCTGATCCACCAGGTAATCCATGGTCTGGATCGCGCCCTGCTTGTTGCCGGCAATCGACGGCGAGGTCACGTACTTGCCCTGCACCACCACGGTCGGCACGCCGTCGATCTTGTAGGCGTCGGCGATCTTGTTGGCGCGCTGCGAGTTGGTGGTCACCGTGAACGAGTTGTAGGCATCCAGGAAGGCCTTGCGGTCCACGCCGTTCTTGGCCATGAAGTCGGCGATCTCGTTGGGGTCCGTCATGCGCTTGCGGTCCACGTGGATGGCGTTGAAGACCTTGTTGTGCATGGCGTCGAGCTTGCCGATGGCTTCCAGCGCATAGAAGATCTTGGTGTGCGGCAGCAGGTCGTCACGGAACGCGACCGGCACGCGCTTGAAGACCACGTTGCCGCCCTGCTTCCTGACCCAGGCTTCCAGGTCCGGCTCGAAATCGTAGCAGTGCGGGCAGCCGTACCAGAAGAACTCGGTCACCTCGATCTTGCCCGCGGCGACCGGTTGGGCCGCCTTCAGGACCTGGTATTCCTTGCCCTCGGCGGGCGCCGCCCGGGACGGGGCGGACATCAGCAGGCCGCCCACGGCGGCGAACATGGCGAACAGTGCGGCGAGTTTTTTCATCTTGGTGCGGCCTTGCGGTTGGACGATGAGCGTATGACAGCGGCGGCGGCGTCCGGTTCAGCGAAACGCCGGCTGCTTCTGGTGACAACGTGTTGCGGCGGTTACCGGCGATTACTGCCAGTGCCGCCGGACACGACCGGAATAACGCCTGACCCTGCGGTCCGGCTTACTGCTTGGTGAAGCGGATCACCGAGGCCTCGAAGCCGGACGACTGCAGCCGGTCGCGTGCCTTGTTCATGTCTTCGATGCGGTTGAACGGCCCCAGGCGCACCCGGTACATCTTGACGCCGTTGACATCGCGCTCGGTGATCCGGGCTTCGAAGCCCTGCATCGCCAGGTTGGCCTTCTGGCGGTCGGCGTCGTCCGACGAGCGGAACGCGCCCACCTGCAGCAGGTAGCCCACCTTGTTGGCATCGGCCTGGGCGATCTCGGCGATCGGGTCGGCCACCGGCTTCTCGGCCGGCTTGCTGGCGACAGGCTTGTCAGCCGGCTTCTCCACGGGCTTTTCCACCGGCTTCTCGGCCGGACGGGCGACGGCCACCGGGGGTTGCTGGCCGTTCTGGCCATGCTGGCCGTTCTGCTTCGGTTCCGGCTCGGGCGCCTGGCCCACCGGCTTGGCCGGGGTCTTGCTCCACAGCGGCTTGTTGGGGTCGCTCGGGCCCTCGTCGGCGCGCTGGGCCGGCGGCGGCAGCTGGCTGGTGACATTGCCCGGCTCGCTCGGGCGCGGGGCACTCTTCTGCTGGAACGGGGTCGGAGACTTGGTGATGTACAGGGCGACCACCACGGCGATGGCCAGCCCGACGATCAGCCCGAGCACCAGGCCCAGGAACGTACCGCCGCGTTGCTGGTTGCGGCGGACATGGCGCGACTCGCGCTTGCGTTGCTGTTGCATGAAGTCCTCTTCGGTGATGCCGGGATTATAGGGCCAGCGCCGCCAACGGCAGCACTGGCATCGTCCTCGGGGCCGGACAGCCCCGTACCCCCGCGCGGGGGGCGCCGGACGCCTGCTTACATCCGGCGCGGGGCGGACACGCCGATCACCGCCAGGCCATTGCGCAGCACCTGGCGCGTGGCCGCCAGCAGCGCCAGCCGGGCGCGCTTGACGGCCTCGTCGTCAACCAGCACGCGGTCGGCGTTGTAGAAGGCGTGGAAGTCGCCGGCCAGGTCGCGCAGGTAGAAGGCGACCGCATGCGGCGCCAGCTCGGCGGCGGCGCCCGACAGCATGTCCGGGAACTCGGCCAGACGGCGGCCCAGCGCCTGCGCCTGGGCGCTGGCTTCGGGTCCGGTCACGGCGGACAGGTCGGCGCCGGCCAGCTCGGCCAGGCGGGCTTCCCAGTCCGCGCCGCCCCACGACTCGAAGATCGAGCAGATGCGGGCGTGGGCGTACTGCACGTAGTACACCGGGTTCTCGTCGTTCTGCTTGAGCGCCAGGTCGACATCGAAAACGAACTCGGTATCGGCCTTGCGCGACAGCAGGAAGAAGCGCACCGCGTCGCGGCCGCGGGTGAAGTGCTGCGGCCAGTCGGCCACGCCGGTATCCAGGCAGCCGCGGATGGTCTCGTCGCCGCCGTTGGACCATTCGATCAGGTCGCGCACGGTGACATAGGAGCCGGCGCGCTTGGAGATCTTGACCTCCTCGCCGTTCTTCATCACGGTGACCATCTTGTGCAGCACGTAGTCGGGATAGCCCTGCGGGATGCCCATGTCCAGGCCTTGCAGGCCGGCGCGCACGCGCGCGATGGTGCCGTGGTGGTCGCTGCCCTGCACGTTGATGACCTTGGTGAAGCCGCGCTCCCACTTGGTGGTGTGGTAGGCGACGTCCGGCACGAAGTACGTATAGGTGCCGTCGCTCTTCTTCATCACGCGGTCCTTGTCGTCGCCGTCGTCGGTGGTGCGCAGCCACAGCGCGCCCTCGCTCTCGTAGGTCTTGCCCTTGCCGACCAGCGACTGCACCGCGGCTTCGACACGGCCGTCGCTGTACAGCGACGACTCCAGGTAATAGCGGTCGAACTTGACGCCGAAGGCCTGCAGGTCGATGTCCTGCTCGTTGCGCAGGTAGGTGACGGCAAACTTGCGGATCGAGTCGATGTCCTCGACGTTGCCCGACGCGGTCACGGGCTCGCCGTCAGAAGCGCTGACGGTCTTGCCGGCCAGGAAGTCGGCGGCGATGTCGGCGATGTAGTCGCCGTTGTAGGCGGCCTCGGGCCAGCTGGCGTCGCCGGGCTTGAGGCCGCGCGCGCGCGCCTGCACCGACAGCGCCAGGGTCTGGATCTGCACGCCGGCGTCGTTGTAGTAGAACTCGCGGTGCACGTGCCAGCCCTGCCACGACAGCAGGTTGGCCAGCGCGTCGCCCAGTGCCGCCTGGCGGCCATGGCCGACGTGCAGCGGGCCGGTCGGGTTGGCCGAGACGAACTCCACCAGCACCTGGCCGTGCACGCCGCGCTCGCGCGCGCCGTAGTGGTCGCCCTCGGCCAGCACCGCGCGCAGCACGTCGGCCTTGGCGGCCGGGGTCAGGCGCAGGTTGATGAAGCCGGGGCCGGCAATCTCCATGGCCTGGACCAGGCCCTGCGCGCGCGTGTCGGCCTGCACGGCATCGACGATGCGCTGGGCCAGCTCGCGCGGATTGCTCTTGAGCGCGCGCGCGACCTGCATGGCGACGTTGCAGGCAAGGTCGCCGTGGGCGGCCACCTTGGGCCGCTCGAAGGTGACGGCGGGCAGGGTGGCATCGGCCGGGGCGAGCGCGCGCACCGCATCAGTGAACGCGGCGGCAAGATTGGAGGTCTGAACAGGCAGCATGGATGTCGGAAGCCCTGTGGGCAAGGTATTCAGGCACCGCCTTGGGCGGCGCCGTCGCCCGGAAGGCGGCAAGTGACGGCAAAGGAACAGTGAGCGCCGCGCCGCGCCGCGTGACAGGCATTGGAATCGGGAACGCCGAATTTTATCAGGTGCTATGCTGACATCATGCGCGAGGATGGCCCCGGGCCACAATCCGGGCCCAAAATCAGCGAGACTTCCCGCCCGCGGGAACGCCCCCGCCTCTCCGTGAAAGGAAAACACATCATGCTGATCACCTTCAAATCCCACGCCGCGCAGGACCTGATCATGATGAAGGATCTGGCGATGACGCTGCTGGGCATCATCGGCAAGCGCCTCGGGGAACGAGGGGTGATCACCGTGGAAGAGCTTCCAACCGCGATCCACAAGCTGGAAGCCGCGGTCGCCGATGCCAAGGCCCATCCCGCCAGCTCGGCCGTCGAAGCGGACACCGGCAACGACGAAGACGAGGAAGAACCGCTGCACCTGGGCCAGCGCGCCTACCCGTTCCTGGACATGCTGCGTGCCTCCCAGCGTGAGGGGGCCAATGTGATGTGGGGGGTGTGACGGGAACAGACACCCGCTTGCGTGCGGCACGATCGCCGCGCGCCTAAAAAAGCGCCCGGCACCGCAGTGGGCTGCCGGGCTTCCGGACGAGGATTCCGGAAAGGGGGATTCCCTTGCAGGACCCGCCCGGCGTGCCGGACGGGTCCCGGTATCGGTCTGGTGGCTGGGGGGCGGGCCTAATCCTCCTCTGAATGGCGCCGGCCATTGGCCAGCAGCAGCCCGATCAGCGCCCCCACGGCCGCCGCGATCGCCACCGCCTTCAGCGGCGACTCGGCCACGCGGTGCTGGGCGTGTTCTACCGCACCATCCATGCGCTCGCGGGCGCGCATCATGCCGTCGGTGGTCTGGGCGCGCAGCCGATGGGCCATGTCGGTGGCCCGCTCGCGCAGGCGCTGCCCGGCGCGCATGCTCTCGGCAGAGCCCTCGCGCGCCAGCACTTCGATGGTGTGCTCCAGCTGGGCGATCAGCGCCTTGACCTCGCCGGATACCGGCGCTGCCGCGTCGCGCGTGTCGCGCGCGGCATGCCTGATATGGCGGATGGCACTGTCGGCACTGTCGGACAGGTGGTTCAGTTCCTTCCTGACTTTCGGGTTCTGCGTCAGCATACGGTCTCCTCAGTTTCGGTCGGCGGTGGGGAAAGACGGCTCGCGGCCGGTGTCATCGCCCCCTGCGGACCAGGCCCATCACCGCGGCGACCAGCGCCACGACCAGGAAGATGAAGAACAGGATCTTGGCGATTTCCACGGCGCCGGCGGCAATTCCGCCGAAGCCGAAGATCGCGGCGATCAGGGCGATGACGAAAAATACGAGTGCATATTGCAGCATGGCTAGGCTCCCGAAGCAATCGGACCACGCCAGGCGCACTGGCTGGGCCCATGTGAGGGCTTGCGCCAAGGGGTGCAAGCTCATAGCCTCATCGTAGAAAGCCAGCCCGCGCACCAATACTGACAGCGAGCCGATTCCGCTGTCAGCCGAGTCCTACACGCACCCGGACGACGCCCGCGCGGGCCCGGCTTCAAGGTTGACCCATGGCGATCGATGTGATTCCATGGGCGCTCCCTGGCGCTGCGGCGGGCGAGCGGCGCGCCTTCACTAAACAGGAATTGCCCATGTTCAAGCAGTCCTTTCTCCCCCACACGCTGCTGCTGGCGGGCGGCATCCTGCTGACGCTGGCGGTGCTGGTGGCGTCGGAAACCGGCAATATCCGCCTGCGCGAAAGCTATACCGACGTGATCCGCTCGCAGCGCGTGCAGACCGAGCTGGCCGCGCTCAACGGCGAGCTGGTCAATGCCGAGGCCGGCCAGCGCGGCTTCCTGCTGACCGGCAAGGAAAGCTACCTTGAGCCGTACTACAAGGCCCTGCCGCGCATCGCCGAACTGATGGCGCAGATCCGCGCCGGCTATGCCAACGATCCCGAAGGCCTGAAACAGTTCAGCGACACCTCCAAGCTGATCAACAGCAAGCTCAACGAGATGGCGCTGACGCTGGTTTACGGCAAGCGCGACCTGGAAGTGGCGCTGGACCTGATCCGCACCGACTACGGCAAAGAGACCATGGACAATGCGCGCCGCGGCCTGGACCAGCTGCAGGCGCGCGAGGCCGGCGCGGTCTCGCACCGGCTGGAAGGCGCCGAGAACGACGTGCAGCTGTCGCGCTACGGCATCGGCCTGCTTACCGCCATCAACATCACCCTGATGATGGCGGTGGGCGTGGGCCACGCCAAGCGCCTGTCGATGGCTGAGGCGGTGCGCACCCAGCTGGAAGAGGAAGGCGTGCGGCTGGACCGCAAGGTGCGCGCACGCACGCGCCAGCTGTCGGCGCTGGCCGCCCACCTGCAGCGCGTGACCGAGGACGAGAAGACACGCCTGGCGCGCGAGCTGCACGATGAACTGGGCGCCATCCTGACCGCGATCAAGCTGGATCTGCACTGGGTGCGCCGCAAGGTGCAGGAGGACCATCCGGTGGCGGCCGAGCGGCTGACGCGCGTGATGCTGCACGTGGACCAGGGCATCCAGATCAAGCGCCGCCTGATCGAAGACCTGCGCCCCACGGTGCTGCTGAACCTGGGCCTGCGCGCGGCGGTCTGCCAGCTGGTCGAGGAAGTGGGCGCGCGCAATGACTGGGAGACCGATGTCAGCGTGCCCGAGGACCTGCCTCCACTGCGCGACGAGGCCGCGATCGCGCTATACCGGATCGTGCAGGAATCGCTGACCAATGCCAGCAAGTACTCTGAAGCCAGGCACATCGATGTCAGCCTGGCCTGCCAGGACAACCTGCTGACGCTGACCGTGCGCGACGACGGCAAGGGCCTGCCGGCGGACTTCGACGCCGGCAGCACCGCCGGCCACCACGGGCTGCTGGGCATGGAGCAGCGCGTTACCGCGCTGGGCGGCAGCATGCAGATCGATTCCTCGACGCAGGCGGGCGTGCGCATCCACATCGAGGTGCCGCTGACGGAAGCGGTGCTGGCACCGGCGGAGGCGCCGGAAAATCAGGAGCCGGCGCGCGCCTGACGCGCACCGGCAGGCAGGGAATGATGAAGGAACGAGGGGCTGGGCCGGCTCAGGGCGCCGGCGCCGCGTGCTCCTCGATCACGCGGAACACCTGCTCGAGCTCGAGCGACTTGTCGAAGAAGTAGTCCGCGCCGGCCTCGGCGCACTGGCGGCGGTACATGCTGACCTGGGCGTGGTTGGTGTAGACGATGCGCACCGCGCCGGTGCCGATGCGCTGCATCGCGCGCAGCACATTGATGCCGTTGCCCTGGCGCAGCTGCAGGTCGACGATGACCACATCGTACTTGCCGGCGGCGAGCAGCCGCAGGGCCATGGCTTCGGTATCGGCCCAGTCCACGTTCTCGATGAACGGGAAATCCTTCAGGTATTCGAGCAGCATGCCTCGCAGGACCGCCGAGTCTTCAATCAGCAGTATGCTCAGCGCCCGGTAGGAAGTGTTCGAAGCCTGCTCCGACATGTTATGTATTGCTGGTCCTCGTCCGGTGCGGCCCATCGTGGGCTGCTATTCGACCAGGCCGTTCTTGATGGCGTAATAGGTCAGGTCAGCGTTGGTCTTCATGCCCATTTTCTCGAGAATGCGCGAACGATAGGTACTGACGGTCTTGACGCTGAGAAACAGTTCGTCGGCAATCACCGACACCGACTGCCCCCGCGACAGCTTGCAGAAGATCTGGAACTCGCGCTCCGACAGCATCTGGTGCACCGGCTGCTCGGTCGGCTTGTCGAGCCCGCCGATCAGCAGGTCGGCCACGGTGGCGCTCACGTAGCGGCGGCCCTGGGCCACCGTGCGGATGGCCTTGACCAGGTCGTCCGGGGCGCTTTCCTTGGTCAGGTAGCCAGAAGCGCCGGCACGGATCAGGTTGATCGCGTACTGGTCTTCCGGGTAGGTCGACAGGATCAGGACCGGCAATTCGGGCTTGCGCTGACGGATCAGCTTGAGCACGTCGATGCCGTTGCGGTCGGGCATCGAGATGTCCAGGACCAGCACGTCGAACTCGGCATCGCGCAACTGCGCCATGACCTGGTCGCCGCTTCCGGCTTCGCCTGTCACCTGGATGTCGGGCTCTTCGGAAAGGAACTGGCGCAGCCCGGCACGCACAATCTCGTGATCGTCAGCGATCAGGATGCGGATCATGTGGGCTCCACTGGGTTGAACAGACCGGCACATGCCCGGTGCAGTCGGGTGCAGGCGGAACCGCCTGCGTTGATGTCATTGTAGTGCCGGGCGCGGGCGCGGGCTGTCGGTGTCAGGCTGACATTAGGCGGGGCCAGCGCCCACTAGGCACACTGATCGCGCACAAACGCAAAGCGGGACGGATGCGATCCGTCCCGCTTTGCTGCGGCGCGTCAGGGCTGAAACACCCTGGAGGGCCCTGGCGCCGCCGGCGCCGGTAAAAGGTCGGGCTAGTAGCTGGTTGCCAGTGACTGTGGACTAGCGCGCCAGGTTACTGCGCCTTGGCACCCGCTGCGGCACCGGCGCTCACATCCACGCTCGCGTCGGCCTTCGACTTCTTGCCCGACTTGGTGGCGTGCTTGCCGTGCTTGGCCTTGGTGCCGGCGTCTGCCGCGGCGCCGCCGGTGGCGTCGGCAGCAGTGCCGACACTCTTGTCGACCGCAGCGCCGGCGGTCGACAGACCCTTGTCAGCCGCCGAACCTGCTGCCGACAGGCCCTTGCTGGTCGCCGCGCCCGCAGTCGACAGACCCTTTTCGGCTGCGCCTGCGGCACCCGTGGCAGCGCTGCCGGCAGTGTTCAGGCCGCCCTGCGCTGCAGCGGCGGGAGAGGGTGTGGTCACCGATGCGCCGACATCGGCCTTCGTGCCAACGGAAACGCCGGTGCCTTGGGCCATGGCCAGCGAGGAAGCGGCAGCGATCGACAGAGCGGAGAGGGAGAGCAGCAGTTTCTTCATGGACAGACTCCTTTCAGGATGCCCCGCGGCGAAACATTCGCCGCGGTGATCACGCTGGTGATTGCGTGTATCGAGCCCTCAGTCTAGGGAGCCGGACTGCGCCGGTCTGTGAGGAGTTGAAAGGCTCTGTAAGGAGTTGTGAGGCGCCTGGCACGCCGCTCCGGCACGGCTTTGCCGGCCGCCTGCGGCGGTTTTCCCTGTTGCATCAACGGGCTGGCGGCGGGGCGATGCAGCCGCCCCTGCCGCCCTGCCGTCGCACCCGGTTACAGGTTGGGCGCCAGCGCGCGCTCCAGCGTGGCGCGGTCCTCGTGGCGGCGCGCCGCCATGTCGTCGAGCTGGTCCTGGCCGATCTTGCCGATGGAGAAGTAGGTCGACTGCGGATGCGCCAGGTAGAAGCCGCTCACCGATGCGGCCGGCGTCATCGCCAGCGACTCGGTGATGCCCATGCCGATCTCGGCCGCGTCGAGGAACTCGAACATCGGGCCCTTGACGGTGTGCTCCGGGCACGCCGGGTAGCCAGGCGCCGGGCGGATGCCGCGGTACGACTCGGCGATCAGCTGCTCGTTGCTGAGCTGCTCGCCGGCGTCATAACCCCACAAGTCCTTGCGCACGCGTTCGTGCAGGCACTCGGCAAAGCCTTCGGCGAAGCGGTCGGCCAGTGCCTTGAGCATGATCGCGCTGTAGTCGTCATGGTCGGCTTCGAACTGGGCTTCCTTCTTCTCCACGCCCAGGCCCGCGGTGACCGCGAACAGGCCGACGTAGTCGGCGATGCCGCTGTCCTTGGGCGCGACAAAATCCGCCAGGCAACGGTTGGGGCGGCGCACGCCATCGACCACCGGGCGCTCGCTCTGCTGGCGCAGGTTGTGCCAGGTCAGCGCGACCTTGCTGCGGGTCTCGTCGGTGTAGATCTCGATATCGTCGTCGTTGACGGTGTTGGCCGGCAGCAGCGCGATCACGCCGTTGGCGGTCAGCCAGCGTCCCTGGATCAGGCGCGACAGCATGGCCTTGCCGTCCGAGAACACCTTGCGTGCCGACTCGCCGACGATTTCGTCGTTGAGGATGTCGGGGAATTTGCCGGCCAGGTCCCAGGTCTGGAAGAACGGGCCCCAGTCGATGTAGTTGGCCAGTTCCGCCAGGTCGTAGTTGCGGAACACGCGCCGGCCGATGAACTTGGGCTTCGGCGGCACGTAGCTGCTCCAGTCGATCGGGGTCTTGTTGGCGCGCGCCTGCGCCAGCGTCACCATCGGCGTCGCCTTCTTGTTGGCGTGCTGGGTGCGGATGCGGTCGTAGTCGGTCTTCAGCTCGTCCAGGTACTTGGCCGCGCCTTCATCCGACAGCAGGCTCGAGGCCACGCTCACCGAGCGCGAGGCGTCCGGCACGTACACCACCGGGCCTTCGTAATTGGGCGCGATCTTGACCGCGGTATGCACGCGCGACGTAGTGGCGCCGCCGATCAGCAGCGGGATCTTCTTCACGCGGAAGTAGTCGTCGCGCTGCATTTCCGAGGCCACGTAGGCCATCTCTTCGAGCGACGGCGTGATCAGGCCCGACAGCCCGACGATGTCCGCGCCCTCGACCTTGGCGCGGGCCAGGATCTCGTTGCACGGGACCATCACACCCATGTTGACCACTTCGAAGTTATTGCACTGGAGCACCACCGACACGATGTTCTTGCCGATGTCGTGCACGTCGCCCTTCACCGTCGCGATCACGATCTTGCCGCGCGCCTTGACGTCGCCGCCGGCCTCGGCCAGCAGGCGCTTCTCTTCCTCAATGTAGGGCAGCAGGTGCGCCACCGCCTGCTTCATCACGCGCGCGCTCTTGACCACCTGCGGCAGGAACATCTTGCCCGCGCCGAACAGGTCGCCGACGATGTTCATGCCGTCCATCAGCGGGCCTTCGATCACCTCGATCGGGCGGCCGCCGCGCGCCTCGACCTGCTGGCGGACCTCTTCGGTGTCTTCGACGATGAAGGTGGTGATGCCATGCACCAGTGCATGCGCCAGGCGCTCGCCCACCGGCACCGGCTGCTCGGGCGTGCCGCGCCAGGCCAGGTTCTCTTCCTTCTTCGCGCCGCCGCCCTTGAAGCGGTCCGCGATCTCCAGCAGGCGGTCGGTGGAATCTTCGCGGCGGTTCAGGACCACGTCTTCCACGCGCTCGCGCAGCTCGGGATCGAGCTGGTCATACACGCCGAGCTGACCGGCGTTGACGATGCCCATGTCCATGCCCGCGCCGATGGCGTGGTACAGGAACACGGTGTGGATCGCCTCGCGCACCGTGTCGTTGCCGCGGAACGAGAACGACACGTTGGACACGCCGCCGCTGACCTTGGCGTACGGCAGGTTCTGCTTGATCCAGCGCGTGGCCTCGATGAAGTCCACCGCGTAGTTGTTGTGCTCCTCGATGCCGGTCGCGACCGCGAAGATGTTCGGGTCGAAGATGATGTCTTCCGGCGGGAAGCCGACGTCATTGACCAGGATGTCGTAGCTGCGCTTGCAGATCTCGGTCTTGCGCTCGAAGGTGTCGGCCTGGCCTTTCTCGTCGAAGGCCATCACCACCGAGGCGGCGCCATAGCGGCGGATCAGCGCGGCGTGGTGGCGGAACTGTTCCTCGCCCTCCTTGAGCGAGATCGAGTTGACCACGGGCTTGCCCTGCACGCACTGCAGGCCGGCCTCGATCACTTCCCACTTGGACGAGTCGATCATGATCGGCACGCGTGCAATGTCCGGCTCCGAGGCGATCAGGTTCAGGAAGCGAACCATGGCGGCCTTCGAGTCCAGCATGGCCTCGTCCATGTTGATGTCGATGATCTGCGCGCCATTCTCGACCTGCTGGCGGGCCACCGCCAGCGCCTCGTCGAACTGGCCGTTCAGGATCATGCGCGCGAAGGCCTTGGAGCCGGTCACGTTGGTGCGCTCGCCGACGTTGACGAACAACGTGTCGTCGTCGATGGTGAAGGGCTCGAGGCCGGACAGGCGCATCGGGCGCGGGGGCAGTTGCTTGTCGGTCATGTTGTCGGGCTCCGGGCTCAGGCAGCGTCGCGGTACTGGCCGGGCCAGGTGCGGGGGGTCTTGTTGGCCACGCGCTGGGCGATCGCGGCAATATGCTCGGGCGTGGTGCCACAGCAGCCGCCCACCAGGTTCACCAGCCCGGAGGCGGCGAACTCTTCCACCAGCGACGAGGTGACCTCGGGCGTTTCGTCAAAGCCCGTGTCGCTCATCGGGTTCGGCAAACCCGCGTTCGGGTAGCACGACACCGCCGCGTCGCAGATCTTGGCCAGCTCGGCGATATACGGGCGCATCAGCGTGGCGCCCAGCGCGCAGTTCAGCCCGAAGGTGATCGGGCGGGCGTGGCGCAGGCTGTTCCAGAACGCTTCCACGGTCTGGCCCGACAGGATCCGGCCCGAAGCATCGGTCACCGTGCCGGAGATCATCACCGGCAGGCGCTCGCCGGTGTCCTCGAACAGCTGGTCGATGGCGAACAGCGCCGCCTTGGCGTTAAGCGTGTCGAAGATGGTCTCGACCAGGAACACGTCGGCGCCGCCTTCCAGCAGGCCCTTGCCCTGTTCGTAGTAGGAATCGCGCAGCTCTTCGAAGGTCACGTTGCGCGCGCCCGGGTCGTTCACGTCGGGCGAGATGCTGGCGGTCTTGGGCGTCGGGCCGAAGGCGCCGGCGACAAAGCGCGGCTTCTCCGGCGTGCTGTACTTGTCGCAGGCGGCGCGCGCCAGGCGCGCGGCCTCGACGTTCATCTCGTACGCCAGGTCCGCCATCTTGTAGTCTTCCTGCGCCACGCCGGTGGCACCGAAGGTATTGGTCTCGATCAGGTCGGCGCCGGCGGCCAGGTACTGCTCATGGATCTCGCTGATGACCTGCGGGCGCGTCAGCAGCAGCAGCTCGTTGTTGCCCTTGACGTCCACCTTGTGTTCCGCGAAGCGCGCGCCGCGGTAGTCCGCCTCGGTCAGCTTGTAGCGCTGGATCATGGTGCCCATGGCGCCATCCAGGATCAGAATGCGTTCTTGCAGCAGCCGGGGCAACTCGGCAGCCCGGGTGTAGGGGCGCGGCGCGGCCGCGGTGGATTCAGGGGCACTCATGGCGGGGACTCTGGAAAGGCGGGCCTGCGGCGTATCCATGGCTGGATCGGCGCCGGGCCGCTGCTGTGGCCTATGCTGGCCAAAGAGGGACGATTTTATCAGGTGTATCAAGGCCTTGCGGCTGCCCGCGATGACCCGCGGTTGCCTGTCCGGCCCGCTGGCGCCTACACTGAGAGACGTAACCGTCACCGCCCCGGTCGCTTCGCGCTGCCCCCTTCCCTGCCCGCCATGCAACATCTCTCCCCCGCCGACGCCCAGGACCTGCTGGCGCAATCGCCCGAGACGCTCTTTATCGACTGCCGCAGCGAGATGGAATACCTGTTCGTCGGTCATCCGAAGGGCGCGCACAACGTACCCTGGAACGATGGCCCGGACTGGGAGGTCAACCCGCATTTCGTGCAGATGGTGAAGAAACTGGCGGGCCAGGCATCGGCGCGGCCGGTGCTGCTGATCTGCCGCAGCGGCAACCGCTCGTCGGCGGCGGCGCGGGCACTGGAGGGCGCGGGCTTCTCCAACGTCCAGTTCGTGCTGCACGGCTTCGAGGGCGACCTCGATGCGCAGCGCCACCGCAATACGGTCAACGGCTGGCGCCATGACGGGCTGCCGTGGGAACAATACTGAGCGCGGCCCGCAGCGCCCACCACCAACAAAAAAGCCCGCCGAAGCGGGCGTGATCGTTCCAGGCAAAGCCGCTCAGTGCATCACCAGCGGGTGCATCATGACGTTGTCGAACTTGCCGAGAAAATCGTCGACTTCCTCCACGGATGGCTCGCTTTCGATCAGGCGTTTGACATCGGCGCGGAAGCTCTCGGCCAGATGGCCGCCGAGGAAGATTTCGCGCTTCAGGTTCTTGTCGACGATTTCATAGCCACCAAACTCAAGCGGCGCCTGATCGACATCCGCACCAAACTCCACGATGCAGTAGTTGTCGCTGTTGTAGATCATTTGCATGGCACACCTCCTGGGCGTCATGGATGGGCGGCATGCCCTTGTGGTTCTTGCCTCAGTTGATGCCTTGAGGGGGCGCCGCGGCTTTACCTCCAAACTTGGGGTGACCGGCGGGAAATCAAGTTATTGGTGCGGGTCACCTCGTTGCCACGATTTTCTGCCTTACATGAATTGGGCATCGGCCAATGCAACAAGTTTCTTGAGCCTTCCACATCAGTGTGTTGCTTGTCACGGAACGTCGCACTGCCCCCCGCATGCGGCATTCCCGAGAAAGGCGTCCAGCGCGGCGTGGAAGCGCTCGGGCTGCTCCACGTGCACCAGGTGCGCCGCTTGCGGCACGACCTCGAGCCTGGCTCCGGGAATCGCCGCGGCGATGCTCTGCGCCATCGCCACGGTTGCGCCCTGGTCCTGCTCGCCCGCTACTACCAGCGTAGGACAATGAATGCGGGAAAGCGCGCCGGCAAGGTCAAAAGCCATGATTGCCCCGGCCACACCCACGTATCCACGTACCGGCGTGGCCACCAGACTGTCGCGAATGCGCGACACCTGGTCGCGATGCGCCTCATGGAAGGCCGGCGTCAGCCAGCGCCCGAGGGTGGCATCGGCCATCCCGGCCATGCCATGGGCCTCGGCCTGGCCGATGCGGTTGTGCCACATCGGGTGCGCCTCCATCGGGGTCTGGCTGTTGGTGGCCACCAGCGCCAGCGACAGCAGCCGTTCGGGATGGCGCAGCCCCATGGTCTGCCCGATCATGCCGCCCACGGAAATCCCGCAGAAATGCGCCTGGGGGATCTGCAGCGCGTCCATCACCGCGACCACGTCGTCGGCCAGCCGCGTCATGGTGTAGGGCCCGAGCGGGGCGTCGCTGGCGCCGTGGCCGCGCATGTCAGGGCGCACCACGCGATAGCGGCGCGCCAGGTGCTGCGCGGTGGCATCCCACAGCGTGTGGTCGGCAGCCAGGGCGTGGGCCAGTATCACCCAGGGCCCGTCCGCCCCGTCCACGCGCACGTGCAGGTCGGCGCCTTCGGCGTGGATGCGGTGGGTTTCGGCTGGTGGCGTGGCAACGGTCATGGCTGGGCTCCTTTCGGTTGGATGATGCGTCGGGAGGCGCGCGCCGCGGTCCTACTGCCCTTCCCTGCCGCGGTACACGAGGTCGATCTGGGTGCCGTCGGGCTCGGTCTGGCGCAGGCGCACCGGCATCCAGCCGAGCGACTGCGCCAGCCACAGCTCGACGCGGCGCCGGTCATTGGCACGGCGCTGCAGCCTCACAAAGTGCTTTGCTCGTATCACGCCGTTGCCGGTGTCGATCTCGTCCTCTCCAACATACTGTACTTGCATGGGTTCCACATCCCGCGTGTCGGCCACGAGGAACGCTTCCGTCACTCCGGGGGTGGCGTATCGCTGGGGATTGCCGCGCACCAGCCCCACCAGCTGCAGGAATACGCTGAAGCGGTCCTGCGCGCCGGGCGGGAACGGCGCCTGCGTGCCCGAGGCAAATACCGCGGTGCCGGCCGCGGCATCGAACCGCGAGGTCTCGGTCTTGTTGCGGCGGCGCTCTTCGTAGCGTTCCGGCAACAGTCCCTGCACCGCCATCGCGCCGCCGCTCTGGAAGGCAAAGCGGAACCACAGCACGCGGGTTTCGACCGCCAGCCGGTAGCGGCTGCCGTCCTGCTCCCAGCGGATCAGGCCGTCGGGGTTCTGCACGCCGTTGACGAAGCTGGCGTAGTGCATCGTCGCCGACGGCGGCGGGTCGTAGCGCACGCCATCGACGCCGCCCTGCGGCCCGCCGGACGGCGCGGCAGCGGCGGCAGGCCTGGCCGCGCTGCCCTCGCCGCCACTGCCCGACGCCATCTCGGTCGCGCCCTGCGGGCTGGTGGCGAGCGGGGGAGCGGGGGCTTCCTGCGGCGCGGGTTCCGGGGCCGGCGCGGCCGCCCTGGGCTGCGGGCGCGGGCGCGGCACCGGCCGCGGCGCGGGTGGGGCTGGCGGCCTGGGCGGCGGCAGCAGCACCGCTTCCAGCGTGGGCGTGTTGCTGACATCCACCGGGATCAGCGGCCCCGGCATGCGCACGAAGCCCACCACGGCCAGCACGTGGACCAGCAGCACCAGGGCGATCACGATGATCCAGCGCCGCCGGCGCCAGACGCGGGGATCCGCGCCGGGCCGGGCGTGGAGATCAGGATTGGCCGGTTTCTCCGGCCGGGGTGGCTGCACCAAGGTAGCCAAGTTCCGATGAGAGCTGTTGGGCGATGTCGCGGATGCGACGATCCATCGTACCGCCCCATTCTGCATCGAATATGCTCTGCGCGCCCAGTACGATCAGCCCCATGGCCAGGTGGCCGTTGGCATTGAACACCGGCATCGAGAACGCATTGATGCCCGGCAGCACGCCGCCGAGCGTGCGCGCCGCGCCATGCGCGCGCACCTCGGCGCAGATCGCGTCGTATTCGGCCAGCGAGCGCGGCATGTCGGGCAAGCCGTCATTGCCGCGAGCGCCCAGCTCGCGTTCGATCAGCGGCAGGGTCTGCTTGCGCGGCAGGTAGGCGCCGTACAGGCGCCCGGTGGCGGAGTTCAGCATCGGCATCACATCGCCCAGGCGCAGGCTGACGGTGACGGGATGGCTGGATTCCTCCCAGTGCACCACGGTGGGACCGTGGTTGCCCCACACGGCAATGCCGGCGGTCAGGTCCAGTTCGTCGCGCAGCTGCGACAGGATCGGGCGCGCCTTCTTGACCGGATCGAGGCGGTTCAGCCCGGCCAGGCCCAGCTGCAGCGCGAACGGGCCCAGGTCATAGCGCCCGCTGACGGGGTCCTGCGCCACCGCGCCCAGCCGCATGAAGCTGACCAGGTAGCGATGGGCCTTGGCCGGGTTCATGTCGGCGGCGGCGGCCAGGTCGCGCAGCATCATCGCGCGCGGCGACACCGCCAGCGCCTGCAGCAGCCTGAAGCCCACCTCGATGGACTGGATGCCGGAACGCAGCTTGGTGTCTTCTTCTTCGGTCTCTGACATGCGGCGGATGGTTTGCTCCCCGGGAGGCGGGGGAAATTCGTAGGTAAATTTACTATAGCGAAATCGATTTACCAATTTTTAAGCCATCGGTAGACTTTCTTCGCAACAGACCTGGCCGGCGACATGCCTCTCGTGCAAGCCCGCCCGAACCGGGCCCCTTTTTAACACGGAGACAACCGATGCGCCCCCTTGGCCACTTCCGCCCCGCCCTCGCCGCATTGACGGCCGGTACTCTGTTTGCTGCCCTGTTCACCGCCAGCGCCCCCGCGCGCGCCGATGACTGGCCGTCGCAGCCGATCCGCTGGGTCGTGCCCTATCCCGCCGGCGGCGGCACCGACGTGGTGGCGCGCACTGTGGCGCAGGCCATCACCCCGGGGCTGGGCAAGCAGGTGGTGATCGACAACCGCCCGGGCGCGGCCACCATCGTCGGCGCCGATGCCGTGGCGCATGCCAAGCCCGACGGCTACACCGTGCTGACCGCCGACACCGCCACGCTGGCCGCCAATCCGTCGCTGTACAAGAAGCTGCCGTACAACCCGGACAAGGACTTCGTCTACATCGGCCAGCTTGCGCGCTTCCCGCTGGTGCTGGTGGCCAATCCCAACTTCCCGGCGCGCACGCTCAAGGAAGTGGTCGCGTACGCGCAGAAGAACCCGGGCAAGGTCAATTTCGCCTCGCCGGGCGCGGGCAGCCCGCACCACCTGGCGATGGAACTGTTCATGGACCAGACCCGGGTCAAGATGACGCACGTGCCCTACAAGGGCGCGGCGCCGGCGGTGCAGGACCTGCTCGCGGGCCAGGTCGACCTGATGTTCCTGGACCTGGCCTCGGGCCAGCAGAACGTGCAGGCGGGCAAGCTGCGCGCGCTCGGCGTGGCCACGCCCAAGCGCCTTACCGTGCTGCCCGGCGTGCCGACCGTGGCCGAGGGCGGCGTGGCCGGCTTCGAGGCCTACGCCTGGCAAGGCATGGTGGCGCCGGCCGGCACGCCCAAGGCCGTGGTCACGCGCCTGAATGCCGAGCTGGTCAAGGCGCTGAAGACGCCCGAGGTGCAGAAGAAGCTGGAAGGCGTGGGCGTGGAGGCGGTCTACAGCACGCCCGAGGAATTCGCCAGCTACGCGCGCGCCGAGGGCGAGCGCTGGGGCAAGCTGATCAAGGCCAAGGGCATCACCGTCGACTGACTGGCGCGCGGGCAGGCCACGGTAGACTAGCGGCCAACGCGCCTGCGATGCAGGCGCCCCTGATCCCTACCCCATCGCACCCATGAAACTCGCAACCCTGAAGGACGGTTCGCGCGACGGCCAGCTGGTGGTCGTGTCGCGCGACCTGAAGCAAGCCCACTACGCCACCGACATCGCCGGCAAGCTGCAGACCGTGCTGGACGACTGGAATTTCTACGCGCCCCAGCTGCAGGACCTGTACGACGCGCTCAACGCCGGCCGCGCACGCCACCCGTTCGCGTTCGCCCCCAGGGACTGCATGGCACCGCTGCCGCGCGCCTACCAGTGGGCCGACGGCTCGGCCTATGTCAACCATGTGGAGCTAGTGCGCAAGGCGCGCGGCGCCGAGATGCCAGCCGAGTTCTGGACCGACCCGCTGATGTACCAGGGCGGCTCGGACGACTTCGTCGGGCCGCAGGACGATATCGTCTGCGCCAGCGAGGCCTTCGGCATCGACTTCGAGGCCGAGGTGGCCGTGATCACCGGCGACGTGAGGATGGGCGCCACGCCCGAGCAGGCCGGCGACGCCATCCGCCTGGTGATGCTGGCCAACGATGTCTCGCTGCGCAACCTGATCCCGGCCGAACTGGGCAAGGGCTTCGGCTTCTTCCAGAGCAAGCCCGCCACGGCGTTCTCGCCGGTGGCGGTGACGCCCGACGAACTCGGCGAAGCCTGGCGCGAGCGCAAGGTGCATCTGCCGATGACCGTGCACTGGAACAGCAAGAAGGTGGGCCAGCCCGACTGCGGCACTGACATGGTGTTCGATTTCGGCCAGCTGATCGCGCATATCTGCAAGACCCGCAACGTGCGCGCCGGCAGCATCGTGGGCTCGGGCACGATCTCCAACGTTGATCGCAAGAAGGGCTACTGCTGCATTGCCGAGAAGCGCATGCTGGAAACCATCGATGAAGGCAAGCCCGTGACCGAGTTCATGAAGTTCGGCGACGCGGTCAAGATCGAGATGTTCGACGCGCAGGGCCATTCGGTATTCGGCGCGATCGACCAGCTGGTGGCAGCGGCCTGACGCAGGTGGGGGCCGCTGGCTGCGGCGGCGAGCCGGATGTGCATATAATTAACCGACCGATCGGTTGGCAAATAACGATGCATGCGGCGCGCCGCTAACCCCTTCCTCTCAGGCCCCCAATGACTACCCCCACCGCTGACCCCACCCCCCTCTCCCCCCGCTACGAGCGCTATCGCGCACTGACGCTGCGCCGCCACGGCCCCATCCTCGAAATCATCATGGGCGCGGCCCAGTCGGCCAACCAGAAGCTGGCCACGGCGGACGCCAACATGCACCGCGAGCTGGCCGAGATCTGGCGCGACGTATCCGCCGACCCCGAGGTGCGCGTGGCGCTGATCCGCGGCGAGGGCAAGGGCTTCTCCGCCGGCGGCGACCTGGCGCTGGTGGAAGACATGGCCAACGACTTCGAGACCCGCACCCGCGTCTGGCACGAGGCGCGCGACCTGGTCTACAACGTCATCAACTGCGACAAGCCGGTGGTCTCAGCCATGCACGGTCCCGCCGTCGGCGCCGGGCTGGTGGCGGGCCTGCTGGCAGATATCTCGATCGCGGCCAGGAGCGCGCGCATCGTCGACGGCCATACCCGGCTGGGCGTGGCCGCCGGCGACCATGCCGCGATCGTGTGGCCGCTGCTGTGCGGAATGGCCAAGGCCAAGTACTATCTGATGCTGTGCGAGTCGGTCAGCGGCGAGGAAGCCGAGCGGATCGGCCTGGTCTCGCTGGCGGTGGAAGAGGACGAACTGGTGGCGCGCGCCTTCGAGGTGGCCAACCGGCTGGCGGCCGGGTCGCAGACCGCGATCCGCTGGACCAAGTACGCCCTCAATAACTGGCTGCGCATGGCCGGCCCCGCCTTCGACACCTCGCTGGCGCTTGAATTCATGGGCTTTGCCGGCCCCGACGTGCACGAAGGCGTGGCGAGCCTGCGCCAGAAGCGGCCGCCACAGTTCAGGTAACGACGACGCAGCCGCCGGCCCGACGGGCCCTCCTGGCCAATCCCGGGGCTGCGCCGCACACGGAGCGCTCGACCATGTTCGGACAGATTCCCGATTTCACCAACGGCTTCGACTTCATGCGCCGGCTGTGGGGCAGCGGCAGCGGCATGCCCGCCGGCATGATGCCCGGCCTGCAGGCAATGACGCCGCCGATGGACCTCGACGACCTCGACAAGCGCATTGCCGACCTGAAGGCCGTGGAGAGCTGGCTGCAACTGAACACCAACCTGCTGCGCACCACCATCCAGGGCCTGGAAGTGCAGCGCGCCACGCTGGTGGCGCTGCAGACCTTCGGCAACGCGCTGTCGCCCGAGGCCATGCAGTCCGCCATGGAAAACGTCGCGCGCGCGGCCAACACGCCCAGCGCCGCAGCGCCGGAGCGCGACGCCGGCGCGGATGCCGACAGCGGCACGCAACAAGAGCCGCCTGCCGCCGAGCGCCCGCAAGCTGCGGCAAGCGACACCGATTCCGCCTTGCCGCCCAACGCCGCGCTGTGGTGGGACCTGCTGCAACAGCAGTTCAACCAGATCGCCAGCAGCGCCGCCGCGGCCAGCATCGCCCCGTTCGGCATGGGCGGCGTGGGCGGCTTCGGCACCGCAGCCAGCCCCGACGCCGCAGCGCAAGCGGCGGCTGCAAAACCGAAGACGGACGCGCCTGGCAAGGCCGCCTCCGCCGGCACGGGCAAGCCCGCCGCCAGGAAAGCGCCGGCAAAGAAGGCGCCGGCCAAAAAGGCGGCCAAGGCAAAACCGGCCAGGGACGCCGGCAACGGCGAGGACAATGGCAAGAACGGGGGCAACAACGGCGCCAACGGCAGCAGCGCAGCCTGACCGCCAGATACTCCGACAAATCGTCCACACCAACGCAATGCACCGCGAGTCCTTCCCGGCCCCCCACCCCGCGTCGCAATCCGGACCCAATCCCGCCGCCACCGCGCTGATCATGATGGGCGGCGGCGCGCGCGCCGCCTACCAGGCGGGCGTGCTGAGCGGGCTGGCGCGCATTGCCGCGCGGCACGGCAAGGGCCATGGCGCGATGCCCTTCGGCATCATCGCCGGAACCTCGGCAGGGGCGATCAACGGCGCCGGGCTGGCAATCCAGGCGGGGGACTTCCAGGCCGCCACGCAGAGCCTGGCGGCGCTGTGGCACAGCATCCATGCCGACGACGTCTACCGCACCGACGTGCTGCGCGTGGGCGTGTCGGGTGCGCGCTGGCTGTCCACGCTGGCGCTGGGCTGGGCCACGCAGCGGCGCGCGCCCCGTGCCCTGTTCGACAACACCCCGCTGGGCAGCATGCTGGGCGAGCTGTTCGAGCCCGAGCGCGTGCAGGCCAGCCTGGACAGCGGTGCGCTGCAGGCCTTCGCGGTCACCGCGCTGTCCTACAGCACCGGGCGCCACGTGACCTTCTACCAGTCGCACCACCGCATCCATCCGTGGCACCGCAGCCAGCGCATTGCGATCCCGGCGCCGATCACGGTTGACCACCTGCTGGCATCCGCGTCGATCCCGTTCCTGTTCCCGGCCATGCCGCTGGAGCTGGACGGCCACCATGAGTGGTTCGGCGACGGCACCATGCGGCAGATGTCGCCGCTGTCGCCGGCGATCCACCTGGGCGCGTCGCGCGTGCTGGCGATCGGCGCGGCCTCGCGCCAGCGCTCGGGCTGGTACGACACCATGCCGGCCGGCGGCTACCCGTCGCTGGCGCAGGTGGGCGGACAGGCGCTCGCCAGCATCTTCCTGGACGGGCTCAACGCCGACCTGGAACGGCTGCTGCATATCAACCGCCTGCTGGCGCGCATGCCGGAGCTGGCCGGCGACCGCGAGGGCTGGCGCCCGGTGCAGGTGATGACGATCTCCCCCAGCGAGCCGATCGAAGCCATTGCCGCCGAGCACCAGAAGCAGCTGCCGCGCACGGTGCGCGCCCTGCTGGCGCCACTGGGCGGCACCGAGGCGCGCGGCGCCGCCTTCGCCAGCTACCTGCTGTTCGAACCCGCCTTCACCCAAGCCCTGATGGCACTGGGCGAGCGCGATGCCGAGGCCCAGGCGGACGAGCTGGCGGCGTTCCTGTTCGGCGTCGTCCCGGGCACGCCACCGGCCGCGCTGCCGGTGGACGAACGCGCGCTTTCGCCCTGAGCACCCGCCAGCACATGGCGTCCTGCCAGGCGCCGCGGCTGGCACATTGACGCCTCGGCGCTCCGCTGATCGCCCGCAATATGCAGCCGGCTGCGCCAAACCGCGTCAAAAAGCGTTGCATTTGCCCCGATCCGGACTAAAAAAGGAGAAGAGAATAATTCGCATCTGGTAGAATCTGCCCGTAATTTCAAAGGCTTACCATGCTCTACCCCGAACTGTTCAAATCGTTGGAAGCCGTCCGCTGGCACATGGACAAGGACATCCCCTGGGACTCCTTTGACGCCAGCATGCTGACGGACGACCAGGCCAAGACCATCCGGATGAATGCGATCACGGAATGGTCCGCCCTGCCCGCGACCGAGATGTTCCTGCGCGACAACCGCCACGATTCTGATTTTTCGGCGTTCATGAGCATCTGGTTCTTTGAGGAACAGAAGCACTCGCTGGTGCTGATGGAGTACCTGCGCCGCTTCCGCCCGGACCTGGTGCCGACCGAGGAAGAACTGCACGCGGTGCGCTTCGAGTTCGACCCGGCCCCGCCGCTGGAAACCCTGATGCTGCATTTCTGCGGCGAGATCCGCCTGAACCACTGGTACCGCCGCGCCGCCGAATGGCACACGGAACCGGTGATCAAGCATATCTACCGCACCCTGTCGCAGGATGAAGCCCGCCATGGCGGCGCCTACCTGCGCTACATGAAGAAATACCTGGCGCAGTTCGGCGACAGCGCGCGCGCCGCCTTTGCCAAGATCGGCGTGCTGATGGCCTCGGCCCGCCGCACCGAGAAGCCGCTGCACCCGACCAACCTGCACGTCAACAAGGCGCTGTTCCCCAACGACACGGTGCAGTCGCGCCTGCCGGATCCGGACTGGCTCGAGCACTGGCTGGACGAGCAGATCCGCTTTGACGAAGGCTGGGAGAAGAAGGTCATCGAACGGATTCTGCACAACATGTCGCTGCTGTTCGAACGCACCTTCGAAACCGTGCAGGACCTGAACCGCTACCGCAAGGAACTGAACGCCAGCCTGCAAGGCTCGGGCGGGGCCCAGCCGGCGCAAGCCTGAGCGGCCAGTCCGGCAGCACGAAAAAAAGCCCCGCCGAAGCGGGGCTTTTCTTTTCCCTTCTTTTGCCTTGACGCATTCCCGACAAATGCGACCCGCGGCGGCGCACCGGACCTGGTCCGGCTGTGGCGGGTATTCTGCGATGCTGATTTCCTTGTCCCGGAAATTCGAGCGCCTGGCATGATAAACGAGCGAGTTGCCACGCAGGTAGTAACCGGTTACTACATCATTCCATTCCCGTCCCGCGCACTGCCGCGCTCTCGCGCGGCGGCGGCAAACCCACGCCTGGCGTCCGTTTGTCGAATAGATTTATATCCGGAAATAGAATATTTAAATCACGCCTCAATTACCCCGGCCATCAATTCGATGTAAATCCAGCATTACGAATTCATTTAATTCGTGGTGTAATGCCTAGCAATTCCGATAATATCGGAATTAGCGCCAGCCGCAGCTGGCAGCAACGCGCAGGCCGCGCATATCGACGCCGTGCGGCAGGCGCTGCAGGGCGCCTTGCGCGGCATTGCCACCGCGTCGGTGCAGCAGGCCCGGCCGGTCTCCGATCCGGCAGCCAGGGATGTCGCCAACGACGCGGCCATGAGGCTGTGCGTGACGGGGTAACCAGGACCCCGCCGCCGGCGGGGATCCCAAGAAGGGGTACCATCTCGGGCAAGCACGCCGGCTCCGACCAGGGGCCAGCCTCCACTTTCCGATGCCGACCCCATGTCCGTACCCGCTTTCGAATCCAAGCTGACCCTGCCTGACACCCCCGCCGCGCTGGCCGCGCGCATCGCCGCCTTGCCGCGCCCGCTGGTGTTCACCAATGGCGTCTTCGACATCCTGCACCGCGGCCATGCCACCTACCTGGCACAGGCGCGCGCACTGGGCGCAAGCCTGGTGGTTGGCGTCAACAGCGATGCTTCCGTAAAGATGCTGGGCAAGGGCGACGACCGTCCGCTGAACCATGAATCGGACCGCATGGCGCTGCTGGCCGCGCTGGAGTCGGTCGACCTGGTGGCGATGTTCCGCGAACAGACCCCGGTGGAACTGATCCGCCTGGTGCGCCCCGACATCTACGTCAAGGGCGGCGACTACGACATCGACACGCTGGAAGAAACCCGGCTGGTGCGCAGCTGGGGCGGGCAGGCCTACGCCATCCCCTTCCTGCACGACCGCTCGACCACCAAGCTGCTGACCAGGGTGCGCCAGGGCAGCTAAGGCAGCCCAGGGCGCTCAGGAGCAGGCCAGCACGTCCTCGGCGCCGTAGCGCTGGCGCATGGCCTCGAGCCGGGCACGCGCCGCGTGGTCGGCATCGCGCACGCGCAGCCACTGCCGCGTGAGCGGCCGCGCGGCCTCGGTCAGCATGGCGGTACGCACGCCGTAGCCGCGCAGGGTATCGAGATATTGCTCGGCACGCTCGCGCTCGCGGAAGAGGCCCAGCGACACCGTATAGGTGGGGGCCTCGGGCGTGCCAGCGGTCACCAGCGAGTACTCGGTCACATTGCGCCGGCGCAGTTCGGCCAGCTTGCGCTCGGCATGCTCGCGCGTGGGCTGCGCGGGCAGATGGACCCACCAGCGCACCTGTTCCTGCCGCGCGAACGCTTCCACGCGCAGCGCGGCGGCGGCCAGGTCTTCAGTGGCGCGGCGCGCCGCCTGGGCGCTGAAGCCACCGATCTCGACGCAAGCTGCCGCCAGCGTGGCGGACGGCAGCGCGCTGCGCGGTGCGGCACCCGCCGCCGGTGCCGACGCCGGCGCCTGCACCCGCATCCGCTCCCCACGAACTTGCTGCTGCAGCCGTTGCGGTTCACGCGGGGTTTCAAACCAGCCGGCCAGCGGGTTCGCGCCGAACACCCCGAGCACCGCCCCCAGCAGCACGGCATTGGCGAGCAGCAGCAACAGCGGGACGATGCGCGGCGAGCGTGGCCGGGCGGGCTGGCCTGGGGCGGTCATGGGTCGGGGCGGATTGAGGCTGTGAGAAGTTGCGCTGCGCGCTAGTCGCCGGCCGATGCCATCGCCATCGCGTGCAGGCCGAGCAGCACCAGATTATCGTGCATCTCGAACGGCACGGCGAGCGCGCCTGCCAGCGCGCCGCGGGCACCGCCGGACAGCAGGCAGCGCACGGGGCCCGGCCCGCGCTCGCCCAGCACACGCCAGGTGCGTTCGATGGCGCCGGCCTGCGCGGCCAGGCAGCCCGCGGCAATGGCGTCGTGCGTATTGTCGGCCCAGCGCAGGTGCGCGCCGGCCACGGTGCCGGCATCGTCCACGTCCAGCGCCGGCAACTGCGCGGTGTTGCGCGCCAGCGTGCCCAGCATCAGCGCCAGCCCGGGCAGGATCAGGCCGCCCTCGAAGCGCGCGCTGCCATCCGCCGCGGCCGTGACGATATCCAGCGTGGTGGCCGTGCCCGCGGTCACCACCAGCAGTGTGTCGTGCGGCAGCCAGCGGTGCGCGCCGATGGCGCCGACCCAGCGGTCCACGCCCAGTTGCGTGGGCTCGCGGTAGCCGTTGGCCAGGTTGCCGTGCGCGGCGGCGCTGCGCACCCATTGCACCGGCGCACAGCCTCCGAAGGCGTCGGCCAGCGCCACATCCACGGCGGCCGCGATCACCGGCCCGGCGACGTTGCTGATCCACACCGACGGCATCGGCCCGCTGCCGCGCAGCGCGCGCAGGTCAGCGGCCAGCGCCTGCAGCGCGCCGGCGTCGGCATGGGTAACCGCGCCGCCGTGCTGCCACGGCGTGGGCAGCGCGCTGGTGGCGGGCAGCGCCGCACCGGCTTCGCACCAGGCCCACTTGAGGCGGGTATTGCCGATATCGATCAGCAGGAGCGGCGCGCTCATGCGGTGTCTCCCTGCCCCGGCGCGGGCCGCAGCGACAGCTCGCCGCTGGCGATGCGCTCAAGCCCCGCCGGCGTTTCCAGCAGCAGGTGGCCAGCCTCGTCGACGCCGCGCGCCATGCCTTCGGCGATCACCTTGCCCTCGTGCAGCAGCCGCACCGGCTGGTCGCGGTAGGCATCGGCCGCGGACCAGCGCCGTGCCATCGGCCCGAAACCGTGCGCCAGGAACGCGATGCGCATGGCCGCCAGCCGTTCCAGCAGCGCGGCCAGCAGGCGCGGGGCATCGCGCTGCGCGTCGAAGCCGGGCATGGCCTCGGCCACGCCAGCCAGCTCGCGGCCCAGCGCCGCTTCCATCTGCGCGTCGCGCACCAGGTTCAGGCCGATGCCGATCACGGCCCAGACGCGCTGCGGCCCGGCGGGCACCGACTCGATCAGGATGCCGGCCAGCTTGCGGCCATCGATCTGGAGGTCGTTGGGCCATTTCAGCCCGATCCGTGCGCCGAGTCGCGCATCGACATCGCCCAGGGCCTCGGCCAGCGCCAGGCCCACGGCCAGGCTCAGGCCGCTCAGTTGCGCCGGCGCCAGCGCCAGTGGCAGTGCCACCGAGAAGGTCATGCCTGCCTGCCCCTGCCACGGCCGGCCCTGACGCCCGCGCCCGGCGGTCTGGCGGTAAGCCAGGCGCAGCCTGGCGGCGTCGGTCCACGGCGCCTGGCGGCAGGCCGCGGTCAGGTCGGCATTGGTGGAGCCGGTTTCCTCCACCAGCTCCAGCGTCCAGTCGCTCAGCGCGGGCGACAGCATGCCGCGCAGCGCGCCGGCATCAATGCGCCAGTTGGCGCCGGATGGGGCGGAAGGGTCGGATGGAGTCGGAGGAACGGCGGACATGCGCGGCAAAGGGTTGGGATCGATGGCGATCGTAGAAAACACAGGCGGGGACGGGGTGCGGCCCGGGTGCCTGCGGCAGATGCCGCATTGTAGCCGCGCCGCCGCCTCGGCACGGCGCGGTCGCGCCAGCGGGGCGGGTGGCTTAGAATCGAGACTCGGCCATCACATCGCATGCCCTTGGAACGCCAGACGACGCCAGACTTCCATATCACGCGCGGGGACGGAACCGTCAGCGTAGCGCTGCGTGGCGACTGGACCGCGCTCGCCCTGGCCGGCTGCCACCAGGCGCGGCAACTGCGCGCGCAGCTGCATGAGCTGGCGCAGGCGCCAGACAGCGCGCAGTGGTCGCTGGCCGGCGTCGAGCGGCTGGACCATATCGGCGGGCAACTGCTGTGGCAGGCCTGGAACGGCGCGCTGCCGCAGCGGCTCGATGCCAGCGAGGGCCAGCGCCGCGTGTTCGAGCGCATCGCCGCGGTGCAGAACGAGGGGTGGAAGAAGCACATGGTGGACCGCTTCAACCCGATCACGCTGTTCGGCGCCAACGTGCTGTCGTTCGGCGCGCAGCTGCGCAGCGGCATCACCATGCTGGGCCAGCTGGCCTTCGATCTGCTGCGCTTTGCGGGTGTGCCGCAGCGCGGCCCATGGCGCGAGATCTCGGCCAATATCTACAACGTGGGCTACAAGGCGCTGGGCATCACCGCGCTGGTCGGCTTCCTGATCGGCATCGTGCTGTCCTACCTGTCGGCCAACCAGCTGCGCACTTTCGGCGCCAGCACCTTTATCGTCAACATCCTGGGCATGGCGGTGATCCGCGAGCTGGGCCCGGTGCTGGCGGCGATCCTGATCGCGGGGCGCTCGGGTTCGGCCATCACCGCGCAGATCGGCGTGATGCGCGTGACCGAGGAGCTCGACGCGATGCGCGTGATGGGCATCTCGCACGGCTTCCGGCTGATCATGCCGCGCGTGATCGCGCTGGCCATCGCCATGCCGCTGCTGGTGGCGTGGACCGACGTGATGGCGCTGGCCGGTGGCATGCTGGCCGCGCGCATGCAGTTGGGCATCAGTGCCACCTTCTTCCTGCGCGAGCTGCCCGATGCGGTGCCGGTAGCCAACCTGTGGCTGGGGCTGGGCAAGGGCGTGGTGTTCGGCATCCTGATCGCGCTGACCGCATGCCACTTCGGGCTGCGCATCAAGCCAAATACGCAAAGCCTGGGCGAAGGCACCACCGCCTCGGTGGTGACCGCGATCACCATCGTGATCCTGGCCGACGCGGTCTTCGCCGTCCTGTTCAAGGACGTGGGCCTGTGAGCGCCGCGCCAGCTACCGCCACCCAGGACGGGAAGGTCCAAAAGGACCGCACCCCGGTCATCGAGGTGCGCAACCTGGTCAAGCGCTTCGGCAAGGCCATGGTGCATGACCACGTGAACCTGGACGTCTACCGCGACGAGGTGCTGTCGATCGTGGGCGGGTCCGGCAGCGGCAAGACCGTGCTGCTGCGCCAGATCGTGGGGCTGGAGCGGCCCACCTCGGGCAGCATCAAGGTGTTCGGCGAGGACCCGACCCGGCTGCGCCCGGCGCAGCTGCAGGCGCTGCGCAACCGCTGGGGGCTGCAGTTCCAGCGCGGCGCACTGTTCTCGGCGCTGTCGGTGATCGACAATATCGCGCTGCCGCTGCGTGAGCTGCGCGCGCTGCCCGACAACCTGATCTGCCAGGCGGCGCTGCTCAAGCTGCAACTGGTGGGGCTATCAGCGCGCGATGCCGACAAGATGCCGTCGGACCTGTCCGGCGGCATGATCAAGCGCGTGGCGCTGGCGCGCGCGCTGGCGCTGGAGCCCGAGCTGCTGTTCCTGGATGAGCCCACCGCCGGGCTGGACCCGATGGCCTCGGACGACTACGTGGCGCTGATCCGCGAACTGCGCCGCGAACTGGGCCTGACGGTGGTGATGATCACGCACGACCTGGACACGCTGGTGGCGTTGTCCGACCGCGTCGCGGTGCTGGCCGACCACAAGGTGATCGCCGCGGCGCCGATCCCTGAAGTGGTGAAGGTGGACCACCCCTTCATCCGCGAGTATTTCCTGGGCGAGCGCGCCCAGCGCGCCATGCAGGCGCTGCCGCCGCACGCGCAGCCGGATGCGCCGCCCCCTGGAGAAGCATGATGGAAAACAAGTCACACGCATTCCTTGCCGGCGTGTTCACCATCGGGCTGGCCGTGCTGGTGCTGTTCGCGATCTTCTGGTTCAGCACCGACCACGCGGTGCGCGTGCCGTATGACCTGATCACACGCTCCACCGTCAACGGCCTGCAGCCGCAGGGCGATGTGAAATACCGCGGGCTTGCGGTGGGCAAGGTCGAGTCGATCAAGTTCGACCCGCAGGTGCCGGGCCAGATCATTGTGCGCGTCAACGTCAACAAGGACACGCCGATCACGCGCACCACCTATGGCACGCTGGGCTTCCAGGGCGTGACCGGAATCGCCTACGTGCAGCTGGACGACAGCGCTACGCACGACGGCACCACGGCCTCGCCGCCGCTGCCGACCTCGCCCAAGGCGGTGGCCCGCATCGCCATGCGCCCCGGCTTCTTCGAAGAGCTGGAAAAACGCGGCGATTCGCTGCTGACACAGGTCGAGACGATGATGGCCTCGCTCAACGACATGTTCCAGGGCGCCAACCGCGCCGAGCTGATGGCCGCGATCCGCTCGGTGCGCAAGACCGCCGAGGACTACTCGCGGTTGTCCGATTCGCTGGGCCCGGCCGCCAACCGGCTGCCGAAGGTGACCGAGAACCTGAACGCCACGCTGGAATCGACCCGGCGCCTGACGCAGGAGCTGGCCAACCCCAACGGCACAGTGATGCGCACCGTCGACAGCGTCGGGCGCGACCTGCAGGGCGCGGCCTCGTCGGTGCAGTCCGCGGCGGGCACCTTCAGCGAAGAGACCCTGCCGCAGCTCAATGGCCTGGCCCGCGACGCGCGCCAGACCGCGCGCACCTTCGAGCGCGCCGCCGGCCAGTTCAACGAAAGCCCGAGCAGCGTGCTGTTCGGCGCGCCCGCGCCCGCGCCGGGTCCGGGCGAGCCGGGCTTCAGCGCGCCGTAGCGCGGCCCGCATGCCGCCCCTCACCCGATACCGCCAACCGCGAGATGCCGCCGTGAACCCTGCGACCGAGATGCCACGCTTGCTCCGATCCGCGATCTCCCGCCTCCAGGCCGCCCTGCTGCTGGCCGCCGCGGGGCTGGCGCTGTCAGGCTGCGCGCTGACGCGCGGCAACGACCCCACCGTCACCTACGACCTCGGCCCGCCGGCCGCCACCACCCCCGGCAACGGGAACCCTGCGCCGGCGCGGCTGCCCAAACTGCGCGTGGCGCAGACCGATGGGCCCAACTGGCTGGATGGCAACGCCCTCTTCTACCGGCTGCAGTATGCGCAGGCGCAGCGCCTGCAGGCCTACGCCACGCAGCGCTGGGTGATGTCGCCCACGCGCCTGTTCGACGAGCGGCTGCGCGAGGCCGTGGCCGCGCGCGGCACGCTGAGCTGGTTCGGCGACAGCAGCGTGCCGGCGCTGAAGGTGGACCTGATCGAGTTCGACCAGGTGTTCGACAGCGCCACCACCAGCGAAGGCGTGGTGCGGCTGCGCGCCACGGTGTTCCAGCATGGCATGCTCGGCCAGCAGACCTTCGAGGCACGCCGGCCCGCTGCCAGCGCCGATGGCGCCGGCGGCGTGAAGGCCCTGGCCGAGGCCAGCGACGCGGTGATCGCGGCGCTGCTCGACTGGATCGGCACGCTGCAGCTAAAGTAGACACGCAAGGAGAAATGCCATGGAGCCGGCTCCCCCGCCGCCCTCCGCGCCGCCCCCGGCGGCTCAGCCAACGCCGGAAGCCACCGGCCCGCAGCACTCGCCGCTGGCCCGAGTGGGGCTGATTTGCTTCACGCTGCTGGTCGTGTACGCCAGCCTGTACCCGTTCTCGGGCTGGGTCGACAACGGCGTTTCGCCGTTTGCCTTCCTGAGCGCGCCCAAGCCGCGCTACATCACCGACTTCGACCTGCTGACCAATGTGCTGGGGTACTTCCCGTTCGGTGCGCTGGTGGTGCTGTCGCTGCATCCGCGCATGTCGGGCGGGCGCGCCACGCTGGTGGCGCTTGTGGCCGGGACGCTGCTGGCGGCCTGCATGGAGGCCTTCCAGACCTGGCTGCCAAGCCGCATCTCTTCCAATATCGACCTGATCACCAATGCGCTGGGCGCGCTGCTGGGCGGCGCGGTGGTGGCGCCGTTCACCCGGGCCCTGATCGACGACGGGCGCCTGACGCGCCTGCGCCATGCGTGGTTCGAGCCGCACGCCAGCTTTGCCATCATCCTGCTGCTGCTGTGGCCGTTTGCGCAGGTGTTTCCGCAAGAGCACCTGTTCGGCATGGGCGGCATCGTGCGCGAATGGCTGACCGACCCGGAGTCCTGGCCGATGCAGGCGCTGCAGATGGTGTTCCCGCAGCTTGAGGCCTGGCAGGACCATATCGGCCTGCGGCCCGAGGACATGCAGAGCCAGCAGTTGCTGGAATCGCTGGTGACCGCCAGCAGCTGGGTCGGCACCGGCCTGTTCGCCTCGATCGCGATGCGCCGCAGCGCGCCGATGCTGCGCATCCTGGCCGGCCTGCTGGCGGCGGCGCTGCTGCTCAAGGCCACCGCGGCCGAACTGCAGTTTCCGTCCGAGAGCGCTTTTGTCTGGCTGTCCGAGGGCGGGCGCTTTGCCTTGCTGACCAGTTCGCTGGTGCTGGCGCTGCTGCTGTACCTGCCGCGCTGGCTGCGCGCGGTGCTGGCGATGGTGGCACTGATCGTGCTGGTGGTGCTGACCAATGTGCTGCCATCCAACCCCTATGCGTGGATCTCGGAGCAAGGCTGGCGCATGGGCCGCTTCATCCACTTCAACAGCCTGGCGCAATGGCTGGGCTGGCTGTGGCCGTTCCTGGCATTCTGCTATGTGATCTGGCGCTTCGAACAGGTCAGCCTGCGCCGCCATGCCAGGAAAAAAGCCGCGGCGCGCCGTGAGGCGGCCGCGGCCGGTACGCAGGAATAGCGCTGACGGGGCCTAGTGCAACTGCCCGCCTTGCTCGCGCACATCGGCGCGGGTCGACAACGCCGTCGCCACCGCCGCGCGCAATCCCTTCACCAGCGTTTCCTGCGCCAGGCTGGGCTGGCCCGGATGGCGCGCCGCCTGCTCGGGCAGGTAGGGGATATGGATAAAGCCGCCGCGCACGTCGCCATCCGGCTGCTGCGACAGCCGGTGCATCAACCCGTAGAAGACATGGTTGCAGACGAAGGTGCCGGCGGTCTGCGACACCGAGGCCGGCACGCCCGCCGCGCGCATGTCGCGCACCATCGCCTTGATCGGCAGCGTGGCAAAGTAGGCGGCCGGGCCGCCCGCGACGATGGCGGTATCGATCGGCTGGGCGCCGGCGTTGTCGGCAATGCGCGCATCGTCGACATTGATCGCCACGCGCTCCACCGACATCTCGGCGCGCCCGCCGGCCTGGCCCACGGCAATCACCAGCGCGGGCCGCAGCACGTCGACCAGCTCGCCGATGGTATCGATCGCCGCGCCGAACACGCACGGCAGCTGCCGCGCCACGATCACCGCGTCGCCCACGCGCTCGCCGTCGAGCGCGCGCACTGCCTCCCATGAGGGATTGATCGGTTCATTCTCGAACGGCTCGAAGCCGGTCAGCAGCACGGTACGCATGGCGAGGCTCCGCAGTTACATCAGGAAGTACAGCAGCGCGATATTGGCCACCAGGATCGCCAGCGCGGTCGGCACCTGCGCGCGGATCACGGCGTTCTTGTCGTCGAGTTCCAGCAGCGCCGCCGGCACGATATTGAAGTTGGCCGCCATCGGCGTCATCAGCGTGCCGCAATAGCCCGAGAACATGCCGATCGCCGCCATCACCGCCGGATTGCCGCCGAACATGCCGACCAGGATCGGCACGCCCACGCCGCCGGTCATCACCGGGAAGGCCGCGAAGCCGTTGCCCATGATCACGGTGAACAGCGCCATGCCCACGCAATAGACCGCCACCGCCACCAGCTTGTAGTCCATGTTGATATAGGCGGTGGACAGGTGCGCCACCGCCTTGCCCACGCCCGCGTCGGCGAACACCAGGCCCAGCATCGCCAGCATCTGCGGCAGCACCAGCGCCCAGCCCAGCGACTCGGTCAGCCGGCGCGACTCGCGCAGGCCCTGCGCCACGGTGTCGCGCGTGAGCCAGCACACCACCGCCAGCGAGATCAGGCAGCCGATCCCCAGCGAGACAAAGGTCACGTTCTTGGGATCGAGCAGCGGCACGCCGGCGATCTTGACGTCCTTGAACAGCATGGTGCCGATCACGGTCACCAGCGGGATCAGCAGCGCCGGGATGAACAGCCTGTTGCCCAGGCGGCGCGCGCTGGCGCGGCGTTCTTCCTCGGGCAGGCTGTGGTGCTTGCCGTGGCCGACGCCGCCGAAGCCCGCAATCAGCGCCATCACCACCGCGCCGATGCCGACCGCGGCCGGCGGCAGCCGGTCGCCAATCAGGAATACGATCGCGTACAGCAGCCAGAACAGGCCGGTGCTGAGGCGGCGCGGATGCTCGCGGTCGGCGAAGGTCATCAGCGCGGTGATCGCCAGCACCAGGCCCGCGAGCCAGTAGAGATATTCGATGGAAATGATCATGGCGGGCTCCTTACTCTGCGCTCTTGGCAGGTACGGCGGCCGCGGCGGCCTTGCCGCCCAGTTCGCGCTCGAGCCAGCGGTCCAGGCGCTTCAGGCGGACGGCGTGGATCAGGAAGGCGCAGATCGCGGTGGGGATGCCCCACACGGCAATATGCAGCGGCTCAACGTCGATGTTCGACGACAGCAGGAAGGTGTGCATCAGCGCGATCGCGCCGAAGGCCACGAAGATGTCCTCGCCAAAGAACAGGCCGACATTGTCGGTGGCGGCGCAGAACGCCAGCACGCGCTGGCGCACCGGCTCGGGCAGGTGGCCGAAGCGGTTCTCGGCCGCGCCCTCGGCCATCGGCGCCAGCAGCGGGCGCACCATCTGCGGGTGCCCGCCCAGGCTGGTCAGGCCGATCGCGGCGGTCAGCTCGCGCACGCCCAGGTAGACGATCAGCAGGCGGCCAACCGTGGCCGAGGCAATGCGCGCGATCCATGCCTGCGCATGTTCGCGCAGCCCGTGCCGCTCCAGCAGGCCGATCACGGCCAGCGGCAGCAGGATGATCAGCGGCAGGTTGCGCGCCTTGACGAAGGCGGTGCCGATCGCCGAGAAGATCTGCATCAGCGGCATCGGCGCGGCCAGCCCCGTGGCCAGCGCGGCGAGCACCACCACCAGCATGGGATTGAAGCGCAGCACGAAGCCGACAATGATGACGCCGACCCCGACAAGGGGCCAGAGATTGACTGCCTGTTCCATAAGAGACACCAAACGAGTGTGACGGAAGCGAGCGGACGGCAGCCGTGTCAGCGCACGACAGCGCCGGCCGCAGTGGATGCTGGCGGTTGAGACGGAGTGCTCAGTCGCCGGCGCGGACCGCGATGCCTTCCGCGCCCAGCCGTTCCCGGATGCGCCGCGCAAAGGCCAGCGCGTGGGCGCCGTCGCCGTGCAGACACACGGTTTCGGCTTGAATCGGTACCCAGGTGCCGTCGATGGCGCGCACGCGTTTCTCGCGCACCATGGTCAGGGTCTGGTTCAGGGCGACTTCCTCGTCCTCGTGCAGCGCGCCCGGCGAGCCGCGCTTGACCAGCGTGCCGTCGGGGTTGTAGCCGCGGTCGGCAAAGACCTCCTGCTTGACGCGCAGGCCGGCCTCCCTGGCGATATCGATCATCTGGCTGCCGGCCAGGCCGAAGAACACCAGGTCGGCATCGAAGTCGCGCACCGCGCGCACGATGGCGCGGGCCAGCGCCGGATCGCGCACGGCCTGGTTGTACAGCGCGCCATGCGGCTTGACGTGATGCAGCTCGCCGCCCTGCGCGCGCACGATCGCGTCGAGCGCTCCGATCTGGTACAGCACGTCGGCGTAGACGTGTTCCGGGTCGCGCTGCATCTCGGTGCGGCCGAAGTTCTCGCGGTCCGGGTAGCTCGGGTGCGCCCCGATCGCCACGCCGCGCTCCAGCGCCCACTTCACCGTCTGCACCATGGTGGCCGCGTCGCCCGCGTGCCAGCCGCATGCGATATTGGCCGAACTGATCAGCGCCAGCAGCGCCTCGTCGTTGGCACAGCCTTCGCCAAGGTCAGCGTTCAAATCGATCTGCATTGCCATTCTCCTGTGCGGCGCACTGCGTCGCCCGATTGATGTTGCGCGTGCGCGCCTATGCCGCCACGCGCGTGCTTGCGCGCCGCCGCGCGGCGATGGGCATGCCATCGCCCTGCCACCGCAGCGCCTGGTCGATCTGGCGCAGGTAGCGCTCCAGCTCGGCCTGCGCCGCCTCTGCCTGCGCCAGCGTCACCTGCACGAAACGCACCGGCGCACCCAGCGGCACCTGCGCCAGCCGCCACAGGTCCGCACCGATCACCACGCCGATCTTGGGGTAGCCGCCAGTGGTCTGCGCATCGGCCATCAGCGCGATCGGCTGGCCGCCCGGCGGCACCTGCATCACGCCCGGCACCACGCCATGCGACAGCAAGTCGGCGCTGCGCTCGGCGCGCCGCGCCAGCGCGGGCCCGTTCAGGCGCAGCCCCATGCGGTTGCTGTTGGGCGTGACGGTCCAGTCGGCCTGCCACAGCGCGGCCCGCGAGGCCGCGTCGAAGTCTTCATATTCAGGCCCCGGCAGCATCCGGACCGGCGTGGCCTTGCCCGCGATGCTGGCAGGCAGCGCCCACGCCGGCGCCTGCACGCCGATCCAGTCGGTCTCGGCCGCCAGCCCCGGGCGCCCCGCCGTCAGGCGGTCGCCTTCCTGCAGCGCGCGCCCGCCCAGACCGCCAAAGCCTGACTTCAGGTCGGTGCTGCGCGAGCCCATCACCGGCTCGACCTCGATGCCGCCCGCCACGCACAGGTACACGCGCGTGCCGCCGCGCGTCGACGGCAGCGTCAGCGTCTCGCCCTTGTGCACGTCAAAGGCATGCCACGACCACACCGGCACGCCGTCCAGGTTGGCGCCGCATTCGGCACCAGCCAGCGCCACGCGCATATCGGCATGGAAGCGCAGCGCGGCTCGGCCCAGCGTGAATTCAATGGCGGCACAGCCCGGCGCATTGCCGAGCAGGCGGTTGCCCACCTCCACCGCCAGCATGTCCATGGCCCCGCAACGGCCGACGCCAAAACGGCGAAAGCCGGTACGGCCCAGGTCCTGCACCGAGGCAAGCGCGCCGGGACGAATGATTTCGATCACGCGATGATTTCCTCGGCAACAAAGCGCACGGTATCGCCGGGCGCAAACAGGGACGGCGGATCCCGGTCCGCCACGAAGAGCTCGGCATCGGTGCGCCCGATCAGCTGCCAGCCGCCCGGCAGCACCGCCGGATAGATCCCGGTCTGCTCGCCGCCAATGCCGACCGACCCGGCCGGCACCGCCACCCGCGGCTCACGCCGGCGCGGCGTGGCCAGCTCCGGCGCCAGACCGCCCATATAGGCAAATCCCGGCTGGAAGCCCAGGAAGTAGACGACGTACTCGCCGGCAGCATGGCGGCGCACCACTTCCCGCGGTGTCAGCCCGGTATGGGCCGCCACATCGCCCAGGTCCGGGCCATGCTCGCCGCCGTAGCGCACCGGGATCTCCACCAGCTTGCCGGTGGCATTGCGTGCCTCGCCGGAGGCCCAGGCGAGCTTCAGGTTGCGCTCCAGCGCGTCCACATCGGCGCTGCCGTCGAAGATCACGGTCAGGTTGTTCATGCCCGGCACCACGTCCACCACCCCGCGCCAGTCCTCGGCCCGGGCAGCCATCGCCCAGATCCGGCGCTGGACTTCCAGCGATGCGGGGGGAGCCACGCTGTACAGCAGCGCCTGCTCGGCGAGTCGGTGGACGGTGCAGTTCATGAGATTCCCGGTAGCGCACTTGCTACCAGTTTAGGCAGGCAAGCCGGAATGTGACGTGTTTGTATTTCATCGATAATTTATCGATGAATTCATAATATCGAAATGAGACGAGGAGAAACAGTCAGGATTGACCCTAGGGGTGCAAGGGCCACTGCGACCGGCTGCACCATGGCCGGGCACCAAAGAAAAACGGCCGGGAAATCCCGGCCGTCTCTGCTCGATCAGTGTGCAGCGCTGTCGTTCAGGCAAACCCAGCCTGATGCGCCTGCTGGTCGGCATGGTACGAACTGCGCACCATCGCGCCCACCGCAGCGTGGGTGAAGCCCATCTTGTAAGCCTCTTCCTCGAACATCTTGAAGGTGTCGGGATGCACGTAGCGCAGCACCGGCAAGTGGTGGTTCGACGGCGCCAGGTACTGGCCGATGGTCAGCATGTCGATATCGTGGGCGCGCATGTCGCGCATGACTTCGAGGATTTCCTCGTCGGTCTCGCCCAGGCCCACCATCAGGCCGGACTTGGTCGGCACGTTGGGGTTGCGGCGCTTGAATTCCTGCAGCAGCTTGAGCGAGTGCTCATAGTCCGCGCCCGGGCGCGCCTGCTTGTACAGCCGCGGCACGGTTTCCATGTTGTGATTCATCACGTCCGGCGGGCAAGCCTGCAGGATGTCCAGCGCCTTGTCCAGGCGGCCACGGAAGTCGGGCACCAGCACTTCGATGCGCGTGGCGGGCGACAACTCGCGCGTCTGCGAGATGCAGTCGACATAGTGCTGGGCGCCGCCGTCGCGCAGGTCGTCGCGGTCGACGCTGGTGATCACGACGTAGTTCAGCTTGAGCTGGGCGATGGTGCGGGCCAGGTTGCCCGGCTCGTTCACATCCAGCGGATCGGGGCGGCCGTGGCCGACGTCGCAGAACGGGCAGCGGCGCGTGCACTTGTCGCCCATGATCATGAAGGTCGCGGTGCCCTTGCCGAAGCATTCACCGATGTTGGGGCAGCTCGCTTCTTCGCACACCGTCACCAGGTTGTTGGCACGCAAGATGTCCTTGATCTCGTAGAAGCGTGAGCTGCCGGTGGCGGCCTTGACGCGGATCCAGTCCGGCTTCTTGAGCTTTTCGGCCGGCACGATCTTGATGGGGATGCGTGCGGTCTTGTCGGCCGACTTCTGCTTGCGGGTCGGGTCATACTGCTCCGCGGGGGACTGCGGGGCTTCGCTGGAAGTGGCGATCAGGGCGTCGCTCATACATTTCTCCGCACGCGCTCAGCGTGCATTTCGCTTTTGACTAGGAGGCCAGGGCCGTCTCACCCGGCTGCTTCGCTTCAGCCGGGGCGGCAGTTCCTTCGGCAGCCAGCGCGCGGGCTTCGTGCGCTGCCAGCACCTCGCACAATGCTGCCGCCAGGCGCAGTGCGATTTCCGGTTGTTGTGCCGCGGTCACGGGCAAGGGGGCGCCGTTGGCATCCGCCGCCGCGAAGGTGGCGCCTGCGCTGGCCATGTCGACTGTTTCCAGCCCGGCATAGCCGCAGGGATTGATGCGCAGGAACGGCGACAGGTCCATCTGCACGTTGAGGCTGACGCCGTGGTAGCTGCAGCCGTTGCGGATCTTGAGGCCGAGCGCGGCAATCTTGGCGCCCTGGTGCGGCCCGTCGGACAAATAGATGCCGGGGGCGCCGGGCTTGCGTTCGGCTGCGAGATTATACGCCGCGAGCGTGTCCAGCACCGCCTGCTCGATGCCGTGCACCAGTTCGCGCACCATCAGGCGGCGGCGGCGCAGATCGAGCAGCAAATAGGCCACGACCTGGCCGGGACCGTGATATGTGATCTGCCCGCCACGATCGATCTGCACGACGGGAATCCGGTCGTCCGGGGCGAGCAGGTGCGCGGGGTCGCCCGCCTGGCCCAGGGTGTAGACCGGCGGATGCTCGACCAGCCAGACCTGGTCGGGCGTCTCGGGCGTGCGTGCGGCGGTGAAGGCGCGCATCGCGTCGAAACACGGCTGATAGTCCTCGCGGCCGCGTTCGATGACTTGAATCGGATGCATGGCGAGAGTGTAACGAAAAGGGCCGGCTTGCGCCGGCCCTGCCTCGGTCACTTGTGCTGCCCGCTCAGGGCGTGGTCCGGCGGGAATCGTCCGATGCGTCACGCGACCAGACCAGGCGCAGATGCCCGCGGCTGCGGTGTGATGCGGACGATGCCCCGCCGGCCTTCGCCTCAGGATGCGGTGACCTGGTCCTGGTTAGGCGTCCACTCCGTGCCTCGAACCAGACGGCGCAGGCTGCGATATACCAGGTGCGGCACATCAGCCAGCGCCAGCGCCGGGCGGCGGGCTTCCGCGATCAGGGCGAGGCGCACCGGGTGCAGCGCACGCGGGTCAACGCTCAGCACCACCTCGTCACCCGAGCGCAGCAGCAGGCTGCCGCCACAACGCAGCCAGTAGTCCTCTGAATCTTTCTCGCGGGTCAGCCATACGTCAGCGCCGCGGGCCTCTTCGACATGCAGGCGCTGGGCAGCATGCACCGACAGCGTGGTGACTTCGCCAGGATTCAGGGTGAACACGGTCGTTGTGAGCACGGTTTTCATGGTGGTTCTCCGTTCAGCCGGCCTCGGCGGGGATACGCCAAACCCAGTACGAATTCGCGGCGGGGTACCGGAACTGGCCCGGCAAGGGGACCAGGCCAGTTAAATCCTCTGAATATCGCCGTGAAGTAAATGACTACTGCGGGGGCCGGTGATGGAATATTAGTGATTGCCCGGCCACTATCAAAACGATATATTTTCTTTGTTCTTGTTAGACAAACTCACATACACACGACCGCCTGGAGACCACCATGGCATGGAAGAGCGCCTGGGAAAAGGACCTGCCGCGCGGCTGGCACCGCGAGCTGCCGCGCCTGCCGGCGCTGACCGCGCTGCGCGCCTTCGAGGCCGCGGCGCGGCACGAGAGCTTTTCGCGCGCGGCCACGGAGCTGTTTGTCACGCACGGCGCGGTCAGCCACCAGATCCGCGCGCTGGAAGACGAACTGGGCATGCCGCTGTTCGAGCGCCACGGCAAGCGTGTCGCGCTGACGCCGTCGGGGCGCCTCTATGCCGAGCGCGTGCGTGACGCGCTGCTGCAGATCGCCGATGCCACGCGCGCGCTGCAGGCCGGCAACCGCGACAAGCGCCTGACCATCAGCACCATGCCGTCGTTTGCCGCGCGCTGGCTGACGCCGCGCATCGGCAGCTTTATCGAGCGCCACCCGGAGCTGGATGTCGAGCTGCTGTCGTCGAACACGCTGGTCAACTTTGCGCATGAGGAAGTCGATATCGCGCTGCGCATGGGCAGCGGCGACTATCCCGGCCTGTATGTGGAGCGGCTGCTGGACGACGTCTTCTTCCCGGTCTGCAGCCCCGGCTTCAATGGCGGCCGCCTGCCCGAGCGGCCGCAGGACATGGCGGGGCTGCCGCTGCTGCGCGGCGAGGGCGATCCGTGGAAGCCGTGGTTCGAGGCCGCCGGGCTGGACTGGCCCGAGCCGCGCAAGGGCCTGCTGCTGGAAGATTCCTCGCTGCTGCTGCAGGCCGCGTCCGAAGGCCAGGGCATTGCGCTGATCCGCTCCTCGCTGGCCTACAACGACCTGCTGGCCGGGCGCGTGGTGCGGCTGTTCGATGTCAGCATCCCCTGTCCATGGCTGCTGTACTTCGTATGCGCCCCGGGCTCATTGAACCTGCCCAAGGTGCAGGCGTTCCGCGGCTGGCTGCTGCCCGAGATCGAGCGCTTCCGCGAGGTGCTGGCGCAGTGGGAGTGAACTAGTCTTCCGACGCTTCGCCGGAGTCAGCAGGATCGGCGGCTGCGTCCGCCGCCGGCCTGGCGCGCGCCCGGCCGGCCCGCGGATGGGCCTTGTCGTAGACCTTCGCCAGATGCTGGAAATCGAGCGCGGTATAGACCTGCGTGGTCGAAATGCTGGCATGGCCCAGCATCTCCTGCACCGCGCGCAGGTCCCCCGACGACTGCAGCACGTGGGTGGCAAATGAGTGCCTCAGCATATGGGGATGCACATCGGCCGGCACGCCGGCGCGCAGCGCCTGTTGCTTGAGCCGCAACTGCACCGTGCGCATCGACAGGCGCCGCCCGCGCGGGCCGAGGAACAAGGCGTGGGCATCTTCCGGCAAGGCGCCTGGGCGCAGCAGCGTGTCGCGCACCGCCAGCCAGGCACGCAGCGCCTCGATGGCCTTGCTGCCGACCGGCACCGAGCGCTGGCGCGAACCCTTGCCGGTCACGGTGACTTCCGCTCCGGCCAGGTCGAGCCAGCCGCTGGAGCGGTAGCCGTCGGCATCGGCATAGCGCAGGTCCAGCTGCACCAGCTCGGACAGCCGCAGCCCGCTTGAATAGAACAGCTCATGGACCGCTTGGTCGCGCAGTGCCTGGGCATCCGTGCCGGCAGGATGCGCGACCAGTGCCACCGCATGTTCGACCGACAAGGCCTTGGGCAGTGCGTGGCCAGAGCGCGGCGCGCGCACGCCGTCGACCGGGTTCACCGTGACGCCATGGCCGTGGCGCGCCGCCCACTGGAAGAAACCGCGCCAGGCCGACAAGGTGCGCGCGATGCTGGTGCCGACCAGCCCGGCGCCATGCAGCCGCGCGGCAAAGTTGCGGATATGGTGGGTCTGCAGTGCCAGCAGGGCCACGCCGGGTGCATAACGCGCCGCGTGCCCCTGCAGCACGCGCAGGTCGCGGCTGTAGCTGGTCAGCGTGTGCTCGGCCAGCTTGCGGCTGCCGCGCAGCCAGTCCAGGTAGCGTGTGACCAGCGGCTCGGGTGCCGGCGGCGGGCCGTCGCTGGCAGGAGCGATATCCGCAACCACGCTGCGGGGCGGCCGGCGTGCAGTCATGGCGTCAGGCGTGGGCCGCCGCGCCTCAGTCGCGCAGCCGGTGCAGCGCGGCGCCGGCGACTTCGCCGATCTGCGACAGGTAGGCGGTGCCCATGCCTTCGTGGAAACGGCGCGGATCGGGCGAGCCCAGCACCAGCAGGCCAAAGGCTGCGCCGCGCACGTCGGCACCGGCCTCGGCATCGCCGGCACGCACCGGCACGCGCAGCGTCACCATCGCCAGCGAGGTGATATCGTCGCGCTCCAGCAGCCCCGCGGCCTCGAAGCCGCCGTTGCTGCCGCAGTACGGCGCACGCAGGCCTTCGGCAAAGATGCGCAGGTCTTCGCTGGCGCCCTGCGCCACTTCCATATGGACGTATTGCTCGGCGACATCCCACAGCCTGAGCGCCACCGCCGGCACATCGAACACCTGCTGCAGGCCGTCCTGCACTGCATAGGGCAGCGCGTGCGAATCGGCTTCGGCCAGCAGGCGCAGCTGCCAGGCATGCATGCGTTGCTGGGTGCGGTCGTTGTCATGGCCGTGGCGGACCAGGTCCGCCAGGCGCAGCTCCAGGCCCTTGTTCTTCTCGCGCAGGATTTCCATCTGGCGTTCCTGCAGCGACACGGCGCGGTGGCTGTGCGGGCTGGTCAGCTGCACCGCGGCCAGCAGCTCGGCGTGTTCTTCGAAGAATTCGGGGTGGCTCTGCAGGTAGGCGGCAACGTCTTGGGCGTTCATGGGGCGTGGACCGGTAGAGGTAAAGTGGGTGGCAGTTTAGCAAAGGGGACCGGCGGCACAGCCGCGGCCCCCTTTTTACGCAGGCTGCGCTACGTCTGGATCAGCCGCTTCTGCCGCGAAATGCTCATCAGAATGCCGATGCCCGCGCCCAGCGTCACCAGTGCGGTGCCGCCATAGCTCATCAGCGGCAGCGGCACGCCCACCACCGGCAGGATGCCGCTGACCATGCCCATGTTGACGAAGGCATAGGTGAAGAAGATCAGCGTGATCGATCCCGCCAGCAGCCGCGAGAACAGCGTCGGCGCATTGGCCGCGATAAACAGGCCGCGAAAGATCAGCAGCAGGTACAGCACCAGCAGCACCGCATTGCCGATCAGGCCGAACTCTTCCGAGTACACCGCGAAGATAAAGTCGGTGTGCTTTTCCGGGATGAATTCCAGGTGCGTCTGCGTGCCCTTGAGCCAGCCCTTGCCCTCGACCCCGCCGGAGCCGATGGCGATGATCGACTGGATCGTGTGGAAGCCCTTGCCGAGCGGATCGCTGGTCGGGTCCAGCAGCGTGCAGACGCGGTGCTGCTGGTAGTCGTGCAGCACCGGCCAGTTCACGCCCGGCGCGCACATATCGTTCTGGAACGTGATCAGCAGCGTGATCGCCACCACCAGCAGCCCCAGCAGCGGCAGGATCAGCCGCCACGACAGGCCGGCGAAGTAGATCACGTACACGCCCGCGGCCATCACCAGCAGTGCCGTGCCCAGGTCAGGCTGCTTGGCGATCAGGCCGACCGGGATCAGCAGCAGCCCCAGCGCCACCACGAAGTCGAACCACTTGATCACGCCCTCGCGCTTCTGGAAATACCAGGCCAGCATCAGCGGCATCGAGATCTTCATGATCTCGGACGGCTGGATCACCATGCCGACATAGAGCCAGCGGCGCGCGCCCTTGCGGATCAGGCCGAACATGGCCACCGCGATCAGCAGCGCCACTCCGACCGTGTAGATCGGCACCGCCACCCGCATCAGCGTCTGCGTAGGCAGGTAGGCGATCACGATCATCACCACATAAGACAGCAGGATATTGCGCAGCTGATCCTCAACCCGGCCCGGCATGTCGATGGCGGCCGAGTACAGCGCCACGATGCCAGTGGCGAACAGCAGGAAGACGATCAGCGAGAGTGGTTTGTCAAAACCGGTCAGCGCGGTCTTGATCAGGGACAGGACGCGGCGTCGATCCATGCGCGTCTCCTTCAGCGAGTGGCGTCGGCACCGCTGGCTGCCTTGGCAGCCACGGGCTTGACGCGTGGTTTGGGCGCGGGCGCCTTGGCCGGCACGACCGGCGCGGAAGCCGGCGGCGGCACCTTCGGCTTGCTGTGGCCCAGCGCCTGCAGCATGCGTTCATCCAGCGTCTGCACGGCCGAGGCCGGTGCGATCGCGGCCGGGTCCAGCGCCGCCGCGATCGCGTCAGACGCCCCGGCATGCGCGCCCGACGCCGCGGCGACCTCGCTGGCGGCCGCGCCGCTGGCCGGCGCGCTGCCGCTCGACATCACCGTGGCGCTGGCAATGCTGGCGGTCTGGCCGGTGGTGAACACGCTCGGCGTTGCCACCGGCGGGCGGCCCGCCATGCGCTCGGCTTCCGGCGGCGCGATGGCTTCCAGCTCCGCCGGCCATTTGCCGGTCAGGTAGTAGTCCATCACCTTGCGCGCGATCGGCGCGGCCACCGCGGCGCCGAAGCCGGCGTTCTCGACGATCAGCGCAATCGCGATCCTGGGGTTGTCCGCGGGCGCGAAGGCCGTGTACAGCGAGTGGTCGCGCTTGCGCTCGTCCAGCGCGTGGTGGTTGTACTTCTCGCCCTTGGCCAGGCTGTAGGTCTGCGCCGTGCCGGTCTTGCCCGCCGATTCGTAGGCGGCGCCGGCGAACACGCGCGCGGCCGTGCCGGAATGCGTCACCGCCACCATGGCGCGCTTGATCACGTTGATGTCGGCCTGCTTGAGCGGGATCGTGTAGCTTTCCTTGGGCACGGTCAGCGTGCGCTTGCGCGTGACCGCATCCTCCACGGCCTTGACCAGGTGGGGCTTCATCACCTTGCCGTCGTTGACGATGACCGAGGTGGCCTGCGCAAGCTGCAGGATGGTGAAGCTGTTGTAGCCCTGGCCGATGCCCAGCGAGATGGTCTCGCCGTCGTACCACTTCTGCTGCTCGGGCTTGCGGTACGCCTTGCGCTTCCAGTCGGTCGACGGCAGGATGCCGCGGCTTTCGCCCTCGATGTCGATGCCCGTGATCTGGCCGAAGCCCAGCGGCTTCATGAAGTCATGGATGCCGTTGACGCCCATGTCGCGCGCCAGCGCGTAGTAGTAGGTGTCGCACGAATGCACGATCGAGCTGTGCATGTCGACCCAGCCATGGCCGCCCGGCTTGTCGTCGCGGAAGGTATGGTTGCCCAGCGTGAAGAAGCCGGGGTCGGACATGCCCCAGGCCGCGGTGCGCTTGCCGGTGGTCAGCGCGGCCAGCGCCATGAACGGCTTGTAGGTCGAGCCCGGCGGGTAGGTGCCGCGCAGCGGGCGGTTCAGCAGTGGCTTGTCGGGCGAGTTGTTGAGCTCGTTCCAGGTATTGGTGTCGATGCCCTCGACGAACAGGTTGGGGTCGTAGGTCGGCTTGGAGACAAAGGCCAGGATGTCGCCGGTGGACGGCTCGATCGCCACCAGTGCGCCGCGGCGGTTGCCGTAGAGTGCCTCGGCCAGCTGCTGCAGGCGGATGTCCAGCGACAGGATCAGGTTGTTGCCAGGCGTGGCGGGTGAGGTCGAAAGCGTGCGGATGGGGCGCCCGCCCGCGCTCACTTCCACTTCCTCGAAGCCGGTCAGGCCGTGCAGCTCGCTCTCGTAGCTCTGCTCCAGGCCGATCTTGCCGATGTAGTTGGTGCCCTTGTAGTTGTCGGCGTCCTTGCGCGGATCGTATTTGGCGCCGTCGGCATCGTTGGCCTCGTCCATGGCCTCGATGCGTTCCTGGTCGCGCTGCGAGATGCGGCCCAGGTAGCCGATCACGTGCGAAGCCGACTCGCCCAGCGGGTACTGCCGGAACAGCCGCGCGCGCACATCCACGCCCGGGAAGCGGAAGCGCTGCGCGGAGAAGCGCGCCACTTCCTCGTCGCTCAGCTGGCTGCGGATCGGCAGGCTTTCAAAGCTGCGCGACTCTTCCATCAGCCGCTTGAAGCGGCGCCGGTCGCGCGGCTGGATATCCACCAGCGCCGACAGGCCTTCGATGGTGTTGTCCAGCGTATCGCCCAGCTTGGACGGCGTGATCTCCAGCGTGTACGCGGAATAATTGCGCGCCAGCACGATCCCGTTGCGGTCCATGATGATGCCGCGGTTGGGCTCGATCGGCGCCACCGAGATGCGATTGTCCTCGGCCTTGGCCGAGTACTGGTCATGCTTGTACCACTGCAGCCACAGGAAGCGCGTGAACAGCAGGCCAAAGCAGATCACCGTGAACAGGGCCGCGGCCGCCACGCGGATGCGGAAGCGGCCGATTTCCAGTTCGACGTTGCGGATTTCGGTCATGGTACTGCGTTGGCCAGGGATGAGCGTTTAGGTGCGGTCAGGTGCGTGCGGCGTCAGATCGGACGCGTCTCGTCGACATCGCTCGAACGGCGCTGCGGCGCCAGCAGCAGGCTGGTGGCCAGCGGCCACAGCAGCGCCTCGATCGCCGGTGCCAGCAGCAGTTGCCAGCCCGGCAGCGGCGCGCCCATGGCCAGCCGGATCAGCACCGGCACCGCGTGCACGACGAACAGCAGCGGCAGCACGTGCAGCGCCTGGGTATAGACGGTGAACCACAGCACGCGGCGGTGGATGGTGATGGCGAAGTAGGCCAGCAGAGTGTAGGCCAGTGCGTGCTCGCCCAGCAGCCGGGCATCGTGCACGTCCATCAGCAGGCCCAGCAGGAAGGCCACGCCCATGCCCACCTTGCGCGGCTGGTGGATGTTCCAGAACACCAGCACCAGCGCCACCATGTCGGGGACCCACAGCGTGGTGCCCCAGGGCATCAGGTTGAACAGGAACGCCAGCACGAAGCTGAAGGCGATAAAGGCGGGATTGACCGGCCGCAGCAGGTATTGGGGATTGGTCACCGTGGTGCCTCCTTGGCGGGTGCGGCCTTGGCAGCCGCTGCGCTATCGGCGGCAGCGCGTGCCGCAGCGGACTTGGCGCCCTTGACCGGCGCCTCCGGCTTGGCCTCGACCGTTTCCCGCGCGGGAATGGCCGCGTCGTAGCGCACCACCAGCAGCAGGCGGTGCGCGCGCACGCCGGCCACCGGCTCGCAGTACACGCGCGAAAACGCGGTATCGGCCTTGCGCTCGATATGGACGATCTTTGCCACCGGCAGGCCCGGCGGGTAGGTGCCGTCCAGGCCCGAGGTCACCAGCAGGTCGCCCTGCTGCAGGTCGGCGGCGGCGGCCATGAAGCGCAGGTCCAGCTGGCCCGCGCGCGCGCCGCCGAAGGCCACGCTGCGCAGCCCGTTGCGCACCACCTGCACGGGGATGGCCTGGTCCTTGTCGGTGAGCAGCGTCACCTCGGACTGGAACGGCGACACGCGCGTGACCTGCCCCACCACGCCGCGCTCGTCGATCACCGGGTAGCCGGCGCGCAGGCCGTGCTGGCTGCCCTTGTCGATCACGATACGCTGGGTGTAGGGATCGCGCGCGTCATACAGGATCTCGGCGGCCGTCACCGGCGTGGCCGACTGCTGCGCCAGCCCGAGCAGCTTGCGCAGCTGGTTGTTCTCGGACTCCAGCTGCGCCTGGCGCACCGAGGCCTGGGCCTGCTGCACGGCGTTCTGGCGCAGTTCGCGGTTTTCGGTGGCGAGCATCGCCGACGACTGCGCATAGTCGAACATCGTGCGCAGTGCGTCGCGCGGCGTCAGCACCAGGCGTTCGACCGGCATCAGCACGGTGGCGGCAACCTGCCGGCCCACGCTGAGCGCGTCGAAACGGGCATCGACCACCAGCAGCGCCAGCGCGATACCCACGTACAGGACCAGCCTGGCGACAGCCGAGGTGCCTTGCTTGAAGAGCGGCGGAGGGGAGTAATCCATTTACCCGAACAAAGGCCAAAGCCCACGCGGAAACGCCCCGCCGCCCGCCGTGCCGCGCCCGGGTCCCTTGCGGGGACGGGAGCGGCACGGCCGGGCGGCGGGAACTGCCAGGGCCCGGCCCCGGCGGATGAGGCGCCGCGACGCCGCCCTGATCGCTGGATCCGGCAGGCCGCGCATCGCCACGTGAGCGTCCTTCTTACTCGTAGGAGAAGATGCTGCCGAGCTTGTCCATGCGTTCCAGCGCCATGCCGGAACCGCGCACCACGCAGGTCAGCGGGTCTTCGGCCACCAGCACCGGCAGGCCGGTTTCTTCCGCCAGCAGGCGGTCCAGGTCGCGCAGCAGCGCGCCGCCGCCGGTCAGCATCATGCCGCGCTCGGCGATGTCGGCGCCCAGTTCGGGCGGGGTCTGTTCCAGCGCGATCTTCACCGCCGAAACGATCTGGTTCAGCGGATCGGTAAGGGCTTCGAGGATTTCATTGGACGACACGGTGAAGGCGCGCGGGATGCCTTCGGACAGATTGCGGCCCTTGACTTCCATCTCGCGGACTTCGGAGCCCGGGAAGGCCGAGCCGATTTCCTTCTTGATCGCTTCGGCGGTCTGTTCGCCGATCAGCATGCCGTAGTTGCGGCGGATGTAGTTGACGATGGCCTCGTCGAACTTGTCGCCGCCCACGCGCACCGAACCCTTGTAGACCATGCCACCCAGCGAGATGATGCCCACCTCAGTGGTGCCGCCGCCGATATCCACCACCATCGAGCCCGACGGCTCGGACACCGGCAGGCCGGCGCCGATCGCAGCCGACATCGGCTCCTCGATCAGGTAGACCTGGCTGGCACCGGCGCCCAGCGCCGATTCGCGGATGGCGCGGCGCTCGACCTGGGTCGAGCCGCACGGCACGCAGATGATGATGCGCGGGCTCGGGCGCAGCAGCTTGCTGTCGTGCACCATCTTGATGAATTGCTTGAGCATCTGCTCGGTGACGGTGAAGTCGGCGATCACGCCGTCCTTCATCGGGCGGATCGCCTCGATATTGCCCGGCACCTTGCCCAGCATCTGCTTGGCTTCCTTGCCCACCGCCGTGATGGTCTTCTTGGCGTTGGGGCCGCCTTCCTGGCGGATCGCGACGACCGAGGGCTCGTCCAGCACGATGCCCTTGTCGCGCATGTAGATCAGCGTGTTGGCGGTGCCGAGGTCGATCGCCAGGTCGTTGGAGAAGTAGCTGCGGAGAAATCCGAACATCAGGAATCCTGTCTGTGGTGGTGTTCGCGGGTAGGCGAAGCGGCCGGCACCGCGAACGGCCCGGCCACGAAATACGTTGTGTTGAATACGGAATGGTTCCCGGCTTCCCGGTCCGCCCGCCGTCCGGCACGGGGCTGCCCGGGCCGGGATGGAATGGGAACGGCAATCGCCGGCGCACCGCGCGCGCCGGCCCTACGGGAACCTTTGATTAGACCCCGCGGAAAAGTTCGCGGAAATGTGCAGGCACCGGCGCACCATATCGAATCACTGCGACATGCGCTGGCCGGCTGCAGAGGCCTAATCAGAGGACCCAGGTCCGCCCTTCGGGCGCCTGCGGATGCCAGGCGCAAGCGCGCCGGCCTGCGGCCATGTGGCGTAAGCGTTGCCAAGGGTCGGTAACTCGCAATGATACCTTATAATTCCTGCTGCTTCGGGCGTTTACAGCCTGAAAATACCTGTAATTCCGACGACTCCGGGGCGCCACTCCGGCGCCCCCGGTCAGGCCACGGGCCGTGCGACGCAGCCGCCCCATGAGCCAGCCGCCGGCGCAGCCCGCGCCCCCGCATCCGAGCATCCGAACCACCACGCCATGGCCCTCGCTCTATCCGACGTCAAGCGCATCGCCCACCTGGCCCGCATCGAAATCAGCGATGACGAGGCCGCCCAGACGCTTGCGCAGCTGAACAACTTTTTCTCGCTGGTCGAGCAGATGCAGGCGGTCGACACCAGCGGCATCGAGCCGCTGGCCCACCCGCTGTCAGCCGTGCGCGACATGGTCCAGCGCCTGCGCGAGGACGTGGTCACCGAATCCGACCGCCGCGCCGACTACCAGCGCCCCGCGCCGGCCACCGAAGACGGCCTGTACCTGGTGCCCAAGGTCATCGAATGACCGCCGCCCGGCCCGGACCCGACGCACCCGTGCATGCCTGTCCGGCGCCGGCCATCCGCCAGTACGCCACCCCCTGATGCCAACCGACTGTCATGCCCTTTTCCGCTGATTCCGTGACCTCCCTGCGCCAGCTAGCCGATGCGCTGGCCGCGCGCTCCGTCTCCGCCGAGGAACTCGCACGCGAGTACCTGGCCCGCATCGAGCAGGCCGCCGCGCTCAACGCGTTTATCCACGTCGATGCCGAGCGGACCCTGGCGCAGGCGCGCGCCGCCGATGAACGCCGCGCCCGCGGCGAGGCCGCGCCGCTGACCGGCGTGCCGATCGCGCACAAGGACGTGTTCGTCACGCGCGGCTGGCGTGCCACCGCCGGCTCGAAGATGCTGGCCAACTATGAAAGCCCGTTCGACGCCACCGTGGTCGAACGCATGGCCGCGGCCGGCATGGTCACGCTGGGCAAGACCAATATGGACGAGTTCGCGATGGGCTCGTCCAACGAGAACTCGCATTTCGGCCCGGTGCGCAACCCCTGGGACACCAGCCGCGTGCCCGGCGGCTCGTCGGGCGGCTCGGCCGCGGCCGTGGCCGCCGGCCTGGCCCCCGCCGCCACCGGCACCGACACCGGCGGCTCGATCCGCCAGCCGTCGTCGTTCTCGGGCATCACCGGCATCAAGCCGACCTACGGCCGCGTGTCGCGCTACGGCATGATCGCCTTCGCCTCGTCGCTGGACCAGGCCGGCCCGATGGCCCATAGCGCCGAAGACTGCGCGCTGCTGCTCAACGCCATGGCCGGCTTCGACCCCAGGGACTCCACCAGCATCACGCCCGCGCAGGGCGGCGTGGACGAGGACTACACCCGCCTGCTGGGCCAGCCGCGCGCCGGCGCCACTACCGAGCGCCCGCTCGCCGGCCTGCGCATCGGCCTGCCGAAGGAATACTTCGGCAAGGGCCTGTCGGCCGACGTCGAGCAGGCCGTGCGCGCCGCGCTGGCCGAGTATGAAAAGCTGGGCGCCACGCTGGTCGAGGTGACGCTGCCAAAGACCGAGCTGTCGATCCCGGTGTACTACGTGATCGCGCCGGCCGAGGCCTCGTCCAACCTGTCGCGCTTTGACGGCGTGCGCTACGGCCACCGCGCGGCCGAATACCGCGACCTGCTCGACATGTACAAGAAGAGCCGCGCCGAAGGCTTCGGCGCCGAGGTCAAGCGCCGCATCATGGTCGGCACCTATGTGCTGTCGCATGGCTACTACGACGCCTACTACCTGCAGGCGCAGAAGATCCGCCGCATCATCGCCGACGACTTCCAGCGTGCCTTCGCCCAGTGCGACGTGATCATGGGGCCGGTGGCGCCGACGGTGGCGTGGAAACTGGGCGAGAAGACCTCGGACCCGGTGCAGATGTACCTGGCCGATATCTTCACGCTGTCGACCAGCCTGGCCGGCCTGCCCGGCATGAGCGTGCCGTGCGGCTTTGGCGAGGCCGGCATGCCGGTGGGCCTGCAGCTGATCGGCAACTACTTCGACGAGGCGCGCCTGCTGCAGACCGCGCACGCGTTCCAGCAGGCGACCGACTGGCACCTGCGCCGTCCGGGCAAGGCATGAACATGACCGCGCGCTCCTCGCTGACCCTGCGCCTGATGGCCGCGGCCGCGCTCGCCGCGGCGGTGGCCGGCTGCATCCCGCTGCCGGGCGGGCTGGGCCGGCCCGCTCCAATCGCCAGCCGCGACATCGACCTGGCCGGCGACTGCCGCCGCACCGAGGAAGACGGCTTCCGCGAAGACGCCCAGCTGCGCGTGTCGGACAACAGCGTGCAGCAGCTGTCGTGGAAGCTGTGGGTAGGCAAGCGCGGCTCGTGCAGCTTCAACCTGGCGGACTTCCGCCAGGTCCAGAAGAAGCCGCATATCGAGCTGCGCGCCAATGACGGCAGCGGCTGCAAGCTGATGGTCTGGCAGGACCCGCGCCGCGTTACGCTGGCGCACGCCAACTGCCAGCAGCGCTGCACCCCCGGCGTCTACGAAGAAGCCTGGCCCGTGATGTTCGAGCCGGGCAGCGGCGCCTGCGCCCGCACGCGCTGAAGCCACCGAAGCCGGCCATGACCCACGCACCCGCCACCCCGCAACGCTCACCGCGCACCGCCCGTCCGGCGGTGGCGGTGCTGCGCGCCGCGGTGGCACTGGGGCTGGGCGCATGGCTGGCCGGCGCATCCGCGCATACACCGGAACTGCCCGCGCCCGCGCTGGCGCAGCCGGCGCCGCTGACGCCCGCCGGCGTGCTGGCGCCGAATGCGGTGAGCCGGGCCGCGCCAGGATCCGCGGCCACGGCACCCGTGCCGGCGCAGCGTGTCCAGCTGCGCGGCGATGCGGCCACGCCCGCGCTCACCGCCTACTGGTTCCTGCCGCGCGAGGGCGCCACCCCGCGCGCGCTGCCGGTGGTGGTGGCGTTGCACGGCTGCGGCGGCCTGCTGTCCGCGCGCCCCGCGCGCGCGAGCGCGGCGGGTGCCGCCGGAACCGCCCAGGCGGACGTTTCCGGACTGCTGCAGCAACGCTACCGCGAATACGCGCACTGGCTGAACGAGCGCGGCTATGCCGTGCTGATGCCCGACAGCTTCAGCGCGCGCGGCAGGCCCCACGGCATCTGCTCCGAACCCATCGACGCGCGCGGCATCGACGACCGCACGCGCCGCGCCGATGCGCTGGCCGCGCTGCGCTGGGTGGCGCAGCAGCCGGCGGTCGACACCGCGCGTATCGTGCTGCTGGGCTGGTCCAACGGCGCGCAGGCGGTGCTGGCCACCGTCGATGCCAGCCGCCCGTGGCCGGCCGGCACGCCCCAGGTGGAGCGTGCGGTGGCGTTCTACCCGGGCTGCAGGCGCGCCGTGCAGCAGCACAACTTCCGCCTGCGCGCGCCTATGCTGCTGATGATCGGCGGCGCCGACGACTGGACGCCCGCCACCCGCTGCGCCATGCTGCAAAGCGCGGTGCTGGCGCGCCAGCCGGGCGCGCGCTTCCGGCTGGAGATCTACCCCGGCGCCTATCACGGCTTTGACGGCACCAGCGAGCTGCATATGCGCCGCGACGTACCGGCGGGCATGCGCAAGACCCAGGGCGTCACCGTCGGCGGCGATGCGGTGGCCCGCGTGGCCGCGCTGGCCCAGCTCGACTCATGGCTTGCCAGCCCCGACCCCTGAGGGCCGGGGCAAGACCAGACTGAACCCCGGGGCGGCTGCGCCGCTCCACCGCAACAGACAGAACCGAAAGAACCGAACAGGAATACCGCCATGCAATGGGAAGTGGTGATCGGCCTCGAAACGCACGCTCAGCTTTCGACGGCCTCCAAGATTTTTTCCGGCACCTCCACCGCCTTCGGGGCCGAGGCCAACACGCAGGCCTCGCCGGTGGACCTGGCGCTGCCGGGCGTGCTGCCGGTGCTCAACAAGGGCGCGGTCGAGCGCGCCATCCAGTTCGGCCTGGCGATCGGCGCCACCATTTCGCCGCGCAGCGTCTTTGCGCGCAAGAACTACTTCTACCCCGACCTGCCCAAGGGCTACCAGATCAGCCAGTATGAGATCCCGGTGGTACAGGGCGGCACCATCACCATCCAGGTCGAAGGCAGGAAGGGCGAGTTCTACGAAAAGACCGTCAACCTGACCCGCGCCCACCTGGAAGAAGACGCGGGCAAGTCCCTGCACGAAGACTTCGCCGGCATGACCGGCATCGACCTGAACCGCGCCGGCACCCCGCTGCTGGAAATCGTCACCGAGCCCGACATGCGCAGCGCCGCCGAAGCCGTGGCCTATGCCAAGGCGCTGCACTCGCTGGTGGTGTGGCTGGGCATCTGCGATGGCAACATGCAGGAAGGCAGCTTCCGCTGCGACGCCAACGTGTCGGTGCGCCCGCTCGGCCAGAAGGAATTCGGCACCCGCCGCGAAATCAAGAACCTGAATTCGTTCCGCTTCCTGCAGCAGGCCATCGAGTACGAAGTGCAGTGGCAGATCGCCGAGATCGAGGACGGCCGCAAGATCCAGCAGGCCACCGTGCTGTTCGACCCGGAAACGGGCGAAACGCGCGCCATGCGCACCAAGGAAGACGCGCACGATTACCGCTACTTCCCAGACCCCGACCTGATGCCGCTGGAAATCGACGCGAGCTGGGTCGAGCGCGTGCGCGGCGAGCTGCCGGAACTGCCGGTGGCGATGCAGGCGCGCTTTGTCTCGCAGTACGGCCTGTCGGCCTATGACGCCACCACGCTGACCGCGACCAAGGCCTTCGCCGCCTACTACGAGGCCGTGGTGGCCGACGCCGGCGCCGCCAACGCCAAGCCCGCGGCCAACTGGCTGATGGGCGACGTGGCCTCGCAGCTGAACCGCGAAGGCATCGCCATCGACGCCGCACCGGTCACGCCGGCGCAACTGGCCAGGCTGCTCGCGCGCATCGCCGACGGCACGGTATCGAACAACACCGCCAAGAAGGACGTGTTCCCGGCGATGTGGGCCGGCGAGCACGGCGGCGATGCCGACGCCATCATCGCGGCCAAGGGCCTGAAGCAGATGTCCGACACCGGCGAGCTGGAGAAGATCATCGACGACGTGCTGGCTGCCAACGCCAGGTCGGTCGAGGAATTCCGCGCGGGCAAGGAGAAGGCGTTCAATGCGCTGGTCGGGCAGGCGATGAAGGCGACCAAGGGCAAGGCCAATCCGGCGCAGGTGAATGAGCTGCTGAAGAAGAAGCTGGGGTAAGGGCTGGCTGACAGGGCCAGCGAACCGCTGCGGCAGGCGTATCCTACTGGCCTGCTCTAAAAGTCAGGAGATCCCCCATGAGCTGGTCCGCCCACCAATACGTCGCCTTCGAAGACGAACGCACCCGCCCGGTCCGCGACCTGGTGGCTGCCATCCCCAATGAGATCGCGCGCAGCGCGGTGGATATCGGCTGCGGGCCGGGCAACTCCACCGAGGTGCTGCTGGCGCGCTATACGGGGGCGTCGGTGACCGGGCTGGACAGCTCGCAGGACATGGTCGATGCGGCGCGCAAGCGCCTGCCCGCGGTGCAGTTCCGCGTGGCCGACATCGGCGCCTGGGACGAGGCCGGGCCCTATGACGTGATCCTGGCCAATGCCGTGCTGCAGTGGCTGCCTGACCACGCCAGCCTGTTCCCGGCACTGGTATCCAGGCTCGCTCCCGGCGGCACGCTGGCCGTGCAGATGCCGGACAACCTGGAAGAACCCGCGCACCGGCTGATGCGCCAGGTGGCGACGGAAAGCCCGTGGGCAGAAAAGCTCGCCGGCGCCAGCAAGGCCCGCGCCGAGCGTGCCCCGGCGCAGTGGTACTACGAGCTGTTGCGCCCGCTGTGCCAGCGCGTGGACGTATGGCTGACCACGTACCACCATCCGCTGGCGGACGGCCCGGCCGCGGTGGTGGAGTGGTTCAAGGGCAGCGGCCTGCGCCCCTTCCTGCAACCGCTGGACGAGGCCGAGCGCGCCGCCTACCTGGCGCGCTACCAGACCGAGATTGCCAAGGCGTACCCGGCGCTGCCGGACGGGTCGGTGCTGCTGCCGTTCCCGCGCCTGTTTATCGTCGCGACGCGCTGAGGCCAGCCCTACGCCGGCTTGTGGCACACCGCTTCGATGTTGTGCCCGTCCGGATCCAGCACGAAGGCGCCGTAGTAGTTGGGGTGGTAGTGCGCGCGGATGCCCGGCGCGCCGTTGTCGCGCCCGCCCGCGGCCAGCGCCGCGCGATGGAAGGCATCGACGGTCTCGCGGCTGTCCACGCGGAAGGCCACATGCAGCGGCGGCTGGTTGGGCGTGCCGCGGTGGATCCAGAAGTCGGGTTGCCCCGGTGGGCCGAAGCCTGCGACATCGGTGCTGCCGGTGACGCTGGCCGGGAATTCCTTGTCCAGCACATAGCCGATGGCGCCCAGCGCCGCCTGGTAGAAGGCGCGGCTCTTGCCGTAGTCACTGACGCTTACGCCGGTGTGGTCGATCATGGATCGCTTCCTTTCAACGGTGGGAGGGGGCTCAGGCCAGGTCCAGCACGCTCATGGTGGCGTTCAGGCGGCTGACCAGCACCGATTCACCGTGGACGTCGGCGAAGACATCCGCCTCCACCACGATGATCGAACGGCCGGACTTGAGCACATCGGCACGGCAGCGCAGCCGTTCGCTGCGCACGGCCCTGAGCAGGTTGATCTTGAACTCCGCGGTGACCACGTGCTGGCCTGCCTCCAGGATGGTGGATGCCGCCGCGCCCGCGGTGTGGTCCGCGATGGTGGCCTGCACGCCCGCATGGACGATGCCGCCGTGCTGCAGGTGGCGCGGCGCAATGGCCAGCGTGGATTCGCACCAGCCGGGCCCGCAGTCCGCCAGCGTGATGCCGACATCGTTGACAAAGGCGGCCTGGCGAAAGCCCGCCTCGATGGTGTCGCGCAGCAGAAGCCGTTCCTGTTCGGTGGTCATGGCTGTTCCTTGTCGGGTCACTGCATCACCGGGATGTGCGCATTGCAGCGTGAAGGCGCGGGGCTGTCAACCATCCATGCGCCTGTTACGCCGCGCGGAAGCGGGCCGGCGTGCCGTCGCCTACACTGGAAGCATCCGCGACCCGAGTGCGCGCCTGAGCGCATGCAGCCCGCAATGATCGCCGACACCCATCCCCCCCCACTGCGCCGCAAGACGCGGCCCGCCGCGGCCTTTGCCGCGCTGACGCAGGCAAGCCTGGCGCGCATCGAAGCGAGCCTGGCCCAGTTGCTGCGCCGCGACGAGCCCGAAGACCTGCACGCGCTGCGCGTGGCGGTGCGCCATGCGCGCGCGGTGCTCTGGGCCCTGGGGCCGTCGTTGCCGCGGCAGGAGCGCGATCGCTGGAAGCATGACCTGCGCATGCTGGCGCGCGCCACCAGCGACGTGCGCGACTGGGACGTATTCCTGGCCGAAACCATTGCCCCGGCACGCAAACTGGAACCGGACGATACCGTGCTGTCGGCCATCGCCGACACCGCCCGAGAGCGCCGCGACACCGCACGGCAAACCATGCTGGCGGCCCTGGCCGGTTACCGTGACTGGCCGCTGCCAGCGCTGCATCGCGACCTGGCGCACCTGGCCCAGCTGGCCGCCCGCGCCCGCAATGGCGGTGGCCGCCTCGGGCCCTTTGCGCGCAAGCGCGTGCGCCGCGGCCGCAAGCGCCTGCGCGCGCTGGCAAAGGCCGCACGCCGCGGCGATCCCCGCGCGGTGCATGAGCAGCGCATCGCCGGCAAGCGACTGCGCTATGTGATCGAGGCATTCGAGCCGGTGCTGCCATCCCGCTACACCAGGGACCTGCATCGCAAGCTGGTCAAAGGGCAGGCAAAGCTCGGCCGCCTTGTCGACGGCATCGTCGCGCGCCGGCTGCTGGCCGATTGCCTGCAGGCGCAGGCAATGCCGGACGAGGCGCCGCCGCGCCCGCTGCCCGGTGCCAGCTGACCACCCGCCCGCCATGGCGGCCTGCCCACCGCGTGCCACGCCAACCGCACCCGATCTGCGACAATAGCGCCATGACTGCTCCCCAGGTTCCCATTGCCGCCATCGCCACCGCGCCCGGACGCGGCGGCATCGGCGTGGTGCGCGTGTCGGGCCCCGATGTTGGCCCCGTGATGCGCTCCGTCTGCGGCCAGGCACTGAAGCCGCGCCACGCCACCTACCTGCCGTTCCTCGATGGCCATGGCAAGGTCATCGACCACGGCCTGGCGCTGTATTTCCCGGCGCCCAATTCCTATACCGGCGAGGAAGTGCTCGAGCTGCAGGGCCACGGCGGGCCGGTGGTGATGCAGATGCTGCTGACACGCTGCCTGCAAGCGGGCGACGGCATCGGCCTGCGCCTGGCAGAGCCCGGCGAGTTCACGCGGCGCGCCTTCCTCAACGACAAGCTCGACCTGGCCCAGGCCGAGGCCGTGGCCGACCTGATCGAAGCCAGCACCGAGGCCGCGGCGCGCTCGGCGGCGCGTTCAATGGAGGGCGAATTCTCCAACGCCATCCGCCAGCTTGTGGACAAGGTCATCCACCTGCGCATGCTGGTCGAAGCCACGCTGGACTTCCCCGAAGAAGAGATCGATTTCCTGGAGCAGTCCGACGCGCGCGGCCAGCTTGCCACCATCCGCACCGAACTGAGCGGCGTGCTGGCGCAGGCGCGCCAGGGCGCGCTGCTGCGCGAGGGCCTGTCGGTGGTGCTGGCGGGCCAGCCCAACGTGGGCAAGTCGTCGCTGCTGAACGCGCTGGCCGGCGCGGAGCTGGCCATCGTCACGCCCATCGCCGGCACCACGCGCGACCGCGTGCGCGAGACCATCCAGATCGACGGCATCCCGCTGCATATCATCGACACCGCCGGCCTGCGCGAGCATGCCGCCGACGAAGTCGAGCGCATCGGCATCGAACGCACCTGGGACGCCATCCGCCGCGCCGACATCGTGCTGCACCTGGTCGACGCCACCGACTACCTGCGCCATGGCCTGTCAGAGACTGACGACGCCATCGACGACCAGCTCAGCGGCCAGCTGCCGCCGGGCTCGCCGATCGTGCGCATCGTCAACAAGATCGACAAGGCGCCCGCGGTTGGCGATGTCGTCTTCGGCGGCAACCGCCCGCACGTGGTCGCCGCCAACGGCCCCAACCCGACCGAGATCTGGATCTCGGCGCGCACCGGGGCCGGCATTGAACTGCTGCGCCGTGAGCTGCTGCGGCTGGTGGGCTGGCAGTCGGGCAATGAAGGCAACTTCCTGGCGCGCGAGCGGCACCTGACGGCGCTGCGGAATGCGCAATCGCACCTGGATATCGCCGCCGAGCAGGCCGAGCACCAGGCGCAGGCGCTGGACCTGTTTGCCGAAGAACTGCGGCTGGCACAGGATTGCCTGAACAGCATTACGGGTGAGTTCACCAGTGATGATCTGCTGGGGACGATCTTTACGCGGTTTTGCATCGGAAAATAAGGCGCAGCGCCTGACCTCAATCCAGGCTCAGCTGCGATGTCTTGATGGTTTCGCTCCAGCGCAAGCGTTCCGCCGTGACAAAGGCGGCGAATCTCTCCTGTGCCTGTCCGCCTGGAATACCGCCCATCCGGCTGATTTCGGTAACCACGTCCGGGGCGCGCAGGACCGCGACCAGGTGCTCATGCAGCCTGGCTGCGATCTCCGGCGGCGTGCCGGCTTTCACAAAGATGCCGATCCACGCCGTCGACAAGAGGTTGCCCACCCCGGTTTCCTCCATGGTCGGCACCTCGGGCAGGCTGGGGATTCGCCGTGCCGACGTCACGGCGAGCGGGCGCAGCTTGCCGGCCCGGATATGCGGCAGGGCCTGGGTCAGGTTGTCGAACTGGAAAGTCGTTTCACCGGCCAGCAGCGCGGTGGTCGCCGGCGTGGAACCGCGATAGGGAACGTGAATGGCATCCGTTCCCGTGCGCTGCTTGAGCAGTTCGCCGGTCAGGTGGCTGGTCTGGCCGATGCCGGAGGAGCCGAAGGACAGCTTTCCCGCCTGCGCCCTCATTTGCGCGACCAGGTCGGCGGCGCTCCGGATCGGCGACTGTGCGTTGACGACCAGGACGCTGGGAAAAGAGATGACATCGGTAATCCCCACCAGGTCGTCCGGCTTGTATGGCAGGGTCTTGTAGGCGCTGTAGTTGATGGCCTGCGGCCCGACATTCCCGGCCAGGAGCGTGTAGCCGTCGGCGGGCGCGCGTAGCGCCGCCTGTGTGCCGATGATGCCCCCGCTGCCGGGCCGGTTGTCCACGATGACAGGCTGGCCAAGGCGAAGGCTCAGTTTCTGCGCGAGCATGCGGATGGGAATATCGATCGTGCCCCCTGCCGCGCCCGGCACGATGATGGTAACCGGCCGCGCAGGCCACGCCGCGCCCGTTTGCGCGGACACAGCCGGGGCCGCCATCATTGCGCCCAGGGCAGCGGCAAGTGCGAGCGCCAGGCGCCTGGTACTGCGGAGTGCTTGCATGGCATTGCCTCTTTCTTCTCAGTGTTGTCCTGTTCACGCCTGCGAGCGATGGCCGGCATCGACAAAGCGCCCGAGATGCGCCGAGGCATTGCCGAGCAGTGCATCGTTGGCCATCAGGCGCTTGCTGTAGTGACTGATCGGGGTTTCGTCCTGCATGCCGATCGCCCCATGCAGTTGCAGGGCGTCAAGCGCAAGCACACGGCTGGCATGGCCAACCATGTACTTGGCGGCGCTGACGCGGCGCGAGCGCTCGGCCGGCGGCACCAGGGACCAGCCTGCAACGGCTTCGCGCACCAGCTGGCGTGCGGCATGCCAGCCGCGATAGTGGTCGGCCACCCGATGCTGAAGCACTTGCTGCTCTGAAAGGGTGCGGCCGAACTGCTTGCGCATGCGCATGTACTCAACCGTGAGGGCAAGCGATCGCCGCATGGCCCCGATGCTTTCCGCGCAGAGGGCGAGGGTGGCAAGTTCCAGCGCGTCGTCCAGCAACGCCGTGGCGTGGTCCGCGCCGCAGAGCAGCGCGGACGCAGGCAGTTCGACGTTGTCGAAGCGAATGTCCGCCGCGCTGCGCCCGTCGTGGAGCTGATAGGCACGCAGGCCGACACCGGCCGCCTGGCTCGGCACATCGAACAGCGCCAGCCCGCCTTCAGGCAGGCAAGCCGTAACAAACAGATGCTGCGCCTGGGCGGCGCCCATCACCAGCCGGTTGACGCCGTGCAGGCGCCAGTGCGCGCCATCCCGGCGCGCAACGGTTTCAGGATGGTGGACGTCGCGGCGGGACTGGCCCTCGCGATAAGCCAGCGCGCAGCGGGCCTGGCCGCTGGCCAGCGCTGCGAGCAGCGGTTCGCGTCCTTCTGCGTTCTCCGCGCCAAGCAGCACCTGCGTGCCGAGGACCGCGCTCCAGAGCATGGGCTCCACCACCAGGGCCTCGCCGAGCGCTTCCAGCAATGGCATGAGGTCGGACAGGGTGCCGCCCAGGCCGCCGTCGCACTCCGGGATCAGCAGGCCGGTCAGGCCCAGCTCGGCAAGGGCAGCCCATGCGGCAGGGTCGAAGCCGTCCCTGGCAGCCACGGCCTCGCGCCTGCGCTCGAAGCCGTAGTGCTTGTCCAGCCAGCGGCGCAGGGTGCCGTCCATGATCGCCTGCTGCTCGTCCATCTGGTCCTGGCGGGGGCGGTCGATCTCGGTCAGTCCGCCGAACACAGCCTTGGCAACGATCTGGCGTTGTATCTCCGACGAGCCCCCGGCCAGCGTGATGCCACGGTAGCGCCAGTAGTGCAGCGGAAAATTCTCGGCATGGCCAGGAGATAGCGGCTCCGGACTGGGCTCGCCATCGATCGCGCGGGGATCGAAGGGCAATGTTCGGGCGCCCAACGCATCCAGCTTGAACGTGTGCAGGTCCTGCAGCAGCAGGTTGCCATCGAGCTTGAGCAGCGAGGCTTCCAGCTCAGGACTGCCGCCCTGCTCAGCAAACCGCACTGCCGGCCACCACGCGGCTTCGAGCGCGCGCATGCGAATGTCCAGCTCGGCATGCCGGCGCGCCAGCAAGGCATCGTCGATCTGCGCGCCGGGGCCCGGGCGCCATTTGCCGGCCAGTTTCGCGACGCTGGCCAGCTCCGCCTTGCAGTCTCCCACCCGGGCGACGAACAGGCGCTCGATCACCAGCAGTCCCTTGGCGATGGACCAGCCGGCGTGTTCCACGCCCACCAGGTTGGCCGCGGGCACCCGCACGTCGTCGAAGAACATCTGCACGTGGAAGTGCGCGCCGTTGATAAAGCGGATCGGCCGCACCGTCACGCCCGGTGTGCGCAGGTCCATCAGCAGCACCGAGATGCCCTCTTGCTTGCGTCGGGCAGACGGATCGGTGCGGACCAGCACCAGTGCCCAGTTGGCCCACTGGCCCAGGGTCTGCCAGATCTTGCTGCCGTTGACGACCCATTCGTCGCCATCGCGGCGCGCAACGGTGCGCAAAGACGCTAGGTCGGACCCGGCGTCGGGCTCGGAATAGCCTTGCGCCCAGAAGTCATCGAAGGACAGCATGCCGGGCAGGAAGCGCCGGCACTGCTCGGGCGTGCCATAGCGGATCAGCGTGGGTCCGATGGTATCGATGCCGAGATTGTCATAGCGCGGCGCGTCGCTGGCCGCCAGCTCTTCCCGGAAGATTGCCTGCTCCACCAGCGACCATCCCGGGCCGCCGTACTCCCGCGGCCAGCCAGGTGCCGCCCACCCGCGCGCATGCAGGATCCGCTGCCAGCGCACGGCCTGCTCGCGCGTCACCAGGCAATGGGCGCGCGAAGCGGCCCGGATATCGGGCGGGACCACCTCGCGCAGGAAGCTGCGAACCTCCTGGCGGAATGCTTCGAGGCGATCGGCTCGGGAATGATCTGGCATGGTTGGCCCTTTGATGAAAGCACTGCTGGGTTGCGTTCTCCTGACGGGATCACAGTCACCCTGGCGACCATGCCGGCTTGCGCTTCTCCACGAACGCCGCCACGCCTTCCTTTGCGTCATCGGTTACCGCGATATTCCCGAAGCTCTCCACCGCACCGGCTACGCCGCGGCGGTAGTCGGAGTCGTTGGCGCGCAGGAAGGCGGCGCGGCCCATTCGCACGATGGTGGGCGATTTCTCGCAGAAGGATTGCGCCAGCGCCCGGGCTTCGCGCATGACGTCCGGCTGCGGCACGACGCGGCTGACCAGGCCAAGCCGCCAGGCTTCGTCGGCATCGAATGCGCGCCCGGTGAACAGCAGGTCAAAGGCGCGGTGGCGCCCGACGATGCGCGGCAGATGCGTGTAGTGGATGGCAGGGATCATGCCGACGTCGATCTCGGGATAGCCAAATGTTGCGTCCTCGGCCGCGACGATCATGTCGCACGAGATGGCCAGGGTCATGCCACCGCCGCGCGCCGCACCCTCGACCGCCGCGATCGACGGCTTCTTCAGCTGGAACTGCGCCTCGCACAACCCCACATAGAGTTTCTCCACCAGCGCATAGAGCTGGCTCGGTGAAGACTGCTGCACGGCATCGAGCCGCAGGCCGGCACAGAAGCGGCGCGGGATGGCGCTGCCGAGGATGACGGCGCGCACCGAGTCGTCTTCGGCGGCGCGCCGCAAGGCGCCGATCAGGTCGTCGATCATGGCCTCGTTCAGCGCATTGACTGGCAGGCTGTCCAGCTGGATTTCGGCGACCTGGTCGCGCACGGCATAGCGAATGGAGGACATGGATTCCATTGAGTGGATATGGGACGGGCTTCAGTTGACTTGGGGGCGGGCTTGCCTCGCGCTCACTACGTGACGGATCCGGCGACCGCCACGATGCCGTCGGCCTGGTAGCGCCGGATCATGTCGGGGCCAAAGCCTGCCTCGCGCAGAATTTCCTCGGTGTGCTGCCCCAGCAGGGGCGGCGCGCGGTGCGCCTGCCGCTTGCCGTCGCGAAACCGCACCGGCAAACCCATGTTCCGGACCGTGCCCAGCACCGGGTGTTCCGATTCGACCACCAGCTGCCGCGCCTCCAGCTGCGGGTGGGCAAGGGCCTGGTCGAGTGTGTGGATGGGCGAGCAGGCCACGCCTGCCGCGCGCAATGCCTGCAGCCAGAATGCGACCGGCTGCGTGGCGATGCGGCGCTGCACGAGGTCCACGGTGCGCGCGAAGTTGGCCACGCGCGCCGCATTGGTGGCGAACGCGGGGTCGTCGACGTGGTCGTGCAGCCCGGCGACCGTGCAGAAGCGGCGCCACTGGGCATCGTTGCCGACGCCGATCATGAGCGGGCCATCCGCTGCATCGAAGGCCTGGTACGGGGCCATGGCGGGGTGCGCGGTCCCCATGCGCGCCGGCGCCCGGCCGGTGCGCCAGTAGTTCTGCGCCATGTAGCCCATGAAGCCGAGCGCGGTATCGAGCAGCGAGACCTCCAGGTAGACGCCGTGCCCGGTCTTTTCGCGTTCGATCAACGCGGCCAGGATGCCGCTGAAGGCATGCATGCCCGTGCCCAGGTCGACCGGAGAGAAACTGGCGCGCGCCAGCTTGCCTGCCGGATCGCCCATGGTGCTAATCATGCCGCTGAACGCCTGCAGCATGACGTCATAGCCGGGCTCGTTGCCGAGCGGGCCGGTGCGGCCATAGCCGGAGATCTCGCAGTAGATCAGGCGGGGATTGCGCGCGCTCAGGCTGTCATGGTCCACGCCCAGCCGGGCCGCGGTGCCTCCGCCGAAGCCCTGCAGCACGATGTCCGCGCCGGCGGCCAGGGTCTGCACGAGCTGCTGTCCCTCGGCGGTCTTGAGGTCGACCGCGATGCTGCGCTTGTTGTGGTTGACCGAAAGGAAGGTTGCCGACTGGCCCTGCTCCTGCGGCAGCCAGGCGCGGGTATCGTCCCCCACGCCGATCGGCTCGACCTTGACGACGTCGGCGCCGAGTTCCCCCAGATACTGGCCGCACAGCGGGCCGGCCAGCACCTTGCTCAGGTCCAGCACGCGAATTCCTTGTAGCGCAAGCATGGGCAGTTTCAATGGATGTAAAGTCGGATGAGAGGGCCGGGTGGCGGCTATTCCGCCCGAATGCCAATGCTGCGGGCCGCGGCAGTCCAGCGTTCAGCATCGCGGTCGACAAAGGCCTGCACTTGCGCCGGGGCGATCAGGAGCGGCTCTGCGCCACGCGCGGCCAGGGCGCGCTGATAGGCGGGATCGGCCAGCGCCCTGGCCAGGGCCTGGCGCAGCGCGGACACGATCTCAGGCGGGGTCCTGGCCGAAGCCTGGAGCGACAGCCAGTACTTCATGGCCAGGCCGCCGTAGCCCGCCTCCTTCATGGTGGGGACGGCCGGCAACAGCGGCGACCGCTCTGCCGAGGTGATCGCCAGCCCCTTCAGCTTGCCGCCCTGAATCTGGCTCACGCAGGTGGTCATGCTGTCGAACAGGAAGTCCACCTGGCCCGCCATCACATCGCTGCTGGCCGGCGCGCTGCCCTTGTACGGCACTTCAATGGCCGAGAAGCCGGCCAGCCGCTGGAGCAGCGCACCGTAGATATGCGGAGAACTCCCCGGCCCGTAGGTGGCAAAGGTGAGGTTGCCGGGCCGCTGCTTGCCAAGCCTGACCAGGTCGCCCATGGTCGAGACACCGAGCTTGCCCGGATGGACCACCAGCACGTTCGGCACGGTGGCGGCAATGCCGATGGCCACGAAATCGCGCTGCGGCAGGAAGCGCGCGGCTGGGTACATCAGGGGATTGACCGCCTGCATGCCGACCGTGTTCAGCAGCAGGGTATGGCCATCGGCCTCCGTGTCCAGCACGAACTGCGCTCCCAGGTTGCCGCTGGCGCCTGGCTTGTTCTCGACCACGACCGGCTGCGCCAGCACCTGCGCGAGATGCTTCGCGGCCAGGCGCGCGACGAAATCGCCCGGACCTCCCGCCGCGAACGGCACCACGATCCTGACCGGCCTGGAAGGCCAGCCCTGTGCAAACCCGTGCCGGGCCAGCAAGGCGGCGGCAGTGCCGAGCAGCAGGGTGCGGCGGCTGAATGTCATGGCAGTCTCCGGTGTGGTTCCCTTGTCCCTGGCCGGACACGCTTGCCTGGCAGGATGGGAATCTGGTTGCCACTATGGCGCCGGCCTTGCTATAAGTAAAAGACCGTTTCACGATGCCATACATATAATTTTTATATACTGAGCTCCCCGCCTTGTCGCGCGTTTGCTGGAAATCCCATCATGGCCATTGATATACGGGATCTGCGGTGCTTCCTGGCCGTCGTGTCCGCAGGCTCGATCTCGCGGGCGGCCGAGCACATGCATCTGGCCCAGCCGGCGCTGAGCCTCCAGATCAAGCAACTCGAGCAAGAACTACGCGTCAGGCTGTTCGACCGTACCCAGAGGGGCGTGCTACCCACGGCGGCGGGCCTGCGCTTCGTGAGCCACGCCAAGGACATCCTGACCCGCGTCGACCTGGCCTGCGAGGATGTCCGCGACTTCGTGGCCGAGCCGGCGGGCCGTGTCGCGATCGGCCTGCCCCAGTCCATGGCGCAGATCCTGACCCTGGCGCTGGTGCGCGAGACGCTGGCGCGCTGGCAGAAGATCCAGCTCCAGATCATCGAACTGAGCACGGGCTATATCCCGGAGCGCCTGCTCAGCGGGCACATCGACATCGGCCTGACCTTCCAGGTGGATCCTGGCGCCGGGCTGCTGTTCGAGCATCTGCTGGACGAGGACCTGGTCCTGGTGGGACCCCCTGGCGCGCTCCATGGGGCGCCGAATGCCAGCGGCAGTCCGGGCACGGTCGGCCAGGTCGCCTTCGCCGAACTGGCTGACTACGCCATGCTCCTGCCGGCCGGGCTGCATGGCCTGCGCGCGCTGATCGACCGCCATGCGAAATCCCATCACGTCAGCTTGCGCGTGCTGGCGGAGGTCAACGCCATTCCGCAGTTGATCGAGCTGGCCGCGGCGGGGGTCGGCTTCACCATCCTGTCCTATGCGTCGGTCCGCCGCGAATTGCGCAGCGGCTTGCTGTCCGCGGCCCGCATCGTCGAGCCCGGCATTTCGCGGCCGGTCTACCTGTGCCGCTCTGCCACCACCCCACTGTCGATGGCCGCATCGACCGTGCAAGCGCTGATTTCCGACACGGTGCAGGCCCTGGTCGCCGACGGCCGCTGGCCGGCACACGCTTCCTGAGGCCAGGCTGGCCTACTGCGCAAGCTACGCCCGGGTAAACTGTCGGGAACACCACAATCGAAGCTGCGATGCGGATTTTTGCATCGCACCTTTCCCCCGCCATGCGCCTCATCCTGATCACCTTCGGTACCCAGGGCGACTGCCGCCCCATCGTCGCGCTGGGCCTCGGCCTGCGCGCCGCCGGCCATGACGTGCTGATGCTGGGCGAACGCTCGGCGGCCACGCTCGCGGCAGAGCACGGCCTCGCCTTCGCGCCGATGGCAGGCGATATCCAGCAGACGCTGGCGCCCGGCGGCGCGCTGCACAAGCTGATGACCGAAGGCGGCAACGTCGCCGAGGCCACGCGTGCATTCGCGCGCATTGCCGAGGACAACACCGAGGCGTGGATGGCGCAGCTGGCGGAGGCTGCGCGCGATGCGGACGGCATCGTGTTCTCGGGGCTGACGGCGTATGTGGCGCTGTCGGTGGGCGAGCAGTTGGGCAAGCCGGTGATCGGCGCGGGCATGTTCCCGATCTCGCCGACGCGGGCCTTTCCGTCCGCGCTGCTGCCGCCGTTCAGGATGCCGGGGTGGGCCAATCGCGCCAGCCACCACGTGATCAACTTCGTGCTGTGGCGCATGTTCCGTAGCGCGACCAATGCTGCGCGCTCCAGGCTGTTCGGCGCGTCGGCGCGCAAGGCGATGTGGGCGGACTTTCCTACGCTGTACGCGATCTCGCCGCAGCTGGTCCCGCGTCCGCATGACTGGCATGACGACTGGCTGGTGAGCGGCGCGTGGACCATGCCGCCGCAGCCGGACTGGCAACCGGACGCGCCGCTGCGCGACTTCCTGGCGGCCGGCGAGGCGCCGCTGTATATCGGCTTTGGCAGCATGGCGGGCTTTGACCGGCACAAGGTGGTGACGGCGCTGGTGCAGGCGGCCGATGGCCGGCGCGCGCTGTTCTATCCGGGCTGGAGCGGCATCGACGTGGCGGCGTTGCCATCCAGCTTCCACGTGGTGGGCGCCACCCCGCATGACTGGCTGTTGCCGCGCGTGTCGGCGGCAATCCATCACGGCGGTGCGGGCACCACGCATGCGGCCGCGGCGGCGGGCGTGCCGGCGATCGTGCTGCCGTTTGCGGGCGACCAGTTCTTCTGGGCGGGCCGGCTGGCGGCACTGGGCGTGGCGCCGCGTCATGTCGCCGGGCACAAGATCGACGCGCCGCGGCTGGCGTCGATGATCGCCTTTGCCGAGCAGCCGGCCACGCGCGAACGGGCCGCCAGGCTGGGCCGCGCGATGGCCGCCGAGCGTGGCGTCGACCACGCCGTGGCGGCGATTGAGCGCTTTTGCGGCAGGCAGGGCGCATAATCCCGTTCCGCATTCCGCATTCACTGACGCAGGACCTTCCGATGTTGAACCGTACCCAGCAAATCCTTGTTGCCATCGTCGCCGTGGCTGTCCTTGGCATGTTGTGGTTTGCCGGCAATGACCGCCGCGACGATGTCGGCGATGCCGCGCCCGAGGCGCAGGCCGAAGCCAGCGCGGTGCCGGCCAGCGTCGTGCGCGGGATCCCGCGCGATGGCACGCTCGACCCGATCAGCATTGACCCGGAGCGCCCCGCGGACCGGCTGCCGCAGCTCCAGGCCGACACGCTGCTGAATGACTACCGCGACAACCCCAAGGAAGCCGACACCCGCTACCTGGGCCAGTACCTGATCGTCGAAGGCGTCGCCAGCGGCATTCGCCGCGAGCGCGACCAGGTCTTTGTCGATATCCGCACCAACGATCCCGGCGTGAATGTGCGCGCACTGCTGCTGCAACGCCAGATCTGCGGCCCGGCAGGGCGGGTGTGCGAGGTGGAAGCACGAGCCACCATGGTGCGGCGCGGCCAGAAGGTCGCGCTCGAATGCAACGGCGCAGGGCTGGCGGATGGCGCACCGCTGCTGCGCGACTGCCTGCTGCGCGGCGGCGCCAACTGATCGCGCCATCCTAGATTCCGGAGTCCCGCCATGCAATCCGTTCTGTCCGTCCTTGCCATCCTGATCATGGTGGCCACCATCGTCGGCGTGGTTTCGCCCGCCTGGCTCAGCCAGACGCTGTTTGGCGGCAGACCCGTCACGCGGCTGCAGGTCGCAGTGATCGGGGTCTGCCTTGCCGGGCTGTGCCTGGTCCTGGTGGGCCGGCTGGCTCAAGGCGGCGGCGCGGGCGGCTGAGGCGCCACCGCGGCGCAGAAGCGGCCGTTTTGCGCTTCTGTTTGGACGATTGGATCGGCGTGCCGGCGCCTACAGTGTGAAGGTATGCGGTGGCCACTGTGTCTTGCATGGCAGCCCGCCCCAGCCATACAGGACATCCATGTACAAAGCTATGCTGGCCGCAGGCCTTGGCCTGCTGATCACCGGTTGCTCGACCTACCAGGCAGTGACCCCGGTCGACCGGCCCGACCACACCGATCCCCTGGTCGCGTTCCAGGTGCCCGCTGGCGGCGGCCCGCTGGGCAACTACGGCGCCAACGGCACGCTGCTGTGCGTGGTGGTGAACCCGGTCACAGGCAATGACTTTGTCGAGAACTTTCTCTCATCGCTGCGGCGGCGCAATTTTGAGGTGAAGGTGCTGCAGGCGCAGACCTCGATCGCGGCATGCCCGGTGGTGGCGCTGTACACGGCGCGCAGCGCCTGGTACTGGACTGCGTACCTGAACAGCGCGGACATCACCGTGTTCCGCAACGGCGACCGTGTCGGCAAGGCCATCTATAACGCCAACCGCAGCGCGGGCGGGCTCAACCTGAGCAACTTCGTGCAGCCGTCGTCCAAGCTGGATGAACTGGTCGAACAGCTGTTCCCCGGCATGCTGCCGCCGCCCCCGCCGCCGGCGGGCACGGCCGCCCCGGCGGCCTAGCCTGTCAGCAGTCAACCGGAGGGCCGGACCATGCCTCTCTGCGCAGCATCTTGCCGGGCGCAGCCGCGCCCGGCCCAGCGTACCCGGATCAGCGCTCCAGCCGCCCCAGGCGCACCACGGTCACGCCCGGGCGCAGCTGCCGCAGCGACGGCATCACCAGCACGCAATCCGGATACGGCGTCACCACTGGCTCGCCGTCGCGCCAGCCGATTACGGTCCCGGCCTCGGTAAAGGTCTCCAGCCCGGTATAGGGGCCGGCAAAGCGGAAGTCCATGCTGGTGGCCACCACCGGCTCGGTCACGCGCACCACGCGCTGCGTGGCGGGCAGCGGTTGCAGCCAGCCTGCGGGCAAGTCGCTCGCATCGATCACGCCGGCATGCAGCAGGAAGCGCGCGGTGCTGTCCTGCGCCACGGTCACGGCGGCGGGCTCCCAGTGCTGGCCGCACTCGATCAGCAGTGCATTGCGCGGGCTGGCGGCATCGCCAAAGCCATCGTAGTCGCGCATGCGGCGGCCTTCGGGGTGGCCTTCGTCGACGATCACATCGGCCGGCGCGCCCAGCGCGCGCGCCAGGGCGATGCCCTTGTCGAGCGGGCCGGAGACGATCAGCGGCCGGCTTTTCTCATGCATCGAATGCAGGTCCAGCAGCAGGTCGACGGTGTCGATCACCGGCCGCATGGCGCGCGCGCGGCGCAGCTCCGATGAATCCAGGCTGGCGTCATCCAGCACCCTGGCGGTCCACACGCGGTTGAAATCCTGGTCGACAAAGCGCGATGCGTCGGGCCTGGCGGCATCGAAGCTGTGGTACGCGTCGACGTTGGCAAACGCCAGCGTCAGCCGGCCGCGGCGCGGGCGCAGTCCGTGGTCCAGCAGCGCCTTGACGCCGATGGCGCCGCAGACCTCGTTGCCGTGGGTCAGCGCGTTGACCATCACGTGCGGGCCGGGCTGGCCGCTGTCGAAGGTGTACAGGTAGGGGATGCCGGTATTGCCGGCGGCGTAGGCGCGGATGTCGGGGAACGCGACATCGACTGGGTAGGCGTCGATCGGTGCGGTGGGCTGGGTCATGGGAATCGGTGCGTTCAGGGCGCCTGGCAGGTCGTATGCCTGCGGGGTCGTTGTTGTGAATCGAGTTGAGGAAGGGCGGCGGGCACTTGCAAGAAGCGACGCCGCCCCGCAACCTCACTTATTCATGAATGCCAGCGGTCTGCACGATGGTGCGATAGCGCCCCGTCTCGCGCTTGATAAAGCTGCCGAACTGCGCCGGATTGGCAGGCGCCACTTCCACACCGGCTTCTGCCAGCTTCTTCTTCACATCCGGCATGGCCAGCACGGCCTGCATCTCGGTGTTCAGGCGCTCCACCACCGCTTGCGGCAGCCTGGCCGGGCCCATCAGGCCGAACCACACGCCCATGTCGACGCCCTTGAGCGCGGGCGTCTCGGCCAGCGCGGGCACGTTCGGCGCCACCGGCGAGCGCTTGGCGTTGGTCACGCCGTAGGCCTGCACGCGGCCGGCCTGGATATGCGGCAGCGCCGACGACAGCACCATTACCGCCAGGTCGATCTGGCCGCCGAGCAGGTCGGTGGCCATGGCCGACGCGCCCTTGTACGGCACGTGCGTGATATTGACCTTGCCCTGCTGCTTGATCAGCTCGCCGGCCAGGTTCAGCGGCGTGCCCACGCCCGACGAGGCATACGACAGCTTGCCCGGCTGGGCCTTGGCCAGCGCAATCAGCTCGGCCGCGTTCCTGGCCGCCAGGCCGGGCTTGCCGACCAGCACCATCGGCTGGGTGCCGACGAAGGTCACCGGCACCAGGTCCTTTTCGCCGTCGTAGCGCACGGCGGGGTTGGTCAGGCGGGCGATCGACACTTCACTGCCCGAGCCCATCAGCAGGGTGTAGCCGTCGGCCTCGGCCTTGACCACCTTGGCCGCGCCGATGGTGCCGCCGGCGCCGCCCAGGTTCTCGATCACCACGCTCTGGCCCAGGCGCTTGCCCAGCTCCGGGGCAATGGTCCGGGCCACCAGGTCGACGCTGCCGCCGGCGGTGTAGCCCACCACCAGCGTGATCGGCTTGGCGGGCCAGGCGGAGGCAACGGCGCCGGCGGAAGCGGCAAGGCAGAGTGCGGCAGCGGCCGCGCGCAGGATGGTCTTCATGGTCTTGGCTCTGGGGGTCCCGGAATGGTTGTTGTGGAGCGATGGTAGTGAGCGCGGAACCGGCCCGGCGTGCAGCTTTGGCAAGGGCGGTTGCCGATTCGGCAATGGTGGCCGAAGGCGCATCAGCGCGGTGCCTGCACCGCCGCCTGCCAGAAAGCCTCGGCCAGCGGGCGCATCGGCGCGCGCGGGCGGTACAGGCGGATATCGAGCGCCAGGTCGCCGCCATCATCGCTGCGCGCGCCGCTGATGGCACGCACCAGGCGCCCGGCGTGCAGGTCGTCGGCAATCAGGCGTGCCGGCAGCCAGGCCAGGCCCATGCGCTGGCGCACCATCTCGTGCACCGACTCGGCAAAGTCGCTGACCGCGATCACGTCCAGCCGCGGCGCCAGCTTGCGGCGCGCGATCTCCTGGTTGACCATGCGGCCGAGTGTCAGGGTCTCGGCGTAGGCGATCATGGGCACCGGCTTCGCCGCAGCCTTGCCGGTCGCAAGCCGGTGCAGCGGCGCGCCGCGCGCATCGGCGGCGCTGACGCAAACCAGCCGCTCCACGCCGGCCAGGTGGAACTGGTAGCGCGCGTCATCCAGCATCACCGGCAGGTCCGGCGGGCTGTAGCAGAGCAGGAAATCGGCATCGCCCTCGGCAAACATGGCTAGCGCGTCATGCATCGGGAAGGTCGACAGCTGCGTGCGGAAACCGGCCGCCGCGGGGTCGTGCCGCAGCGCCTCGCGCAGGCCCGCCAGCCACGCCGGCACCATCGAGCGCGCCAGGGTCTTGCCGGTGGCGATGGTGACCGTGCTGGCGTCGGCGCGGTGCGCGGCGCGCAGCGCCACGCGGGTCTCGTCCAGCGTGCGCAAGGCGCTCTGCGCGGCTTCCAGGAACTGGCGCCCTTCGGCGGTCAGCCGCACCGGGAACGCGCTGCGGTCGATCAGCGGGGCGCCGGCCCAGACCTCAAGCGCCTGCATGCGCCGGCCAAACGCGGGCGGGGTCACGTTGCGCAGCTCGGCGGCGCGCGCCAGGCTGCCGGCCTGGGCCAGGCAGACGAAGTCTTCAAGCCAGCGGATATGCATGGAAGGCGGACCGTTGAAGGTGGGGCGGCAATGCCCTCATTATCGGCAATACCGGCCGCCACCTTTGCCTGCCGCATTCCTCGGTTAGAATTTTTCGCATGACACTGATCCGGCGCCGCCACCCCTCGTCCCCGACCAGCCAGGCGTCCGACACCACGCCGCCCGCCCCGGAATACACCATCGACGAGCTGGCGCGCGTGGCCGGCACCACGGTGCGCAACGTGCGCTCCTACCAGGACCGCGGCTTGATCGATCCGCCGCAGCGGCGCGGGCGCGTCGGCATCTACACGCAGGCGCACCTGGGACGGCTCAAGCTGATCCACCACCTGCTGGCGCGCGGCTATACGCTGGCCAATATCACCGAGCTGCTCAAGGCCATCGTCGAGGGGCACGACCTGCGCTCGATCCTTGGGTTGGAGACTGCCATCAGCAGCCCGTGGACCAACGAGACGCCGCGGCACTACTCCTACCTGGCGCTGGCGCGGCTGTTCGGCCGCGCGATCTCGCGCCCGGCCCTGGCCAAGGCGATCTCGCTGGGGCTGCTGGAACCGGACGGCCTGGGCTATCTCGCGCGCAGCCCGCGCGCGCTGGCCGCGGGCGCGGAGATCGCCCAGGCGGGCTTTGCGCTGGAAGACGTGCTGGAGATCATCGCGCAGTCGCGCGGGCATTTCCAGGCGGTATCTGACCATATCGTCGCTACCGTGGTGCGCGAGCTGGACCGCTTTGGCATTGGCAAGCTGCCGCCACCGCAGGACGTGCCGCGGCTGGTGGAGATCCTGTGGCGCATCCGCCCGCTGGCACTGGTGATGGCGGAGACGGAGATGATGCGGGCGCTGGAGATCTCGGCCAACAAATACCTGGGGGACCGGGTGGCGGCGATCATCGAGCATCTGCATGACGAGGAAGATGGCAGCGGCGGGAAGCCATGATTCCGCTCCGGTCCGGTCCCCTCCCCCGCTGTACAGAGCGGGCACACAGGTGACAGGTGTGCGAGGACATGATTGACGCTTCCCGGCACACGCATCCCACCGCGCTACCTCGCCGCCCTTCCCCGCACCGACTCCTCCAGCAACGACCGCAACTTCGCCAGCGCGCCCGGATCCCCGTGCGCGGCTGAGCGCGCATACCAGATCTTGGCCTGCTCGAGATCCCGGTCGACCACGCCGGGCTCGCCGTGTTCGTAGAAGCTGCCGACGATGTATTGCGCGCCGCCGTCGCCGGCACTGGCCGCGCGGCTGTACCACATGAACGCCTGTCCGTAGTCGCGCGGCACGCCCCGGCCAGTGAAGTAATTCGTCGCCAGCGCCATCTGCGCCTGCACATGCCCGCCCTGTGCCGCCAGTGCATACCAGCGGTTGGCTTCCTCCAGTGACTTCGGCACCAGTTCGCCGCGCTCGTAAAGGTCGCCCCAGGTGTACTGGGCATGCGTCATCTGGTTGTCGGCCGCTTTTTTCAGCCAGACCAGCGCCTCCTGCGGGCGGGCGGCGGTGCCCTCGCCGCGCAGCAGCATCATTGCGTAGTTGAACTGGGCCAGACGGTTGCCCAGCCGGGCCGCATCGGCAAAGCCGCGCAGGGCCTGGTCGAAGTTGCCCGCTTCATACGCGGTGACCGCGTCGCGGGTCTGGACCTGCGCGGGGGCAGGCGGCTGCGGTGCGGAGGCTGCCGCCTGCATGCACAACAGCCATGCGGCGGTGGCGCCGGCGAGCAAGGCGGCAATCGGGGGGCGGGCAATCGACATGGCGGACTCCGGGCACAGCGCCTTCCTGAATCCAGTGTAGAAGTCAGGACACGGCGCCGGTAGGCAGGCGCGAACTCGCCGGAATATCCATGCGAATAATTAATCGGCCACAATATCTGCCACGATCATTCCTCGCACAGATAAAACCAGGTCTTCAGATCCACCCGGCCCGATGCAGCCGCCGCCACAGTCCCCCGCAGGCGACCGCGGTCACGCCGATCACTGCCGGGTAGGCGAAGTGGAATTTCAGTTCAGGCATGAAATCGAAGTTCATGCCATACAGGCTGAAGATCACGGTCGGGATCGCCAGGATCGCGCCCCAGCCGGCCAGCCGCTTGACCACCTCGTTCTGGCCCACGGTGACCAGCGCCAGGTTGACCTGCACGGCCGTGGTCAGCATTTCGCGCACCACGTCGAGCGTGCGCACCAGCCGGCTGGCGTGGTCCTCGATGTCGCGGAAATAGGCGCGCAGCTCCTTCGGCACCAGGTCTTCGTGCAGCCGGATCAGCTGGCCGCACATGTCCTCCACCGGGCTGACCGCATTGCGCAGACGCAGCACCTGGCGCTTGATCCGGTACAGGCGCTCGATCGCCGCACGGTCGAACTCGTCGCGGAAGATGCCCTGCTCCAGCGCCTCGAAGGTGTCTTCCAGGCGCGTGACGATGGGCAGGTAGTGGTCGACGACAAAGTCCATCAGCGCGTACAGCACATAGCCCGGGCCATTGGCCAGGCCGTGCGGGTCCTGCTCGCAGCGCTCGCGCACGGGCGCGTAGGTGCTGCTGACACCGTGGCGCACCGAAACCACATAGTTGGGGCCGACAAAGAGATGGGTCTCGCCGACCACCACTTCATCTTCCACCAGTTGCGCCGTGTTGAGCACCACGAAGACCGAATCGCCGTAGGCCTCGAGCTTGGGGCGCTGGTGCGCATCGAGCGCATCTTCCACCGCCAGGTCGTGCAGGCCGAACGCCTGCTGGGCCTGGCGCAGCAGCGCGAGGTCAGGCTCATGCAGGCCCAGCCAGACAAAGGTGCCGGGCACCCCCAGCACGGTGCGGATCTCATCCATGCCCACTGTGCCGAGCCGCTTGCCCTGCCGGTAGGCCACGCAATTGACGATGGCGCCCATGAAAACTCCGCTGATCAGATGGCGCAATCGTAACAAGCCTTTACGCTGTGCCGGACTCGATGCGCGTTGCCCCGCGCGGCATACCACGCTGGCCGCACTTGTCCGGCGCTACGGTGTGCCGTGCACGCGCATATGGAACCCACGCGCCACCTGCTGTACATATCGATCCAATTGTTACAGTTCGCGACAGATACGACGTTAGAATGTGGCATTTCCACGGTCACCCGGCTATGTCCCAGAAGAAATCGCCACGCTTCGAGCTGCGCAGTGGCAACGTAGACGCCCTCCTTCTCGCCCTCCAGACCGCCGACATGGCTGCGCTGCGGGATGACCTCCTCGCCCGCTTTGAAGCCACCCCCGACTTCTTTTCCAATGACGTGATTGCGCTGGACCTGCGCGCGCTGGAAGATGACAGCGAAGTCGCGCTTGGCACCGTGATCGAGACGCTGGCCACGCTCAGGGCCCGCGCCATCGGCGTGGTGGCCCGCCCCGGCCAGCGCGAGTGGGCCGAGCGCTTCGGCCTGCCGCTGCTGGACAGCCAGGCCCGCCGCGGCAGTGGCGCCGATCGCGCCACCGACCGTGCCGCCGAGGCCAGGGCCGCAGCCGCGGCGGAACAGGCCGCAGCCGACCAGGCCGCGCGCGAGGAATCCATCCGCGCCGCCGCGCAGGCCACCACCGACGCCGCCGTGGCCGCTGCCATCCGCCAGACCCAGACCATGCTGATCGACAAGCCGCTTCGCTCGGGCCAGCAGGTCTACGCGCAGGGCGACGTGGTCATCCTGGACGTGGTCAGCTACGGCGCCGAGGTGATCGCCGAAGGCAACATCCATATCTATGCCCCGCTGCGCGGCCGTGCGCTGGCGGGCGTCAAGGGCAACACCGGCGCGCGCATTTTCAGCACGTGCATGGAGCCTGAACTGATTTCCATCGCCGGCATCTACCGGACCGCGGAGCAGACGCTTCCGGCCGACGTGCTCGGCAAGACCGCCCAGGTGCGCCTGGCCGATGAAAAACTGATCCTGGAAGCGCTGCGGCTCAAGTAACCGCGGCAGCCCCCGGGACCGAATTGCAGAGAGCGCAAGCTTCAACTTATTACTGGACCAAAGAGCCATGGCAAAAATCATCGTTGTGACCTCCGGCAAGGGAGGCGTCGGCAAGACCACCACCAGCGCCAGCTTTGCCGCCGGCCTGGCCCTGCGCGGCCACAAGACTGCCGTGATCGACTTCGACGTCGGCCTGCGCAACCTTGACCTGATCATGGGTTGCGAGCGCCGCGTGGTGTACGACCTGATCAACGTGGTGCAGGGCGAAGCCAACCTGCGCCAGGCGCTGATCAAGGACAAGAAGTGCGAGAACCTGTTCATCCTGCCGGCCTCGCAGACGCGCGACAAGGACGCGCTCACGCGCGAAGGCGTCGAGAAGGTCATCAACGGCCTGATCGAGATGGATTTCGAATTCATCATCTGCGACTCGCCGGCCGGCATCGAGTCGGGCGCGCTGATGGCGATGTACTTCGCCGACGAGGCGCTGATCGTGACCAACCCGGAAGTGTCGTCGGTGCGCGATTCGGACCGCATCCTGGGCATCCTGGCCTCCAAGACCAAGCGCGCCAGCGAAGGCGGCGACCCGATCAAGGAACACCTGCTGATCACCCGCTACAACCCCAAGCGTGTGCATGGCGGCGAAATGCTGTCGCTGACCGACATCCAGGAAATCCTGCGCATCAAGCTGATCGGCGTGGTGCCGGAGTCTGAAGCCGTGCTGCACGCCTCGAACCAGGGCACGCCCGCCATCCACCTGGAAGGCAGCGACGTGGCCGACGCCTATGGCGACGTGGTGGACCGCTTCCTCGGCAAGGACAAGCCGATGCGTTTCACCGACTACCAGAAGCCGGGTCTGCTCTCCCGCATCTTCGGCAACAAGTAACGGTCAAGGAGGGCTCACCCCATGTCGATCCTTTCCTTCCTGCTGGGAGAGAAGAAGAAGTCCGCGTCGGTCGCCAAGGAGCGGCTGCAGATCATCCTGGCGCACGAGCGCACCGGCCATTCCGCGCCCGCCGACTACCTGCCCGCGCTGCAGCGCGAGCTGGTGGCGGTGATTTCCAAGTACGTCAAGATCGGCGACCAGGACCTGCGCGTCAGCCTGGAGCGCCAGGACAACCTCGAGGTGCTCGAGGTCAAGATCGAGATCCCGCAGAACTGAGGACGGATCCCGGCGCTGCCGGATTCGTTCCTCCTCCTTCGGTTTTCCCGCACTTCCCGTCTTTCCGCCGACCGCGGCGCCGCTTGCGCGCCGGGGTCGGCCGGCCCCCGTCCTCCCCGCCGCGATTCCCCACCAGCCCAGTGTGCAGGCCAGCTGCCAGCGCTGCCAGAACGCCCCAATTCGGAATTCTGTAGCGGCGAGACAACGGATTTGCACCAAAATCCTGCTTGAAAGGGCAGCTTGGCGGAGTTTTGTGTCCTTGTAGCTTACGTTTTGTTAAATTTTCGCGGCGTCTACAACGAAACGTAGACATCGTCCCCGCCGTGATCCGGCGGAGAGAACAGTACAAGACAGAAAAGGAGCACCATGAAGAAATCGGCCATCGTCCTCGCAGCCGGCAGCCTGTTGGCAGGTTCGGCGTTCGCACAATCGTCCGTTACCCTGTACGGTATCGTTGACCAGAGCATCCGCTTCCAGACGAACTCCAACGCCAACAACGACAACCTGTGGGAACTGACCAACGGCGCCGTCACCAACAGCCGCTGGGGCCTGAAGGGCAGCGAAGCCCTCGGCAATAACCTGAAGGCAATCTTCCAGCTGGAAGGCGGCTTCGATCCGGACACCGGCCGTTCCAACCAGGCCAGCGCCACCAACCCGAACGGCCGCCTGTTCGGTCGTCAGGCTTACGTTGGCCTGTCGGGCGACTTCGGCACGATCAAGCTGGGCCGCCAGTACACCGAAGGCTTTAACTTCTTCGGCGACTACGATCCGCTGACCATCGGCAACTACACCAACAACGCCTGGCCGTTCTTCCTGACCCAGTTCCGCAGCGACAACGTGGTCAGCTACGGCGGCAAGTTCGGCGGCCTGGACGTGGGCGCCAGCTACGGCTTCGGCGAGCAGCCGGGCAGCATGACCAAGAACCAGTACTGGGGCACCCGTGCCGCTTACTCGTTCGGTCCGTTCGGCATCGGCGGCGTGTACCAGGAAATCCGCGACATCAACGGCAACAAGCAGCAAATGTGGGGCGCTGCCGGTAAGTACGCCTTTGGTCCGGCCAAGCTGTTCGTGGGCTACGTCGGCGGCAAGGACCGCACCGGCGTGATCGACAACGGCTTCCTGAACAACTCGGCTGCCGCGCCTGCTCCGGCCGTGGTCACCGCCGGCGCTGCCAGCAACCCGCGCAAGGACACCCTCGGCTACATCGGCCTGACCTACCAGGCCACCCCGGCCCTGGCGCTGACCGGCGTGTTCTACGGCGACTACGTCGAGAACAAGAACGGCGTGAACGACAACAACGGCCGCCGCTACACCGGCGTGCTGCTGGCCGAGTACTCGCTGTCCAAGCGCACCCAGGTCTACGGCACGGTTGACTTCAACAAGGTTTCGGGCGGCACCACCACCGAAATGCCGGGCCGCAACAACCAGACTGGCGCTGCACTGGGTATCCGCCACATCTTCTGATCGACACCCGATCAGCAGTTCCTGGCAAAAGGCACCTTCGGGTGCCTTTTTTCATGGGCGCGGCCGGCGCCGCAGCCACAGGTACCAGCCGGCCTGCGAGGTGGCTTCGCCCATCGGCTGCAGCGGCACCAGCACGCCGCCATGCCGCGCCACCACGCGCTGTGCGCACAGCAGCGCCGGCCCGGGCTGCGCCAGCCGCGCGGCGCTTTCGTCGTCGGCGGAATCGAACGCCAGCCACAGCGCCAGGCCGCCGGCATGGCCACGGCACGTGATCCGCAGCGCAGTCTCCCGCGCCGCGGCATCAATGGCGCTGGTCAGCAGCCATTCCAGCGTTTGCGCCAGCATGGCCTGGTCCCCGCCAAGGCGCGGCAGGCGGCCGGCCGGCCGTTCAAGCCGTACGCCGGCCTCGCTGGCCAGGGTCCAGACGCGGTCCAGCGCTTCATCCAGCAGCGATTCCATGGCGATACGGCGCATGCGATAGGCGTGGCGCGTTTCGCGCAGCAGCCGGTTCAGGTCGTCGATCTGGCGCAGCGAACGGCGCGCATGGCTGCCGACCTGCGCCAGCAGCGCGGCGTCGGCCTGGGCCCGCGTGCGGCGCAGTTCCAGCCAGGCCAGCAGCGAGGCATTGGGTGCGCGCAGGTCGTGGCCAAGCACGTGCAGCAGCATGTCGTGCACGGCGGCGGGGTTGCGCACATCAGCGCGCCGCTGCGCGACCGGCCGGCCGCCGAACCACGGTGCCACGGCCAGCCCCGCCTGGTGCAGCCGGGACGCTCTCATGCGGCGGCCCGTTCGGTGCGCTCCGGGCGATCGGTACGCTCCAGCCGGTAGCCATGCGTGTAGACCGGCGTCAGCCGCAAGCCGTGCCCTGCCTGCAGCCCAAGCTTGCTGCGCACGCGCGAGACATGGGTATCGATGGTGCGCGACAGCGGCGAGATCTCGCGGCCCCAGACCGCGGCGGTGATGTGGTCGCGCGTGACGATGCGCCCCTCGTTGCGGAACAGCAGCACCGCCAGGTCGAACTCTTTGGGCGTCAGGCTGACCGGATCGCCGTTGCAGGTGACCTTGCGCAGGGCGCAGTCAAAAGCGTACTCGCCCAGCCGCAACGGCGCGAGCGGCGCCAGCTGCGCGGGATACGCGCGCCGCAGCAGGCAGTCGATGCGCGCGGCCAGCTCGGCCGGGCGCACCGGCTTGACCATGTAGTCGTCAGCGCCGGCCGCCAGGGCGTTGACGATGTCGAGCTCGGCCTCGCGGCAGGTCAGGAACATCACCGGGATGCGGCGGTCGAGGTGGGTACGCACCCAGGCCAGTACCTCGCGCCCGGACAGGTCCGGCATCTGCCAGTCCAGCAGCAGCAGGTCGAAGCCCGCGTCGCGCAGTGCCAGCAGCAGGCGCCGGCTTTCGGCGAAAGTCACGCAGTCATGTCCCGCGCCGGTAATGACCTGCCGGATCAGCGCCGCATCCGCGGGCGCGTCTTCAAGCGATGCAATGCGCGATGCCATTTTCTTTCCCATGTGTTGTCTCCGACGGAACAGAACACTAGCGGGACATTTAAGACCGCGTTGCCTTCGGCACGAATAGGAAAGACCTCAATCTCGATTTTCAACAATCTTTTACTTCTCGCCTCAGCAGGCCGCTCCTACCATGGGCTTCGCTGCGTGCCGAGCGGGCCCGCAGTGCCAAGCTCTGTCCATCCATCGGCGCATTCCGATGCGCCCGCGCAGGAGCCACTCTCGTGAACATCGCCGCGCTGCAGGCGGACCCGACCCTCGCCGTCAGCATCGAACAGACCCTGCGCCTGAACGGGCACCAGTGCACGCGCTATCTCAGCGGACGCACTATGATCGGCGCGCTGCGCGGCCGTTCGTTCGATCTGCTGATGCTCGACTGCGATACGCCGGGGATCCCGGCCCTGGAAGTGCTGGCATGGGTGCGCCGCACGCTCGGCAACGAGATGCCGGTGATGCTGACCGGCACCTCCAACGAAGAAGCCTTCGTCGCGGCCTGCTTTGCGCAAGGCGCCGACAGCTATGTGCCCAAGCCGCTGCGCACGGCCGAGCTGGCCGCGCGCGTGCTGGCGCTGTTGCGCCGCGCCAGGCCGGCGGTCGATGAATGCGACCTGGAGCACGGCGTGTTCCGCTTTGCCACCGCGGAGCGGCGCGTGTGGGTCCAGGGTAAGCCGGTGCTGCTGGCCCCCAAGGAATTCGACCTGGCGGTGCTGCTGTTCCGCAACCTGGGCTCGCTGGTGCTGCGCCAGGCCATGGTCGACCAGGTCTGGCGCTACCACATGGACCCGGCCTCGCGCACGGTGGACAGCCACCTGTCGCGCGTGCGCACCAAGCTGGCGCTGTGGCCGCACAACGGCGTGCGGCTGTCGTCGGTGTACGGGCTGGGCAGCCGCCTCGATGCGGCCTAGCCTCAATCGGCCTTGATGCCCGCGTCCCTGACGATGCGGGCGTTCTCCGCGGACTCTTCGCGAATAGCCTTGGCAAACTGCGCCGGCGTACCGCCGGTCGGCACTTCGCCGCCCTTGAGCAGGCGCTCATGGACTTCCGGCTCGGCCAGCGCCTTGTTCAGTTCGGCGTTCAGGCGGTTGATGATGGCCGCGGGCGTCTTGCCCGGCGCGAAGATGCCGAAGGTCGAGGTCAGGTTGGCCTTGGGGTAGCCCAGCTCGGCCAGCGTCGGCACCGAGGGCAGGCTCTCCAGGCGCCTGGGCGCACCCACCGCCAGCGCGCGCAGGCGGCCGGCCTGCATATGCTGGGTCAGCACCGGGCTGGCGTTGGTGCTCATCACCTCGAACTGGCCGCCGAGCGCGTCATTCATCTGTTGGCCCGCGCCCTTATACGGGATCAGCGTGATGTCGGCCTTCGACTTCTGCTTGATCTGTTCCAGCACTACGTGGCCAACCGTTCCCAGGCCCGACGTTGCCCAGCGCACCGAGCCCGGTTTGGCGCTGGCCTGGCCGACCACGTCGGCAAAGCCCTTGCCGCTGAAGCCGGCGGTGGCCACCACCAGCACCGGCGAGTACATCACGCTCATCACCGGCGCCACGTCCTTCTGCGGGTCGTAGTTGACGCGGCCGACATGCGGGTTGAGCGTCAGCGGGCTGGTGGCGGCGAAGCCCAGCGTATAGCCGTCCGGCGCAGCCTTGGCGACCGCATCGATGCCGATGCTGCCGCCCGCGCCGGCCTTGTTCTCGACCACCACCGAGGTGCCCATCTGCGCCGACAGCCGCTCGCCGAGCGCGCGCGCCACGGTGTCGCTGATGCCGCCGGTCGGGTAGGCGACGATCAGGCGGATCGGACGGCTGGGATAGGCGTCGGCAGCGGCGGCAGGCAGTGCGGCAGCACCGCTGGTCACGCACAGGGCGGCCAGCAGGGATGAGCGGAAGGGGAAGGCCATGATGGAAATGCGGGAGAGATTTCGACAGGAGGGCGCCGGGCGGGCGCCGGGCGCGGCAGCGGTTCGCCGGTCTGGCGCGGAGCAGCCGCTATCTTAGCCGATCGGGGCGTGCGCGCTCAGCGCACCAGCGGGCGTTCCGGCACCCACGAGACAAAGAGTTCGTTGGCCCGGTCATACAGGCGCCATACCGTGCCGCAGTCGCGGCAGGCAAAGGAAAGCATGCTGAACGGCACGCCGGCGGCGCTCTGGCTCACCAGCGGCACCGTGCCGCGCAGCGCCAGGCAGGACGGCGGCTCGCGCCGGCGCGGGTCGGCGGCGAGCGCCAGGCAGCGCTCGCAGGCAGGCGTGGCAGACGGTGCCGACGCGGGGTGGATGGATGGCGGGGACGGAGGCACGGCAGACTTCATGCCCGCCATGATGCCGCAAAACGCCGCCCGGCAGCAGCCGCTCACGCAATCTCGGATCAGGCCAGCTGCGTGCGCGTCACCGCGGCCGGCGCCGCCGCGCGCTGGCCCAGCCACACGCTGCCCAGCACCAGCAGCGCGCCGGCAGCCTGCATCGCCGTCAATGCCTGGCCCAGCACCAGAAAGCCGAGCACGGTGGCGCTGACCGGGCTGAGCAGCCCCAGCGCCGCCACCGCGGACGACGGCATGCGCCCGACACCGCGGAACCACAGCGCATAGCTGAAGCCGGCCCCGACAATGCTCAGCCACGCATAGCCAAGCCAGTTGGCCAGCGTGAAATGCCCGGGCAGCGGTTCCAGCACCAGTGCGAACGGCAGCAGGAACAGCCCGCCCGCGCACAACTGCCATGCCGTCAGCACCAGCGGCGAGACCGGCGGGCGCCAGTGCCGCGTCAGTACCGTGCCCACCGCCATCGATACCGCCCCGGCCGCTGCCGCCGCCACGCCGATGGCATCGAGCCGGGCGGCCGGGCCCAGTACCAGCAGCGCCACGCCCAGCAGCCCGCCCACGCCCGCCAGCCAGGCGGCCGGCCGCGGGCGTGCGCCCAGCCAGGCCCACGCCAGCACCACCACGATCAGCGGCTGGATCGCGCCGACCGTGGCCGCCACCCCGCCCGGCAACCGGTACGCGGCGATAAACAGCATGGCCTGGAAGAAGCCGATATTGAGCACGCCCAGCACCGCCGCGCGCCACCACCAGCTGCCGCGCGGCAGTTGCCGGCCGAAGGCAAGCATCGCCAGCCCGGCCGGCAGCGCCCGGATCACGCCTGAGAGCAGCGGCTGCCCCGGCGGCAGCCACTGGCTGGTGACCAGGTAGGTGCTGCCCCAGATGGCCGGGGCCAGCCCGGTCAGCAGGATGTCCCTGAGGGTCACGCCGCCGGTCGCGGCCAGGGAGGAAGATCCACTCGCCTTCATGTCGATATTCTTGATGTCAAGATAAATAGACTTTACGAAGCCGATTGGTTGATGTCAAGATACTTCGGTATTCCGCCCATCGCGTATTCCCACGCCCGCCCTGCTGATGACTGCCCGCCGCAAACCCGAAGACACGCCTGACCACGTCGATGGCATTCTCGCCCAATGGGCGCGAGAGCGCCCGGACCTGGATGCCTCGCCGATGGGCGTGATCGGCCGGCTGGGCCGGCTCAACCGCCATACCAGCCGGGCCATTGAAGCCGCGCTTGGGGAAACCGGCCTGCAGCCGTGGGAATTCGATGTGCTGGCGACGCTGCGGCGCGCGGGGCCGCCGTATGCGCTGTCGCCGGGCGCGCTGATCGGCTCGCTGATGATCACTTCGGGCACCATGACCAACCGGCTCGACCACCTGGAACGGGCCGGGCTGGTGCGGCGCCAGCCCAATCCGGAAGACCGCCGCGGGTTGCTGGTGGAACTGACCGAAACCGGACGCGAGCGCGTCGACCGCGCGCTGGAATTGCACGTGGCCAACGAGCACCGCCTGCTGGCGGACCTGACCGCGACGGAACGCGCGCAGCTGGCTGCGCTGCTGCGCCGCTGGCTGCGCATGTTCGAGCCGCCACCGGGCGGTGGCGGCGAAGGCAATGAACCGGCCTGAGTGTCAGGCCCGCTGACGCTCGCGCAGGTCGGGCAGGAAGATCGTCAGCAGGCCCAGCAGCGGCAGGTAGGCACAGTACTCGTACACCGCGCGGATGCCATGCGTATCGGCCATGCCGCCCAGCACCGCGGCGCCGATGCCGCCCATGCCGAAGGCAAAGCCGAAGAACAGGCCCGACACCATGCCGACCTTGCCGGGAATCAGCTCCTGCGCGAACACCAGGATCGCCGAGAACGCCGAGGCCAGGATAAAGCCGATGATGAAGGTCAGCACCGTGGTCCAGAACAGGCCCACGTGCGGCAGCGCCAGCGTGAACGGCGCCACGCCCAGGATCGACGCCCAGATCACGCGCTTGCGGCCGATGCGGTCGCCGATCGGGCCGCCCAGGATGGTGCCCGCCGCCACCGCGGCCAGGAACATGAACAGGTGCAGCTGCGCGTCCTGGCGCGCCAGCCCGAAGCGCTCCATCAGGTAGAAGGTGTAGTAGGAGGTCAGGCTGGCCATGTAGAAGTACTTGGAGAACACCAGCACCATCAGCACCACCATGGCCCGCACCACCAGGCGCATGGGAACCGGGCTGGCCACCGCGCCGGCGGCCTTGTGCTTGCGCGCGCCCTGCGCCAGCTGGCGCGCATACCAGCCGCCGATGCGCCACAGCACCACGATGCCCACCAGCGCCGCCAGCGAGAACCACGCCAGGCTGGCCTGCTGGTGCACGATCAGCGCGGCCAGCAGCGGCCCCATGGCGCTGCCGCCGTTGCCGCCCACCTGGAAGATCGACTGCGCCAGCCCGTGCTGGCCGCCCGAGGCCATGCGCGCCACGCGCGATGATTCCGGATGGAAGATCGATGAGCCGGTACCGACCAGCGCCGCGGCCACCAGCAGCACGCCGTAGCTCGGCGCCACCGACAGCAGCAGCAAGCCCGCCAGCGTGAACGCCATGGCGATGGCCAGCGAATGCGGCTTGGGATGCTTGTCGGTGTACAGGCCCACCACCGGCTGCAGCAGCGATGCCGTGACCTGGTAGGTCATGGTCAGCAGGCCGATCTGGGTGAAGCTCAGGTTGAAGCCCCCCTTGAGCATCGGATAGATCGCCAGGATCAACGACTGGATCATGTCGTTGAGGAAGTGGGCGAAGCTGATCGCCGACAGCACGCGGAAACCGGTGCGTTCGGCCTGGGGGGATGTCGCGGAGGGTGTCGCGCCAGCAGGCGCGGAGTCGATGGTTGTGCTCATTGGCGGCTCTCGACAGACGGAAAGCGGCCAGCGGGGGGCGCCGGCCTGGAAGGAACTGAGCACCGATGCTAGCTGGCGCCCGGGCGCCTGTCCTGCGAGAATAGGTCCCCGACCTTGGAGAAAAGGACATGCCGCGCGCCCCTCGCCCCCTTTCTGCTTCCGGAGCGGCCCGCCGCCGCCGCGATCAGCATGCGCCCCCTGCCCCCACGCCCGAGGCGCTGGCGCTGGGCGACACCTACGCCGATCCCCCGCCCTACGTCCGCTTCGACCGCAGCCCCCTGCCCGTCACCGCCATGGCCGCCGACTACCTGCCCGGCCACGTGACCAACCCGCACCAGCATCCGCACGCGCAGCTGATCCACGCGGTGCACGGAGTGATGGTGGTGGCCACCACCGAAGGCCAGTGGATCGTGCCGCCCACGCGCGGCATGTGGATGCCGGGCGGCACCACGCACTGGATCCGCATGGTCGGCCGGGTGCAGATGCGCACCGCCTATATCCGCCCCGATGCCGCGCCCGACCTGCCGCAGCGCTGCACCGTGCTGGGCATCTCCGCGCTGCTGCGCGAGCTGATCCTGGCGGCAATCGACATACCCCTGCCCTACGCTCCCGGCACGCGCGGCGCGCGGCTGATGCGGCTGCTGCTCGATGAAGTGATGCTGGTGCCGTCGCTGCCGCTGCACCTGCCGCGCCCGGCCGATGACAGCCTGCGGCAGATCTGCGATGCCATCACCGGCGCGCCCGATACGGCGCTGACGCTGGCGGACTGGGGTTCACGGCTGGGGCTGGACCCCAAGACCATCCAGCGCCGCTTTGCGCGCGAAACCGGGATGACCTTCGGGCAATGGCGCCAGCAGGCGCGCCTGCTGGCGGCGCTCGAGAAGCTGGCCGCCGGCAGCAAGGTGGTGGATGTGGCGCTGGACCTGGGCTATGACAGCCCGAGCGCGTTTGCGACCATGTTCAGGCGGCAGTTCGGCGTGCCGCCAAGCGCGTTCTTCCGCTGAGCGGGGGCGCCATGGCGGTCAGCTCGCGAGGTATCGCTCCACCAGCCGCGTCCAGTAGGCCGCGCCGACGGTCAGGTTCTCGTCGTTGAAGTCGTAGCCGGCGTTGTGCAGCAGCGGCTGGTTGGCGCCGTTGCCCAGCCGCACGAAGCAGCCCGGGCGCTGCTGCAGGAAGTAGGCAAAGTCCTCGCTGCCGGCGATGCGCGCGGCCTGGTCCACCACCTTGCCGGCACCGACCAGCTCCTCGGCCACCTGGCGCGCGAACTCGGTCTCGCGCTCGCTGTTGACCAGCACCGGGTAGCCGCGCACATAGTCGACCTCGGCCACCGCGCCGTAGCCTTCGGCGTGCGACGTGGCCAGCTGGCGGATGCGGTTCTCCACCGATGCGCGCACCTCGGGGTTGAACGAGCGCACGCTGATCTCCATGCGCGCATTGTCCGGGATCACATTGGGCGCGTGGCCGGCGTGCAGCGTGCCGATCGTCACCACCGCGGTCTCGTTCGGGTCGACATAGCGCGCGACCACCGACTGCAGCGCCATCACCAGGCTGCCTGCCACCAGGATCGGGTCGACCGACTGGTGCGGGCGCGCGGCGTGGCCGCCCTTGCCGCGGATGGTGATGGTGACCGTGTCGCATGCCGCCATGAAGGGGCCCGAGCGGAACAGGAAGGTGCCCTGCTCCACGCCCGGATGGTTGTGCAGCCCGAAGATCGCATCGCAGGGAAAACGCTCGAACAGCCCGTCGGCCAGCATGCGCTCGGCGCCGCCGCCCGCGCCGATTTCCTCGGCCGGCTGGAAGATCAGGTGCACGGTGCCGTCAAAGTTGCGCGTGCGCGCCAGCTGCTTTGCCGCGCCGAGCAGGATCGCGGTATGGCCGTCGTGGCCGCAGGCGTGCATGCGGCCGGCATTGACGCTGGCGTACGGCAGTGCGGTGCGTTCGTGGATCGGCAAGGCGTCCATGTCGGCGCGGATGCCCACGCTGTGCCCGCTGTCACCGCAGCGCAAGGTGCCCACCACCCCGGTGCCGCCCACGCCGCGCGTGACCGTATAGCCCCACGTCTCCAGCAGGCTGGCGACCAGGCCCGAAGTGCGGACCTCGTCGAAGGCGAGTTCGGGATGCTGGTGGATATTGCGCCGGATGACTTCAAGTTCGGCGCGGCTGTCCAGGGTGTCGGCCAGCGCGCAGTACCGGTGCTTGAGTGGTGACGTGGGGGACGCCGTGAGGGTGGTGCCGAGATAGGACTCGATTTCGGGGGCGTGCTCAGACATGGTGTTTTGCTCTCTGGCGAAACCTGTACAACCAGTATTTCACGCAGAAAACGCGAGCGAAACGCCAAGCGTGCGAATTCCTGTAAAACCATGTAATCGGGCCCGTTTCAGCACCGGAACTGTTGCCCTAATCGTACGCTTTGTATGGAAACCAAACGCTTTGTGTAAAAGCGTATCGATGGGGAACCATTGCGGACCGCGTATTAGCCCGCGGCAGTGCTGCCGGCATGCGTCACCCCGAAGGGTGACGCGATGCCACTGCCCTGCCCTCAGAGTTCGCCGTAGGGCACCACCTGCTGCGTCTGCTCGCCCAGCCCGTCCACGCCCAGGCGCATGGTGTCGCCGGCCTTCAGGAAGCGCGGCGGCTTGAAACCCATGCCCACGCCCGGCGGCGTGCCGGTCGCGATCAGGTCGCCCGGCAGCAGCGTCATGAAGCGGCTGACATAGCTGACCACGGTGGCCACGTCGAAGACCATGGTGGCGGTGCTGCCCTTCTGCACGCGCTCGCCGTTGACCTCCAGCCACAGGCCCAGCGCCTGCGGGTCCTGCACTTCGTCGCGCGTCACCAGCCACGGGCCGGCCGGGCAGAAGGTGTCGCAGCCTTTGCCCTTGTCCCAGGTGCCGCCGCGCTCGATCTGGAACTCGCGCTCGGACACGTCATTGACCACGCAGTAGCCGGCCACGTGGTTCAGCGCCGCTTCGCGCGAGACATTGCGCGCGGTGCTGCCGATGACCACGCCCAGCTCCACTTCCCAGTCGGTCTTTTCCGAGCCGAGCGGCAGCATCACCACGTCGTTGGGACCATTCAGCGAGCTGTTGGCCTTCAGGAACACGATCGGCTCGGCCGGCAGCGGCATGCCGGCCTCGGCGGCGTGGTCGGCATAGTTCAGGCCGATCGCCACGATCTTGCCGACGCCGCTCCAGGGCACGCCAAAGCGTGCGCCCTCGATCACCGGGAGCGACGCGGGGTCCACCTGCGCCAGCCGCGCCAGCGCCGCCGGCGCCAGCTGCAACGCGCCGATATCGGCCACCACGCCGGACAGGTCGCGCACGCGGCCTTGCGCATCGATCATGCCCGGGCGCTCGGCGCCGGGGTTGCCTACTCGAACCAGTTTCATCGTCGTCGTTATCTTCAGGGGTTGTTCAGGCGGACTTCTTGAGGGTGGCGCCGATTGCGCCGGTTGCGCCGGCCTCGGCCAGGGTCTGCGCCACCACGCTCAGGACTTCCCTGGCGGTGTTCTCGGAGTGGGCGCGCAGCACCTGCGCCAGGCGCGGCCGGCCGGGCTCGCGCAGCGCGGCCATGATGGCCTCGTGTTCCTCATGCGACTCCTGCCAGCGGATGGTATCGGCATTGGCTGCACCGCGCGCGCGGTGCACCTTGCTCATCAGCGTGGCATAGACGCCGGCCAGCACCGGATTGGCGGCGCCGTCGATGATCAGCTGGTGGATTTCCTGGTTGATGCGGAAATAGTCGGTGCGCCGGCCCGCCGCATGCGCATCGATCATGGCCTGGTGGCGCCGCTCCAGCTTGGCCATGGCGGCCGCACCCAGGCGCTGCGCGGCCAGTTCACCCGCCAGCGCCTCGAGCCCGTGCAGGGTCTCGAAGGTGGCGCGCAGCTCCTCCAGGTCCAGCGGCGCCACGCGATAGCCGATGTACTGCCGGTGCAGCACCAGCCCCTCGGACACCAGCACCTTCAGCGCCTCGCGCAGCGGCGTCTTGGAGACATCGAAGGTCTCGCAGAAGGCCCGTTCATCGATCCTCGCGCCGGGCGGCAGTTCGCCCTCTTCGATCATGGTGCGCAGCCGGGCGGCGATTTCGGCCGACATGCCGAGCGTGCGCAGGCGCGTGGTTTGGGAAAGCGTTTGTGTCACAGACGTCACCAGATTGGGGAAATGCACCACGACAAGGCTACCACATACCAAAATTGTGCATGCGCAACATCGCAAAATCAATGACTTACACGCGTTGTAATTACAGATTACGTATCCTATACTCCGGCCTGTTGCGCAAAACGCCAACAGAACTGCCTCACCCAAGGACTAAAACAGGAGACGCCGTCATGCAGACGACAAGCCGGGCGACAGTGGTCACGGAGGCCAAGACCTCCGTTCGCTGGAAGATTTTTTTGATGATGCTGTTCCTCATCGCGATCAACTACATCGATCGCGCCTCACTGTCAGTGGCGATGCCGCTGATCGCCAAGGAGTTCGACCTCAGCCCCACCATGCAGGGCCTGATCCTCAGCTCGTTCTTCTGGACCTATGCGCTGATGCAGGTGCCGGGCGGCATGCTGGCCGACAAGTACAAGCCGCGCATCGTGATCGCCTGCGCCACCGTGTTCTGGGGCATTGCCCAGGCCGTGGCGGCCTTCACCACCAACGCCACCGCGCTGCTGCTGACCCGGCTCGGCCTGGGCGCGGCCGAAGCGCCGATCTACCCGGCCGGCGGCAAGCTCAACGCGATCTGGATGACCCAGAACGAACGCGGCCGCGGCGCCACCCTGCTTGACGGCGGCGCGCCGCTGGGCGCCGCGCTCGGCGCCATCATCATCACGTGGCTGATCGCCACGCTGGGTTCGTGGCGCCTGGCCTTTATCGTTGCCGGCGTCGGCACCGTGCTGGCCGGCGTGCTGGCCTGGTACTACGTGCGCAACTCCCCGCGCGAGCACCGCGGCGTGAACGAACTGGAAGCCCGCTACATCGAGGAAGCCCAGGCCAATGAACACCGCGCCGAGCCGGCCAACCTGTCGGGCCGTTCGCTGGACTTCTTCAAGTACCGCTCGGTGTGGTGCATGGCGATCGGCTGGATGTGCTTCAACACCGTGTTCTACGGCCTGCTGACCTGGATGCCCAACTACCTGAACAAGGTGCACGGCTTCGACATCAAGCAGATGGGCGGCGCCAGCTTCATCATCTTCTTCAGCGGCTTCGTGGGCGAACTGATCGGCGGCTGGATCGCCGACAAGTGGAAGGAAGCCGGCGGCCGGCCCAATGTGGTGATGCGCACGCTGTTCGGCATTGCCGCGGTGGTGGCCACGGTCTCGATCTTCTCGGTGGCCTACGTCACCGACCCGATCGTGGTGGTCGTGCTGCTGTCGTCGACGCTGTTCTTCCTGCGCTGGTGCGGCCTGTTCTGGTGCGTTCCGTCGATGCTCGGCACCCGCAACAAGATCGGCTTCCTGGGCGGCGTGATGAACCTGGGCGGCAATATCGGCGGCATCACGGTGCCCATCATCGTCGGCATGATCGTGCAGTTCACCGGCTCGTACTTCCTGGCGCTGATGTTCTTCGCCGCGGCTGGCGTCGGCCTGCTGCTGGCTTCCACCGCCATCGACTACGAGACCAAGATCCCGGTCTGAAGACCCGTCGGATCACCGAACTCCGAAAAACCAGCGAAAGGGCCGGCAATGTCCCGGCCCTCGCAACCACTCCTGAGACAAAAAGCAAAATGACCAAGCAAATCCGCCTCGGCATGCTGACGCCGTCTTCCAACACTGCGCTCGAACCCATCACCAGCGCGATGGTTGCCGGCCTGCCCAACGTCAGCGCGCATTTCTCGCGCTTCACCGTGACCGAGATCTCGCTGCGCGACCAGGCCCTGGGCCAGTTCAACCTGGACAAGATCCTGGCCGCCGCCAGCCTGCTGGCCGATGCCCGCGTCGATGTCATCGCCTGGAACGGCACGTCTTCCGGCTGGCTCGGCTTCGACAAGGATGAGGCGCTGTGCCGGCAGATCACCGAAGCCACCGGCATCCCGGCCACCACCTCGGTGCTTGCGCTCAACGAGATCCTGGAAAAGACCGGCGCGCGCAACTTCGGCCTGGCCACGCCGTACCTGGACGACGTGCAGCAGCGCATCATCGCCAACTACGAGCGCAGCGGCTTTCACTGCGTGGCGGAGAGCCACCTGGACCTGCGTGTGAACTACAGCTTCGCCGAGGTCGAGGAAGACACCATCCGCGAGATGGTGCGCGGCCTGGCCCAGCACCAGCCGCAGGCCATCACCACCTTCTGCACCAACCTGCGCGCCGCGCACCTGGCCGAAGAACTTGAAGCCGAAACCGGCATTCCGCTGTACGACACCATCTCCACCGTGGTGTGGAAGTCGCTGCGCCTGTGCGGCGTGGACACGCGCGAGCTGCGCGGCTGGGGCCGCCTGTTCCGCGAAGTGGAGTAAGCCGATGTCCGCTCACGACAGCCTTGACCTGGTGATCCGGCGCGCGGACGTGGTCACTGCGTCCGACCGCTTCCGCTGCGATATCGGCGTGCGCAACGGGCAGATCGTCGCGCTCGGCCACGCGCTGCCGCAAGGCGCGCGCGAGATCGATGCCGATGGCCTGCTGGCGCTGCCCGGCGGCGTCGATGGCCATTGCCACCTCGACCAGCCCATGCCCGACGGCCTGCGCATGGCCGACGACTTCTTCACCGGCACGCGCGCCGCGGTGTGCGGCGGCACCACCACCGTGATCCCGTTTGCCGCGCAGGAGAAGGGCGCTTCGCTCAAGGCTGCCGTGGCGGACTACCATCGCCGCGCGGAAGGCCGCGCGGTGATCGACTACGCCTTCCACCTGATCGTGGCAGACCCCACGCCGGCAGTGCTGGCCGATGAACTGCCGGCGCTGATCCGCAAGGGCTACAGCTCGTTCAAGGTCTACATGACCTATGACGACCTGAAGCTGTCCGACCGCGAAATGCTGTCGGTGCTGGACGTCGCCAAGCAGAACGGCGCGCTGGTGATGGTGCATGCCGAGAACGCCGACTGCATCTCGTGGCTGACCGACAAGCTGGTCGGGGAAGGGCGCATCGCACCGCGCTTCCACGGCCTGGCACGTCCCGCCGCAGTGGAGCGCGAGGCCACGCACCGCGCCATCACCTTTGCCGAACTGGTCGACGTGCCGATCCTGATCGTGCATGTCTCGGGCAAGGAAGCGATCGAGCAGATCCGCTGGGCACAGGGCAGGGGGCTGCAGATCCTGGCCGAGACCTGCCCGCAGTACCTGTACCTGACCGCCGACGACATGGCCTTGCCCGGCGACGACGGCTACGAAGGCGCCAAGTGCGTGTGCAGCCCGCCGCCGCGCGACCCCGAGAACCAGGCAGCGGTCTGGCGCGCGCTGACCAATGGCGTGTTCAGCGTGTTCTCGTCAGACCATGCACCGTTCCGCTATGACGACCCGCAAGGCAAGCAGCCGGGCGGCGAGCGGCCTTCGTTCGAGCACATCCCCAACGGCGTGCCGGGCATCGAGACGCGCCTGCCGCTGCTGTTCGACGGCGTGGCGCGCGGCAAGCTGTCGCTGCACCAGTTCGTCGAGCTGACCTCATGGCGGCCGGCACGGCTGTATGGCCTGTATCCGCGCAAGGGCACCATCGCCATCGGCGCGGATGCGGACATCGTGCTGTGGGACCCGAACCAGCGCGTGCAGATCCGCAACAGCGCGCTGCACCACGCGGTGGACTACACGCCATACGAAGGCATCGAAGTGACCGGCTGGCCGGTGCATTGCTTCTCGCGCGGCGAGATGCTGGTGCGCGATGGCCAGTACCAGGAACCCCAGGCCGGACGCGGGCAGTTCCTGCCGGCGGGCGCGCCGATGCTTGGTTGATGACCTGCGGACCTGAAGACTGAAGAGCTGTGCAGGTTTGCTGTTTTCGCTGTTCGACAAACACTATCTCCCCATGCAACTCCTGATCGTCAATCCCAATATCAGCGAATCCGTCACCGCGCTGATCGAAGCCGAGGCGCGCCGCACTGCCGCCTCCACCACCACGCTGAAGATGGCCACCGCCCAGTTCGGCGTGGCCTACATCGAAACTCGCTTCGAAGCATTGGTCGGCGGCTATGCCACCGCCTGCGCCGCCGCGGAACACGCCGGCCAGTTCGACGGCCTGGTGGTCGCCGCGTTCGGCGACCCCGGCCTGGCCGGCCTGAAAGAGCTGTTCGACGTCCCGGTCGTCGGCATGACCGAAGCCGCGCTGGCCAGCGCCTGCCTGCTGGGGCAGCGCTTCTCCATCATCGCGATCTCGCACCGCATCCAGGCGTGGTACCGCGAATGCGTGGCGGCCAACGGCCTGTCGTCGCGGCTGGCCAGCGTGCGCTCGCTGCAGGAGCCGCTGCGCGATATCGGCAGCGTGCAGGAAGACCATGCCGCGCGGCTGGAGCAACTGGCCCTGCAGGCCATCGAGCAGGACGGTGCCGACGTGATCATCGTCGCCGGCGCGCCGCTGGCGGGACTGGCGCGCTCGCTGCAAGGGCGCATCGCGGTGCCGGTGGTGGATGGCGTGTCGAGCGCGGTGCGGCATTGCGAATCGCTGGTGGCCCTGCGCGCCGGCAGCGCCACGCAGGGCAGCTTCGCGCGGCCGCCGCGCAAGCCCAATGCCGGCCTGCCGCCGGCGCTGGCAAAGCTGCTCGACTGAGCGCAATCTAGCCGTGTGCAAATCTGCAATGCGCGTCCGCAAGGACGCGCATTGCTGCATAAGGGGGGCGATCCTAGACTGCCTGCACGGCCGCCGCATGGCGTGGCGGCCAGGCAACCACCACAGGATCGCAATGAAGCTCTACTACACTCCGGGCGTCTGCTCGATGGCCGTCCATATCGCCCTGCGCGAAGCCGGCCTGCCGGTCACGCTGGCCAAGGTCGACCTGCTCCGCCACAAGCTGGCCGAGCCTGAAAACGGCACCGACGACTACTACACCATCAACCCGCGCGGCTACGTGCCGCTGCTGCAGCTCGACGACGGCTCGCGCCATACCGAGGCGGCATCGCTGCTGCAATACATCGCCGACCTGGTGCCCGAACGCGCGCTGCTGCCCGCCGCCGGCACGCGCGAGCGGCTGGAAGCCACCGGCTGGATCACGCTGGTTTCAACGGAACTGCACAAGGTCTTCAGCCCGTGGCTGTGGCACAAGGAAACCGCGCAGAGCACGCAGGACGAGTGCAAGGCCAGGCTGCACCGGCGCTTTTCCGAACTCGACCAGCACCTGCAAACCCGCCATTACCTGATGGGCGACACGTTCACGGTGGCGGATGCTTACTGCTTCACCATCGTCGGCTGGGCCCGCATCCTGAAGCTGCCGCTCAACGACTACCCGGCGCTGCAGCAGTACCTGTCGCGCGTTGCGGCGCGGCCGGCGGTGCAGGAAGCGATGCGGGCCGAAGGGCTGGTGCGCGACTGAACCCGGCCGCGCAGAATCGCTCGCTCAGCGCTGCGCGCCGAGCAGCGATTCGATCTTCGCCACCAGTTCCTTGTCGTCCGGCCTGGTGCGGCTGCCATAGCTGGCCACCACCTGGCCATCGCGGCCGATCAGGTACTTGTAGAAATTCCACTTGGGCGTGGTGCCGGTTTGCTTTGCCAGCAGCGCGTACATCGGGTTGGCATCGCTGCCGCGCACATGCGACTTGCCGAGCATCGGGAACTTGACGCCGTAGGTGTTGTAGCAGAAGTCCGCGATCTCTTTCTGCGAGCCGGGCTCCTGCGAAAAGTCATTGGACGGGAAGCCCAGCACCACCAGCCCGCGCGCGCCGTACTTGGCGTACAGCGCCTCCAGGCCCTCGTACTGCGGCGTGAAGCCGCAATAGCTGGCGGTATTGACCACCAGCACCACCTTGCCGGCGTACTGGCACAGGTTCTGCGGCACATCGTCCTGCAGGCGCGGGAAGGTGAAGTTGAGCGAGGCGGGGCAGGCGCCCGCGGCAGGCGCCGCGGCGGGCTTGTCGGCGGCGCGCACCGGCGCCGGCAGCAGGGCGGTGCTGGCCGCCGCCAGGGTCAGGGCGGCAGCCAGGCTGGAAAGCAGGGGACGACGGATCATGGCGACGGGGCTCCGGTGGTCGGCTCGCTGTATCGGGTACGCGTAGTTTACGCCGATGGCGGCCTGACGGATGCCGCGCCGGTCAGTCCATCGCCAGCGTGGCCGCGTGTTCGGTGACGCTGCCGCGCAGCTCCAGGTCCGGCATGCGGCGCACGATCAGCAGCGCCAGCACCGCCGCCGCCGCGCCCGCGGCAAAGAGCAGGTGGAAGCCCGACTCCACGCCGCCCGCCAGCACCGCGCGCACAGACGGCGACAGCTGCGCAAAGGCCTCGCTGCCGTGGCGCAGCGCACCGAGGTCCAGCGCCTGCGTGACCCCCGACGCCGCCAGCGCATGGCGGAATTCCAGCGTCAGCAGCGTGCCGGCGAGCGCCCCGCCCAGCGCGCTGCCGAGCGAGCGCAGCACCAGCAGCGCGCCCGTGCCGGCGCCGGTGTCGCGGCGCTCCAGCGCGTTCTGCACGCTCATCAGCGTGGCCACCATGGTCATGCCCAGGCCCACGCCGGCCAGCGTCATCGCCGCCAGCACCACCGCCAGCGGCACCGCCGGCGTCACCAGCGCCAGTGCGATCAGCCCCAGCGCGCCGGCGATATAGCCGGCGCTCAGGATGCCGCGCATGCGGCCCACGCGCGGCGCCAGCCACGCGACGATAAAGTTGCCCGCCACGGTGGCCAGCAGGAACGGCATCACCAGCAGGCCGGAGGTCGATGCATCCGCGCCGCGGACCAGCTGGAAGTGCAGGGGCAGGGCGAAGATGCACAGGAAGATATCGAGCGCGGCCAGCGCCGAGGCGGCCACGCCCATCACATAGGCCCGGTTGGCAAACAGGCGCGGCGGCAGCATCGGGTCCGCGGCGCGGCGCTCCTGCCAGATCAGCAGGACCAGGGCCGCCACCGCGGCCAGGAGCAGGGCGCCCAGCTCTGGCGAGAGCCAGTCGTAGACGTCGCCGCCCCAGCTCATCGCCAGCAGGAAGGCGACGATGGCCACCGCCAGCAGCAGCGCCCCCAGCCAGTCCACGCGCGCACGCCCGCCACGCGGCGGCAGCATGGCCAGCCCGCGGTAGCACATGAACATCGCCAGCAGGCCCAGCGGTACGTTGACCCAGAACAGCCAGCGCCACGACATATGGTCAGAGACCCAGCCGCCCACCAGCGGCCCGGCGATCGACGCCACCGCCCACACCGTGGCCAGGTAGCCCTGGTAGCGCCCGCGCTGGCGCGGCGCCACCACATCGGCAATGGCTGCCTGCGCCAGCGACATCAGCCCGCCGCCGCCCACGCCCTGCAGCGCGCGGAACAGGATCAGCTGACCCAGCGTCTGCGCCAGCGCGCATGCCACCGAGGCTCCGATAAACAGCGTGATCGCCACCATCAGCAGGCGCCGCCGGCCAAAGCTGTCCGACAGCTTGCCGTACAGCGGCGTGGTCACCGTCGACACGATCAGGTACGCCGTCACGATCCATGACAGGTGGCTGAAGCCGTTCAGGTCATTGGCGATCGCCGGCACCGCCGGGATCACCACGGTCTGGTCGAGCGCGGCCAGCAGGATGCACAGCACGATGCCGCCGATCACCCGCATCACGGCGCGATGGTCGTGGGCGGGCAGGGCCGGCGTGGTGTCCCGGGCGGATGCGGCAAAAGAGGGTGAAGACATGGACAGGCACGAGACCGCAGCGATGTGCGGTGAAAGCTACGTCAAATGCAGGGAATATCGGCCGGGAACCGCGCAATAGGGGGCGTGACGCCGTCGCGGGTGGCCTAATTCAGCGAACGCATAATTATATGCGGCCAGCAAGTATCGCGCTCGTGACCCGGATGTCTGGCACGTCACTTGCGTGACAAGGATCAGGCACGATGGTCGATGCAAGATCACATCGCCACTACCGAAGGTAAGATTTCGTCATGACCGAGACCCCACGACACGAAGCAGGTCAGGCCGCCGATGCGGCCGGGCCCGAACTGGGCCAGTGGCACCCCGTGCTGGCCATCGAACAGGCCGATGGCGACGGCCCCTTCGCCGCACGGCTCTTTGGCCGCGCGCTGGTGCTGTGGCGCAATGCCGACGGCTGGCACGCCTGGGACGACCGCTGTCCGCACCGCGGCGCCGCTTTCACGCTGGGCGCCGTGCACGATGGCCTGCTGCATTGCGGCTATCACGGCTGGCGCTTTGCCTCGGGCGGCCGCTGCACGCGCTATCCCGCCCACCCGGAACTGGTGCCTGCGCCGCGCGCCTGCGCCACCACGCACGCGGTGCGCGAGGGCTACGGGCTGTTATGGGTACGCCTTGGCGGCGACGGCACCGAGGCCGTGCCCGAACTGCCGTCCTTCCCCGAGTACCACGACGCCGAATGCCGCCGCGTGGTCTGCGGCCCCTACGACGTTGCCACCTCGGCGCCACGGCTGGTGGAGAACTTCCTCGACATGGCGCACTTCGGCTATGTCCATGACGGCTACCTGGGTGACCCGGCGCACACCGAAGTGCCGCCCTATGAAGTGGAAGCCATCGGCGATGCGCGCAAGCCCGACGCGCTGCGCACCATCGGCTGCCGCGCCTGGCAGCCGCGCGCGCACGCCAGCGCCGCCGGCGGAGCCATGGTCGAGTATGAATACCGCGTGGTTGCGCCCTACGCCGCGATCCTGACCAAGGTGCCCGACCTTGGCGACAACCATCGCGGCGCCATCGCGCTGTTTATCGGCCCGCGGGACGAGGAATCGAGCCGCGTGTGGTTCGTGATGTCACTGGTGACAGACGATGACGACGCCAGCCTGCGCGAATTCCAGGACACCATCTTCCTGCAGGACAAGCCGATCGTGGAATCGCAGCAGCCGCGCCGCCTGCCGTTGCGCACCGGCGTGGAGGTGCCCCAGCCGGCGGACAAGCTGGCAGGCGCGTACCGCCGCTACCTGGCGGCGCATGGGGTGAGGTTCGGCACGCTGGGCTAGCCGGCGGCCGCGCGCGGGAGAGTGGACGGGGCGGGTGCGTGCAATGCGACCAGCCCCCGAACACGACAGGCCTAGCGCCCGCCCCCGGTGATGTAATGCTCGAGCTGCTCGATGATGAACTGCTGCTCGGAGATGATGTCCTTGACCAGGTCGCCGATCGACAGCATGCCGATCAGCTCGTCGCCTTCCATCACTGGCAGGTGGCGCAGCCGGTGTCGGGTCATCAATGCCATGCATTCGTCGGTGGTCTGGCTGGCGCCGACATAGATCACTGCATTGGTCATGATGTCGCGAACCAGCGTCTCGCGCGAGGTGCGCTGCATCAGGATCACCTTGCGCGCATAGTCGCGCTCGCTCAGGATCCCCAGGATCTCGCCATGCTCGATCACCAGCAGCGCGCCGATGCCTTTCTCCGCCATCAGTTGCAGCGCGGTATAGACGGTCGCCGTGGGCGGGACGCTGTAAATGGCCTGACTCGGCTTGGACTCCAGAACCTGGCGTGCGGTTTTCATCACCAACTCCTTTTCCGTCGACAATGCAATGCGGCTGGCGGTGCCAATGCAATCAGAGTAGCAAAGTAACGCGCGCCGTTACAGGGTGACTTACGCGAATCTTTGTAAGCAATGTTGTGACGCCCGCATGGCAGCCGCCGGGTCAAGGTTGCGCATCGGTCGCTTTTTCGTCCAGTGCCGCCAGGCACAGCGCCTGCATTTCGGACACCCATTGCGCCGGCTGCAGCGCCGCGCCCTGCAGCAGCAGCCGATAGCGGCGCGCCCCCCAGACCGCCAGCACCAGTGCCTGCACCTTCGCGGCATCCGGGGCCGTGGGCAAGTCGGGGCAAGCGCACAGCGCCCGGCGCCAGGCCTCGCAGAACTCTTCGAACACGCGCCGGTGGTGCTTGGGCTCGGCGATGCGCGGCTCCAGCCCGATGATGTCGGCATCGAAGACGATGCCCGTGGCCTCGTCGTCCGCACCGCAGGCGATGGCCACCAGCCGCCGCACGCGCGTGCGCCAGTCGGCGTCAGCCCGTTGCGTGACCTCGGCGTCGATGCGCGCCAGCATGGTCTCGACCGTGTGGCGCACGTAGCCCGACGCCAGCGCTTCCTTGCTGGGAAAGTACTCGTACAGCGTACCCACCGAGAACCCTGCCTCCAGCGCCACCGCGCGCGTGGTCACGCCGTCCCAGCCATCGCGGCACCAGATCCGAACAAAGGCGTCGTAGATGGCGTTGACGGTGAAGTGCGCGCGCTGCTGCGAAGGGCGCTTGAGCGGCTTGCTGCGCGGCGTGGCGGGCCGTTTCAGGTCGCCGGCGGCGGGCGCTTCGTTTCCGAACCCGGCGGCGTTGGCGCGGCGATAGATTCTTGGCATCGGCCTCACGGAAGTCATGGCGAACATTGCACGCCGGACGGACGGGCCGCGAACCAGGAGAAGACATGGCAGCAACTGAACCGACCCTTGCCATCACGCGGCTGTTCAGCCGCAAGGATGCCCTAAACGAAAGCCGGCTGGAAGCCGCGCACGAACCCGCCAGCGCCGCGCCCGGCGAAGTGCTGCTGCGCCTGGACCGCTTTGCCCTGACCACCAACAACATCACCTATGCCGCCTTTGGCAAGGCCATGCAGTACTGGGACTTCTTTCCCACCGGCCAGCCGCAGTGGGGCCATATGCCGGTGTGGGGCTTTGCCGATGTGGTGGCCTCCGGCGTCGACGGCATCGCCCCCGGCGAACGCTTCTACGGCTACTTCCCCATCGCCAGCCATTTCCGCATGCAGCCCGGGCGCGTCACCGCGCGCGGCTTCTACGATGCCGCGGCGCACCGCGCAAAGCTGACCTCGGCCTACAACCAGTACACCCGCGTGCAGAACGACGCCGCCTACGCGCCGGAACTGGAGCACTACCAGATGCTGTACCGGCCGCTGTTCATCACCTCGTTCATGCTGGCCGACTTCCTGGAAGACAACCGCTTCTTCGGCGCACGGCGGCTGGTGGTGTCCAGCGCCTCCAGCAAGACGGCCTATGGCACCGCCTTCTGCCTGCGCGACCTCGACGGCATCGCGCTGACCGGGCTGACCTCGGCCCGCAACCGCGCCTTTGTCGAAGACCTCGGCTGCTACGGCAGCACCGTCACCTATGACGAACTGGCATCGGTGCCGGTGGACGAGCCCACGCTCTATGTCGACTTCTCCGGCGATGAGTCGCTGCGCGCGCGCGTGCATGCGCATTTTGGCGACAGCCTGGTGTACGACTGCTTTGTCGGCTCGACGCAGAACACCGGCTTCCTGCGCGACCTGCACCTGCCCGGGCCCAGGCCCGAGTTCTATTTCGCGCCGGTGCAGATCCGCAAGCGCAATGCCGACTGGGGACCACAGGAAGTGAACCGGCGCTTCAACGCGGCGCAGCGCCGCTTTATCGACCATGCGCGCGATCCGGCCAAGCGCTGGCTGGCGCTGGTGGAGGAACGGGGATTCGAAGCCGCGCAGGCACGGATCGCGCGGCTGGCGGCGGGGAGCGGGGCGCCGCAGGAGGGGTACGTGGTGGTCGTGGGGTAAAAGCAGAACGGGCCCCGCATGGGGCCCGTCTTTCACTCCGTCAGCATCCGCACCTTCACCTTCTTGCCCTTGACCTTGCCGGCATTGAGCCGCTTCACCGCCTCGCGCCCGATGCTGCGCTCCACCGCGATATAGGTCGACATCTCCAGCACATTGATCTTGCCGATCTGCTCCTTGGTGAAGCCTGCCTCGCCGGTGAGCGCGCCCAGGATGTCGCCGGGGCGGATCTTCTCCTTGCGGCCACCCAGCATCTGCAAGGTCACCATCGGCGGCAGCAGGCGTTCATTGCTGGCGGGCCTCAGGTCGGCCAGCGGCTGCCATTCGAATTCGCCGCCGTGGTGCTGTTCCAGGTTGCCCACGCGGCCCATCTCGTCCATGCTGACCAGGCTGAAGGCCCAGCCTTCCTGGTCGGCGCGGCCGGTGCGGCCGATGCGGTGCACGTGCACCTCAGGATCGGGCGTGATCTCGACATTGATCACGGCCTCGAGCTGCGCGATATCCAGCCCGCGCGCGGCCACGTCGGTTGCCACCAGCACCGAGCAGCTGCGGTTGGCAAACTGCACCAGCACCTGGTCGCGCTCGCGCTGCTCCAGTTCGCCGTGCAGCGCCAGCGCCTGGTAGCCCTGCGCGCGCAGCAGTTCCACCAGCTCGCGGCAGCGCGCCTTGGTATTGCAGAAGGCCAGCGTGCTGACCGGGCGGAAGTGGTCCAGCAGGCGCCCCACCGTGTTCAGGCGCTCGCCTTCCTCGACCTCATAGAAGCGCTGGCGGATGGTGGTGTTGTCGTGCGTAGCCTCCAGCTTGACCGACTGCGGGTTGCGCAGGAAACGGTGGCTGAGCTTGTCGATGCCGGGCGGATACGTGGCCGAGAACAGCAGCGTCTGCCGGTCCTTCGGGCAGCGGCTGGCCACATAGGCGATGTCGTCGAAGAAGCCCATGTCGAGCATGCGGTCGGCCTCGTCCAGCACCAGCGTGTTGATGCCGGACAGATCCAGGCTGCCGCGGTCGATGTGATCCAGGATGCGGCCGGGCGTGCCCACCACGATATGTGCGCCATGGATCAGGCTGTCGACCTGCGGCCGCATCGGCGAGCCGCCGCACAGTGTCAGCACCTTGATGTTCTCTTCGGCGCGCGCCAGGCGGCGGATTTCCTGCGTGACCTGGTCGGCCAGCTCGCGCGTGGGGCACAGCACCATCGCCTGCACATCGAAGCGGCGCGGATCGAGCCGGTGCAGCAGCGCCAGCCCGAAGGCGGCGGTCTTGCCGCTGCCGGTCTTGGCCTGCGCCACCAGGTCCTGGCCTGCCAATGTGATCGGCAGGCTGGCCGCCTGGATCGGCGTCATTTCGTCATAGCCAAGCTGCGCCAGCGTGGCGAGCATGGTGGGCGACAGCGGCAGGTTGGAAAAAGCGGTGCCGGCTTGCGGCTGGGCGGGGGTCGAGTTCATGCGCGATTATAGCGATCCAGGGATGTCGATCCGTCAGTCATCGGCCGGCGGCGTCCAGTCCAGCCGCTCCAGCAGCGCCTGCGCCGCGGCCGGCGCGCGTTCCTTGGCGCCGTTGATAAAGAAGACAAAGACTTCGCGCTTGCGCGCGGCGGTCTTGCGGTCTTCCACCGTCGGCAGGTCGTCCGGCTGGTGGCCCTGCGCCCACGTGCGCACCCGCGCAGCCCACGCATCCAGGTCCCTGGGCGCATAGCCGGCCTTCAGCTTCGCGCTGCTGGCCATCAGCCGTGCATAGACAAAGTCTGCCGTGAGATCCGCCATCGACGGAAACTTGGGCGAATCGGTAAAGACCGTGGCGGCCTTGTACTTGCGCGCGAGCTTGAGGTAGTCCGGCGACTGGAAGCTGTCGTGCCGCACCTCCAGCACGTGGCGCAGCTTCACGCCTTCCACCGAATCCGGCAGCAGCTGCAGGAAGGCCTCGAAGTCCTCCGCATCGAACTGCTTGGTGGGCGCGAACTGCCACACCACCGGCCCCAGCTTGCGGCCGAGCTCGGCAATGCCGCTGTCGATGAAGCGTTCGATCGATTCGCCGGACTCGGCCAGCACGCGCCGGTTGGTGGCAAAGCGCGAGGCCTTCACCGCGAACACAAAATCATCCGGCGTGTCGTCGCGCCATTTGGCGAACGAGGTGCGCTTCTGCGTGCCGTGGTACGTGCTGTTGATTTCGATCGCGCTGAGGTGGCGGCTGGCATAGGCCAGCTCACGCGCCTGTGCCAGGCCGGCGGGATAGAAGTTGTCGCGCCACGGGGCGAAATTCCAGCCACCGATGCCAACCCGCACCGGCTCGGTGGACGTGGCGGCTTTGCGTGACCTGGCCTTGGGTGTGGCCTCTGAGGTTGCTGCAGTCCTGGATGCGGCCTTCGCCGCGGTGCGTGCTGCCATGGCGCGATCTCCCGAAACGCGAGACTGGCAGTCTAGCGGGAAACTGCGCCAGGCGGTGGCGGCGCAAACACGCCCCTGGCCAACAAAAAAAGCCGGAAGAGGGCCAGGCCCCCTTCCGGCTCCGTTCCCGGTCCCCCGGAATCAGAACGAGAAATTCACCAGGGCGTCGGCAGCGCTCACGTCCGCCGGCTGGGTCTGCACCGCACCCGTGGCGCTGGTGGCCTGCACGCTGTACTTGCCCGCGGCAGCGCCATCCGGCTGCAGCGGAATCGGCAGCGCGGCCTGGTAGGTGCCGATCACCGGAGCGGCCACCGGCAGCGCCGGTTCGGTGGCAAACATGCTGTAGGCGCCGGTATCGCTGGCGGCAGCCGTCGCCGCAATCTCGAAATTGCCGCCATTGACCAGTTGCAGCGCGCGCAGGGTCGCTTCCGCCGAAACCGGCGTGACCGAACCCGAAACCCGGCGATAGGTCGACGCCGGCAGCGACATCGGTGCCGCCGCGGTCGAGATCGCCGTGGGCGTGCCCACCACCACCGGCACGGCGCGCACGATGCCCGCCGCCTTGCCATTGGCAGAACCCGGCACCACCACCACGTCAACTGGACCGGCCGTGCTGCTCTGCTCGATCGGTGACAGCTTGAAGTTGCCGTTGGCGTCCGCCACCGTCGACTTCACCACCACGCCGTTGCGCTCGGCATAGACGCGCGCACCCGGTGCCCCGCTGACCACGCCGTTCACTTCACCGCTGACGGTCATCGGGATCGCCGTCACCACCGGCTTCAGGCCAAAGGTGCCATTGCCGCGCGTGACCACCGACTTGCACGCGTCAAAGTCCAGCACCAGGTCGGTCAGCGTACCCGCTGCCACGGTGAACGGCCGATTGATCTTGATGCCCGACTGCACCGCGCTAGGCGTATCCAGCGTCTGCTCAGTGCCGCCGATGGGCACCACCGAGTTGGCCAGCGCACCGGCGCCGCCGCCACGGTTGGCATCGAGCACCAGGCGCACCTGCTGGTAGTTGCCGGCAGGCAGCGCGGCCTGGCCCAGCACCGTCATCACGCCGTTGGTCAGCGACAGCAGGTCGATCTTGCGCGCGGGCACGACGTCGATATCGACCCAGCCCCCGGCGCTCGTCTCGGCGCTGGCGCTGCTGTGCACGCGCACCTTGTTGACGGTCACGAAGACATTGTTGAAGCCACAGGCCGGCGCATCGGTCATCGAGACCTTGAGCGTGCCCTGCCCGCCGCCATCATCGCCACCACCACCGCAGGCGGCCAGCGCCAGGGCACCGCTCAAAGCAAGCACGCGCATCGGCGCGGAAGTCAAGGAAAGGACTGACACGGTAGGCTCTCCGTTTGGGTTATTTGTGAGTTGATCGGAGGATATGTTGCCGATCGCATAACGGCTGTAAGTCTTTGTAATACGTTGTGAAAAAGTCGTTAGCTTGTCTGATGACTGATCAGAAAGGCTTGACGACATATGTGATCCCGCCCAAGCCGCCGTCGGATGCGCTGCGGCAAGCGTTCTGCTGCGGCTGCCGTCATGCCCATGAACGCCGTATCAACATCATCGCTGCATTGCAACGCCGCTTGTATTGCAACGCATCCGATTTGGCGTTTGATCAGGCCGAAACCCGCTCCCACCCGCTCCTGCGTGTGTTCGCGTTACGAATGCAGATCCACCAGCGCGCATTCCCGAACCGCGCAAGCGCACTATCGTGCACCAACTTGGCGTGTTGTGTCGTCAACCTGATCACATTCGACAGGGTTTCTCCTGTCGGCCTCAAGTCGGGCGCACCCGCTCCGTATACAGCGGGGTGGAAATCCCACACACAAACGCCCCCAAACGATTCCCTACGAAGGATCTCCCCTGATGTTCACTACCATCCGTGCGCGGATCGTGGCCCTGTGCGTGGCCATCGTCATCGCCGCGCTCGCCATCAATACGGCGCTGAACCAGTTCGTCGCCAACCGCTATAACGAAGACGCCATCGACAGTAGCCTCGCGGCAGTGCAGAGCGGCCACGCCAGCGCCATCGCCGACTGGGTGGCCTCGCACAGCCAGATGATCCAGTCGCTGCAGGACGCCATGCTGCAGCCCGAACCCGATGCTGCGCTCAGGCAGATTGCCGACGCCGGCGGCTTCACCAACGTCTACGTCGGCTACGCCGACAAGACCGCGAAGTTCTCCAACCCGCAAGGCATCCCGCCCGGCTACGACCCGACAGGCCGCCCCTGGTACCAGCAGGCTGCCACGGCCGGCAAACCCGTGGTCACGCCGCCCTATGTCGATGCCGGCACCGGCAAGCTGGTGGTGGCATTTGCCGCGCCAGTGGTGCGCGACGGCGGCGTCAAGGCCGTGGTGTCCGGCGATGTGGCGATGGACAGCGTGATCGCCAACGTCAAGGCGATCCACCCCACGCCGGCAAGCTTCGGCATGCTGGTGGCCAGGAACGGCGACATCGTCGCCCACACCGACGACAAGCTCACGCTCAAGCCGGTGACGGAACTCGCGCCTGCGCTGAACGCCGACAAGCTCGCCGCACTGGCCGGCGCAAAGACGCCGCTGGAAGTCGAAGTCGGCGGCAGCGCCAAACTGCTCGGCGCGCGCGCCATCCCCGGCACCGACTGGATGGTCATCGTCGCCCTGGACAAGGCCGAGGCCACCGCCGGCATGCGCTCAGTGCTGATCGCATCGGTGATCGCAATGGTACTGATCGCAGGCATGGCCGCCGCCGTAGTGTGGGGCGTGGCAACGATGTCGTTGCGCGGCCTGTCCACCGTGCGCGATGCCATGGACGCCATCGGCTCCGGCGACGGCGACCTGACCCAGCGCCTGCCCGCCGACGGCAACGACGAAGTCGCGCAGATCGCGCGCGCCTTCAACACCTTTGCCGACAAGCTCTGCACCATCATGCGCCAGATCCGCGACGCCAGCGAATCGGTGCGCGCCGCCTCCGACGAGATCGCCGCCGGCAACACGGACCTGTCGCGCCGCACCGAATCCGCCGCCGCCAGCCTGCAGCAGACCGCGGCCTCGATGGAAGAAATCACCGCCACCGTCAGCCAGTCGGCCAGCTCGGCCCAGCACGCCAACGAATCCGTCACCGCGGCCTCGCGCGTGGCCGCCGACGGCGGCGTCGTGATCGGCGAAGTCATCACCACCATGGGCCAGATCGAGAACGCCTCGGTCAGGGTCTCCGACATCATCGGCGTGATCGAAGGCATCGCCTTCCAGACCAACATCCTGGCGCTCAACGCCGCGGTCGAAGCCGCCCGCGCCGGCGACCAGGGCCGCGGCTTCGCCGTGGTGGCGGGCGAAGTGCGCGCGCTGGCCCAGCGCAGCGCCCAGGCCGCCAAGGAGATCAAGACCCTGATCGAATCCACCGTAGGCGGCGTCAGCTCCGGCTCCGGCCAGGTCCGCCGCGCCGGCGACACCATGAGCGAGATCGTCAGCAACGTCTCCAGGGTGACCGGCATTATTTCCGAGATCACTCAAGCAGCCATGGAACAGACCCGCGGTATTCAAGAGGTGAATATGGCGGTGAGCCAGCTGGATCAGATGGTGCAGCAGAATGCGGCGCTGGTTGAGCAATCCACGGCGGCTGCCGCGGCGCTGCAGACGCAGGCCGGGAGCCTGGCGGGGGCGGTGGGGCAGTTCAGGTTGGGGTGAGATTGGCTCCATCCTTAAGCTAATCTCCGCAAATTCTGCGGAGAATGGCCCCGCCAGACTCCGCAGAGACCAAAAAAGGGGCCATTCGAAACGCTTGTTCAGGGCGGAACGTCAGTCCATTGGAAGCCCGTGGGCATGCTTCCTTCCACCAATCGCCCCCGACGCCGCCGCCCGCAGGATCCGCTGGAACGTCGGGCACTCCATATGCCTTGGCGCCGGACAAACCGCCGCATGCCGCAGTCCGTCGCGCATCGCCGTCAGCTTGCGGATGGTCCGGTCCAGCTCATCCGCCTTGGCCGCCAGCACCTGCCGGTCGATGTTCGGCTGGCCCTGTGGCGAGAACATCCGTGCGATGTCATCCAGCGAGAAACCGGCGGCACGCCCCAGTGCGATCAGCGCCAGCCGCTCCAGCACGCCGGCATCGAACACGCGCCGCATCCCGCGCCGGCCGATGGACGCGATCAGCCCCTTTTCCTCGTAGTACCGCAGCGTCGAGGCCGGCACGCCAGCCTGCCGGGCCACTTCCGCAATATCCAGGCTTGTCACCGCTTGACCTCAAGTCGACTTGAACTGGCACAGTGTAGCTTCCATGCCAGGGCGGCGTGCAAGGAGATACGACCATGGGTGAGCAACAGCAGACCAGCAGCAACGGCGGCGACCAGGCCGCACTGTGGAACGGCCCGTCCGGCCATGCCTGGGTCGCGGAGCAGGCGGTGCTCGACGACATGCTCCGGCCGCTGGAAGGCCGGCTTGTCGATACGGTGGGCAAGACTTCCGCGCAGCATGTGCTCGATGTCGGCTGCGGCACCGGCAGCACTACGATCGCGCTGGCGCGCAAGCTCGGCGCGCAAGGCAGATGCACCGGCATCGATATTTCCGAGCCGATGCTCGCCGCTGCACGGGCACGCGCGCAACACAACGGCTCGACCGCCAGCTTTATTCGCGCCGACGCGCAGGACTACGCCTTCGCGCCAGCAAGCTTCGACAGCATCGTGTCGCGCCTGGGCGTGATGTTCTTCAGCGATCCGGTGCGGGCCTTTGCCAACCTGCGCCGGGCCGCAACACCGGATGCCACGCTCCACTGCATCGCCTGGCGCAGCGCCTCAGAGAATCCGTTCATGACCACCGCCGAGCGAGCGGCCGCACCGCTGCTGTCCAACCTGCCGCCGCGGCAGCCGGGGGCGCCGGGGCAGTTCGCCTTCGGCGACCGCCAGCGCGTGCAGGCCATCCTGGAAGAGGGCGGCTGGGGCGGGATCGATGTCGAGCCGATCGACTTCGCCTGCACGCTGCCGGAGCCTGCGCTGGTGGACTACCTGTCCCGCCTGGGTCCCGTCGGACTGGCCCTGCGCGAGGCCGATGCAAGCACACGCGCCAGCGTCATCGAAACCGTCCGCGCGGCATTCGAGCCTTACGTTCATGGCGCAACTGTGCGCTACACCGCTGCCTGCTGGATGATCACCGCCCGCGCTGCGGCTTCATCACTGACCGCCGGCGAGTCTGCCCATGCCTGATACAGCGGTGGCCCTCCTGCTCAATGCAATCGTGATCGGCACCGGCGCAACGCTGGTGATGGACGCCTGGGCCATCCTGCGCAAGCGGCTGCTGGGCGTCCCTGCGCTGGACTATGGACTCGTAGGCCGTTGGCTCGCGTGGCTGCCGCGAGGACGCCTTTGCCACCATCCCATCGCCGCATCGCCGCCGGTGCGCGGCGAGCGCGGGATCGGCTGGATCGCGCATTACCTGACCGGCATCGTGTTCGCGGCCATCCTGCTGGGGCTATGGGGACTCGACTGGGCACATCATCCGACGCTGGCACCCGCGTTGATCGTCGGCATCGGCAGTGTGGCGGCACCGTTCCTGCTGATGCAGCCGGCGATGGGTGCCGGCATCGCCGCGAGCCGCACGCCGCGGCCAAACGTGGCACGGGTGCATAGCCTGGTGACGCATGCGGTGTTCGGGCTGGGGCTCTATGTGGCGGGTTGGGTCGTGAGCCTGGTAGCGAACTGACAAGCGGGCACAGCGGCAGGCTGCCGTTGTCAGATCCAAGGCCGAGGAGAAACCTCCGCGGCTTTCCGGATTTATGGCCTCAGCCAGGCATCGGAGACCGCGCCCAAAGTTTGCCGCCCGCTTCTGTGGGCTATCGAACCGTAGATTGCTGGCGCCGCTCCAGAATAGAAGTCCATCGGCGCCCGCTTCAGCGCCGGACGATCCCCACCATCACGGGCGACAGGATGACAAGGCTTTCGGGCCGGCTGGCTGCGTGCATCGCGTTCGGCCTTCTGCTGGCTGCCAGTGCGCAGGCGTCGGATATAGCCTGCAAGACCACGCTGCGTCCTTCCCGCTGCGACGATCCGCTCGCCGCCGGCACGTCCTGCCTGCATTCAGTGCCACACGCCGCCGACCTGATCTGCGATCACGCGATGCTCCATCGCGAACATGAGCGCATCCACGCGGACCAGCAGCGCCGGCTACGCGCCGGCGCGATTCAAGGAAGCGACATCGCCGCCTGGCGGGAGCGCCGGGACGCCTGCACGTCGGTGGCATGCCTGGACCGGGTCTTTGCCAGCTGGCGGCGGCAGCCAGGCAAGAAACCACCGCGGGCTGCCGCGCCGCAACCAACGCCGCCGGCGGCGCGGGCGCGGGAGGTGTCGAGGAACAAGCAGGCTGCGGTCAGGGTCGAGGCCTCGCGGCCAGCGGTCGCGCCACCTTCAGCGACGCCAGCGACTCAACCAGCAGCGGAGCAGCTTCCAGCTCCACCACCGTCAGAGCCATTGGCAGAAGCGGGGATTCATGCGCCCCCTGTGGTGATCCAAAGAGCCTCCGGCCCGACGCTCCAGCAAGCTTCAATTCGTCCGACGCCGGCGCCGCAACCACGCGGCTGGGCATCGCTGGGCACGCTGGCGTGGCTGGGCATGTGCGGCGCGGGCGTCGCCTGCTGGTCCCGGCGTACGCGCGGCGAGTGGCTGCCGGGGGTCACCCGCCTGCGCGAGCGGACTCGGGATGCGCCGCCCATCGTGCTGTTGGTGAGCGGACTGCTCGCTTTGAACGGGGTACTGCTGTTGTGCGTCCTGACGGCGAGCCGGCCATTGTCGTGAGCTCATGCCGTTGCGCCGTCCCATGCAGGCGCGGGCGCAGTCTTGCACCAGCAAAGCAGGATGCTCGCCGCCAGGCGCAGGCCGCTGAATGGATGCATCAGGCAATGCCGCACCTGCTCGCTGCGGCTTTCGCCGTACAGGCACCACATGCAGAAGTGCTCGCAGTTGTTGGTCAGCAGGCGGTAGCAGTCCTCGCCCAACCGTGAGCGGGCGCGGCCGACGGATTCAGCGGCACTGTACCGCGCCATGGGCGTGCTCAACACCGTGATGCCATGGCCGGCAGCAAAGGCGGCCAGGCTCAGTTCTTCCACCGGGCCGCGCTGCTGCCGGTGGCAATAGCCAGCGTAGTGCACCACCATGCCACGCCCGACGTAGATGCCGTGGTGTGCATAGCCATGACGCGGCGTGACCAGGTGTGCGCCGAGGTGCGGCTCTGCATCGGCGGCGAGGCGCGATGCCAGTACGTGCGGGCTGCGGGTGGCCTGCGCCGTTGTCTTCGTCGTTTCACCGAGGGATGCCATCACCGTCTCCATTGCAGGCCTCTGCCGGGCCATGCCCTATGACCGCATAGGGCGTGCCAGTGACGGATGAGATCGGCGCCTGGTGGTGCGGGCGTTGCGTGAAGGGGTGCGAAGAGAAGGATGCGAGACACGGCCCGATGCAGAGCGGCCGCGCATCGCAGAAACAGGGCCCGGCCGGTTTGATCAAATGATCAAACTCCGAGCACCGCCACGATCAATTGGATCAAAGCATCAAGCCGCCGGCAAGGCATCGCGACGGCGGCGACAAACCTGCGCCGGGCGGCTCATTCCGGCAGCGGGTACTTCCTGGCGTTCATCTCCATCTTGGCGCGGATCGCCGCGTCCAGGTCCACGCCCAGCGCCGTCACCAGCTGCGCCAGGTAGATAGTGATATCGGCAAGCTCCTGCTCCACATGCTCGCGCTCGTCGGTGGACATGATGGCGCGCGATTCCGCGTCGGTCTGCCACTGGAAGATCTCGACCAGCTCGGACACCTCCACGCTCAGCGCCATCGCGAGGTTCTTGGGGCTGTGGTACTTGCCCCAGTTACGGGCCTTGCCGAAGTCTTGGGCGGCTTGCTGGAGGTTCTTGATGTCGATCAGGGGCATGATGGTGTGACGAAAGCGGTTCACTGCGCCCCGGCATGCGCCGGCGCAAGACGCAGATTTAATCACGACCCGGCCGTCCTCGACACCCGGGCCGCCTGAGGCTTACCCTTCGCTTGTGCATCCACCGTCTCAACGGAGGTTCCCCATGCGCCCGACTCCCGGCCTGGCAATTGCCACTCTCGCCGGCACGCTCGCCTACCTGGCCATCGCGATTGCAGGCTGGGGTGGCATCGCCCCCTTCTTCGCGCACCCGGCGCGCGTGGCCCTGACCCTGGTCCTGTTCGCCCTATCCATCGCCGCGCTCTTCTCCGGCGGCAATATCAGCAGCGGCATGCGCGAGGACCGCGGCAACCGGTGGGTGCTGGCAGTGTTTGGCGTGCTCGGGCTGCTGGCGGCGTACCTGCCGCCCTTTACCGACCGCATCGGCTTCTGGACGCTCGATGGCGACACCATGCGCTGGACCGGCGTGGCGCTGTTTGCCGGCGGCGGCGTGCTGCGGCTGTGGCCGGTGTTTGTGCTGGGGCGGCGCTTCAGCGGGCTGGTGGCGATCCAGCCCGGGCACACGCTGGTGACCACCGGCATCTATGGCGTGATCCGGCATCCGAGCTACCTCGGCTTCCTGGTCAGTTCGCTGGGATGGGTACTGGCATTCCGCTCCGGCGTGGGCGTGGTGCTGACGCTGCTGATGGTGCCGGTGCTGGTGGCGCGCATCCGGGCGGAAGAAGCGCTGTTGCGCGACCAGTTTGGCGACGAGTACGCGTCGTACTGCGACCGGACCTGGCGCATGCTGCCGGGCATCTACTGAGCACGGGGCAGCGGCGCCCCGCGCACTTGGCGGATCAAATCGCCAGCCACCAAGGGTTATCCCTAGTCATTCATTCCCATTTTCCGGGACTCAAGGTTTTGATTTATGGGAATCAGGTCCTATTCTTGGGCCCTATGTTGAATGCCGTCGACAACCCCACTGCCGTGAAGCCCACGACACCCACGCCTGCCGAACCCGCCCAGCCCGCGGGCGGTGCCGATCGCGTGCTGTTCGTGCTGGCGGCACTGGCGCAACACGGCGCGCCGATCACGGTACGCGAGCTGGTTGCCAAAACCGGCCTGCCCAAGAGCACGCTCTACCGGCAACTGATGATGCTCAAGCGCTGGGGCTTCGTGCTGGAGTCCGACGGCGAATACGCGCCGGGCCCGATCAGCCTGCAACTGGCGCTCGGCTTTGACATGGCCTCGCACCTGGCGCGCGAAGCCTTGCCCGACATGCAGCTGCTGGCGCAGCAGTCCGATGAAAGCGTAGGCCTGGTCGTCGCCGTCAAGGATCACGTGGTGTGCCTGGAGATGGTGGAGAGCCGCCAGTCGCTGCGCTGCTCGTTCGAGAAGGGCCGCGGCGTACCGCTGCGCGCCGGTGCGTCGGCCAAGTCGCTGCTGGCGTTCATGCGCGACGAAGCGCGCGAGCGCCTGGTCCGGGCCCAGTGCGAGCCAGGCGAAGCCGAACGGCTGCTGGCCGAGCTGGCCGCCATTCGCGAGACCGGCTACGCCGTCAGCGAGGGCGAGGTGGATCCGGGCGTGTGGGGCGTGAGCGCGCCGCTGTTCTCGCGGCGCAGCAAGGCCGATGCGCTGGGCTCGATCACGCTGATGGTGCCGGCCACGCGGCGGCAAGGGCGCGAGTCCGCGCTGATCGACATGACCGTGGCAGCGGCGATGCGGATTTCCGCGCGGCTGCAGTCTTACTGAATACCAAGCAATTCGTTACCGCCGCCGTCGGCAAACCCATGCGACGGCAGATCCCTCGTTCCCGAGAATAGGAGACTTCCATGAACCTTCGTCGCAAATGCCTGATGGCCGGCCTGGCAACCCTGACCGCCCTGACCCTCGGCACCGCCGCGCAAGCGCAGGACAATGCCGTGCTGCGCGTGGCCACCGACGCCACCTTCCCGCCGATGGAATTTATCGAGAACGGCAAGCGCACCGGCTTTGACGTGGAGCTGGTGGAAGCCATGGCCAAGACGATGGGCAAGCGGGTTGAGTGGACCGACATTGACTTCAAGGGCCTGATCCCCGGGCTGGTCTCGCGCCGCTTTGACATGGCAGTTTCCGGCATCTACATCACACCCGAGCGCCGCAAGGTGGTGGACTTCACCGAGCCGTACTACGTCGGCGGCCTGGTGGCACTGGTCAAGAGCGGCAACACCACCGTCCACGCCCCGGCCGACCTGAACGGCAAGAAGGTCAGCGTGCAGGTGGGCACCAAGTCGGTCAGCTTCCTGCGCGACACGTACCCGCAGGTGCAGCGTGTGGAAGTCGAGAAGAACCAGGAAATGTTCAACCTGGTCGAGATCGGCCGCGCCGATGCCGCCGTGACCGGCAAGCCGGCCGCGATGCAGTACGTCAAGACCCGCGGCGGCCTGCGCATGGTGGAGCAGCAGCTGACCACCGAGGAATACGGCATGGCCGTGCGCAAGGACACGCCCGAGCTGACCCGCGCCCTCAATGCGGCACTCGCCAAGGTGAAGGCCGATGGCACCTACGCCAGGCTGACCCAGAAATGGTTCGGCACGGCCGCCAAGTAAGCCGCGCGGATCATCATCATGGAATTGGATTTTTCTCCTGTCTTTGCCGGCTGGCATGACATTGTCCACGGCGCCGTCATCACCGTGGAGGTGACGGCCTGCGCGCTGGTGCTGGGCTGCGTCATGGGCCTCTTGGTCGGCATCGGCCGGCTGGACCCGAAGCGCCGCGTCATCTACAGCATCTGCACCGCCTACGTGACCTTCATCCGCGGCACGCCGCTGCTGGTGCAGCTGTTCCTGCTGTTCTTCGGGCTGCCGCAGTTCAACATCCTGCTGCCGGCCTTTGTGTGCGGCGTGATCGGGCTGGGCATCTATTCCGGCGCCTATGTCTCGGAAATCGTGCGCGGCGCGATCCAGTCCGTGGACAAGGGCCAGATGGAAGCCGCGCGCTCGATCGGCATGTCGTCCGGCCAGGCCATGCGCGCGGTGATCCTGCCGCAGGCCATCGTGCGCATGATTCCGCCGCTGGGCAACGAGTTCATCGCCCTCATCAAGAACTCGGCGCTGGTGTCGCTGCTGACCATTGCCGACCTGATGCATGAGGGCCAGAAGATCATCAGCGTGTCGTACCGGTCGCTGGAAGTCTATCTGGCGATCGCGCTGGTTTATCTGATCCTGACGAGCGCGGCCGGGCTGATCCTGCGGCGCGCCGAACAACGGCTGCGCATGGGAGGCATGGTGCAATGAGCGATTCCGCAATCATCCGGATCCGGAACCTGGGCAAATCGTTCGGCAGCCATACCGTCCTGCGCGGCATCGACTTCGATGTGGAGCCGTCGCAGGTCGTGGTCGTGATCGGCCCCAGTGGCTCGGGCAAGAGCACCTTCCTGCGCTGCTGCAACGGCCTGGAACAACCCGAGGCCGGCACCATCGACATCGTCGGCAAGCGCCTGGTGACCGACGGCCAGCTGATCGGCGAGCACGAGCTGAACCAGCTGCGCACCGAAGTGGGCATGGTGTTCCAGTCGTTCAACCTGTTCCCGCACCTGTCGGTGCTGCACAACGTCACGGTCGGTCCCCGCATGCTGCGCGGCGCCTCGCGCGAGGAAGCCGAGCGCAAGGCGATGGGCCTGCTTGAGAAAGTCGGCCTTGCGCACAAGGCCCACGCCATGCCCGCCAGCCTGTCGGGCGGCCAGAAGCAGCGCGTGGCCATTGCCCGCGCACTGGCCATGGAACCGCGCGTGATGCTGTTCGACGAGCCGACCTCCGCGCTGGACCCCGAGCTGGTGGGCGAAGTGCTGCAGGTGATGAAGGTGCTGGCCGCCGAAGGCATGACCATGGTCGTGGTCACCCATGAAATGGGCTTCGCCCGCGAAGTGGCCGATGTGGTGGTGGTCATGGATGGCGGCGGCATCATCGAGGCCGGGCCGCCGTCGGTCATCTTCTCGGCGCCGACGCAGGAACGCACGCGCGGCTTCCTGCAGGCCGTGCTGACGCGGGCATGACGATGGCTCTGACCCAGAACCTCTGGCAGGGCCGTGTCGACGACGGCGAGCGTGGCGACACCACGCGCCTGTTCCGCATCGTGCACGTGCTGGAAGCAGCGGACGTGACACCGCTCGACGGCGCACCGGTGTTGCTCGGCTTCAATTGCGACGCGGGCGTGCTGCGCAACCAGGGCCGTCCCGGTGCCGCGCACGGCCCCGACGCCATCCGCCAGGCACTGGCCAACGTGCCGGCGCACGGGCTGCCCGCGCTATATGACGCCGGCAATGTCAGCTGTGACGACGGCGACCTGGAATCAGCCCAGCTGGCGCTGGCGGGCACCGTGCGCGACGTGCTGGCGCGCGGCGGGCTGCCGCTGGTGCTGGGCGGCGGCCATGAAGTGGCCTGGGGCACGTGGCAAGGCCTGCGCGCGCACCTGGATGCGCAGGACGATGGCGGGCGCGTGCTCATCATCAATATCGATGCCCACTTTGACTTGCGCACCAGCCGGCCCGCAAGCTCCGGCACGCCGTTCGACCAGATCGCCAACGCCTGCGCCGAGCGCGGGCAGCCGTTCGACTATGTCTGCCTGGGCGTCAGCCGCCTCAGCAACACGCCGGCGCTGTTCAGCCGCGCGGATGCGCTGGGCGTCTGCTACGTGGAAGACGTGGACATGCAGGAGCGGCACCTGGAATCGCGCCTGGCCGAACTGGCGGCGCGCATCGATGCCACCGACCACCTGTACCTGACCATCGACCTCGACGCGCTGCCGGCGGCCGTGATGCCGGCCGTGTCTGCGCCCGCGGCCTGTGGCGTGCCGTTGACGGTGGTGGAGGAAATCGCCATGCTTGCCCGCCACAGCGGCAAGCTGCGCGTGGCCGACCTGGCGGAATACAACCCGCAATACGACCGCGACCACCAGGGCGCGCGCGTGGCAGCGCGGTTGGCCTGGCGCCTGTTCGGCTGACAGGCAAGTCACCCCCAGCCGCCCGGCGGTTGGCACCAGCCGCGCCCGGCTATAGTATTGCCCTTCGCTATATTTAGCGATTCCGATCAGAATTGATAAAGCGAGGCGAGGGCAGTCCTGCGCCGGCGCGGCCGTCCTGCCGCGCCCCCGGGCCGCCCATCGCCGGTTACGGGCGGAAGGGTCTGCGTGATCGAACAAATCGTCATCGTCGGCTTTGGCTGCATCGGCCAGGCCGTGCTGCCGCTGCTGGAACGAACCTGGCCGCGGGCAGCGATTACCGTGGTGGACCGCGTGCTCGACGGCACGCGCCGGCAACTGGCCGCCCGCCACGGGCTGGATGCCATCGACGCCACCATCACGGCCGGCAACTTTGAAGCGATGCTGGGCCCGCTGCTGCGGCCTGGCACTTTCCTGCTGAACCTGGCACCGTCCGTCTGCAGCCGCGACCTGATCGCGCTGGCGCAAGCGCACGGCGCGTTCTATGTCGATGCCGGCATCGAACCGTGGGACTATGAAGCCGACCCGCAGGCCTCGCACCTGAGCAACTACGCGCTGCGCCACGAGATGCTGGCCTTCGCCCGCGGCCGTGAGACGCAGCCGACCGCGCTGGTGGCGCACGGCGCCAACCCTGGGCTGGTCTCGGTGCTGGTCAAGGCCGCGCTGATGGAACTGGCCGGCAATATCGGCTTGAATCAGCCCGAGCCCCACGACCGCGCCGGCTGGGCTGCCCTGGCGCGCGCACTGGACTTGCGCGTGATCCAGATCGCCGAGTACGACAGCCAGCAAGCCCCCGGCTATCCGCGCGACGGCGAGTTCGCCAACACCTGGTCGGCCGAAGGCTTTATCACAGAATGCCTGCAGGACGCCGAACTCGGCTGGGGCAGCCATGAGCCCGCGCTGCCGCCCGATGGCTATCGTCACGGCTACGGCAGCGGCGCGGCAATCGCGCTGGACCGGCCAGGGCATCGCACGCGCGTGCGGTCGTGGTCGCCGGTGCATGGCCCGTTCGATGCGTACCTGATCACGCACAACGAATCGATCTCGATCGCCGAATACCTGACCGACCAGTCTGCCGGCCAGCCGCTGCACCGCCCCACCGTCTACTATGCCTATCGCCCGACATCCGCCACGCAGACCTCGATGCAATGGCTCGACGAACGCGCCGCCCCGCGCGTGCGCGGCGAACGCATCCTGCGCGACGAGATCCAGTGCGGCGAGGACGAACTGGGCGTACTGCTGATGAGCGGCCGCCATGGCGCGGTCTGGTACGGATCGCGCCTCTCCACCCAACGCGCGCGTTCGCTGGCGCCGTACAACACCGCCACCAGCCTGCAGGTGGCATCGAGCCTGATCGCCGGCATGCAGTGGATGCTGGCCAACCCGGCGCGCGGCGTGGTGGAATCGGATGCGCTCGACTTTCGCCCCGTGCTGGCCGATGCCGCGCACTGGTGGGCACCGCTCAGCGTGCAGTTCTCCGACTGGCTGCCGCGGCCCGGCGCCACGTCGCTCGCCTTCACCGACTTCCTGCTGGACGATGCCATGACCCAGCCCGATCCATCGCCCCTGACCATGGCCTGCTGATGCAACGCATCCCCCAGACCCCGCGTCGCAACTGGCCGCGCGAACTCGAGAAAGTCGGCTTCCACTTCCATTCGCTCGACGAATTCAACGTCCCGCGCGAAGTCGATGACAACACCTTCTTCTACTGGCGCGAAGACGCCGCCTACGCCTTCAGCAAGCAGGAGGTGGAGACGCTCTACGCCGCCGCGTACGACCTGAACCAGCGCTGCCTGGAAGCCGTGCAGCACGTGATCGACCACGACCTGTTCGCGCGCCTGGCGATCGACAAGGACTTCGCGCAGCTGATCCGCACCTCCTGGGACCGCGACGAGCCCACGCTGTTCGGCCGCTTCGACATGACGCTGGACCAGCACGGCGTGCCCAGGATGTACGAGTTCAACGCCGACACCCCGACCTCGCTGATCGAATCCGCCGTCGCACAGTGGTACTGGAAAGACACCGTGCAGCCGCAGGCCGACCAGTTCAACAGCCTGCACGACGCGCTGGTGGCGCGCTGGCAATGGCTGCGCAAGCACTACCGCAACGCCAGCATGCTGCACCTTGCGTGCATGTTCGACAGCCAGGAAGACATCTGCAACACCGAGTACCTGATGGACACCGCGCTGCAGGCCGGCTGGTCCGTCAAGCTGGTCGACCTGCAAGACATCGGCACCGACGGCCGCGGCAACTTCTATGACGCCGACAACGTGCCGATGGAAGTCGTCTTCAAGCTCTACCCGTGGGAATGGATGGCCACCTCCGACTACCGCGACCAGCTGGCACACAGCCCCGTGCGCTGGGTCGAGCCGCCGTGGAAGGCCGTGCTGTCCAACAAGGCCATCCTGCCGATCCTGTGGGAGCTCTTTCCCGGCCACCCGAACCTGCTGGAAGCCAGCTTCGACCCCAGCCACTTCGCCGGTCAGCCGCACGCCAAAAAACCCTTCCTGTCACGCGAGGGCGAGAGCGTGACCCTGGCCACCCCGGATGGCGGCCACGTCCACAATCCCGGCGAATACGGCGCCGAAGGCTTCATCTACCAGGCCTACGCCCCGGCGCGTCGCTTTGACGGCCGCTACACCACGCTGGGCGTATGGATTGTCGACGACGTGCCCAGCGGCCTGTGCGTGCGCGAGGAATCCGGGCCCATCGCCAAGAACACCAGTTTCTTCGTTCCACACTACTTCATGAACGAGTAAGGACCGATGGCAAAGAAGAACAACAACGGCCGCAAGCCGTCAAAGTACGACAGCCCGTACCAGCCCAAGTCGAAAGGATCGCCCCGGTCCGCGTGGCAGCCGCAGCCCTATGCGGGCGAGCAGAAACGCAGCTCGCCCGCGCTGTGGATCATCGGCGCCTGCGCCGTGGTGGCCGGCGTGGCGGCACTCGGCTCCTGCAGCGACGACGCCGACGACGATCCCGGCGTGACCGTACGCCGCGCCAGCTACGCCACGCTGGAAGACTGCGAAGCCGACTGGAACACCCCCAACGACTGCGAAAGCGTGCCAGTCGACGACCCCAGCACCATCTACAGCTCCAGCCTGAACGCATCCGCCAGCGACGCCGCCACCGGCGGCTCCGGCACCAGCCACGGCAGCAGCATGTACTACGCGCGCTGGTACGGCCCGTACTACACGTCCAGCGGCACCGTCTACCATCCCAACGGCACCCAGACCCGGCGCGACATGTCCGCCGGACCGCTGCGCCCGATGAACGTCTACGACAGCACCGGCACGCGCACGCAATCCTTCACCAACGCCACCCCGCACGCCGCGATGGTGGAAGAAGCCACCGTCCGCCGCAGCTCCCTCAGCGGCGGACGCTCCATGGGCCTGTCCATGCGCGCCGCGGCCGTATCGCGCGCACCGGTGGTATCGCGCGGCGGCTTCACCAGCCGCTTCGGCAGCTCCGGACGCTCCGGCGGCGGCTGAGTGCCGCCTGCCGATCGCCATGTCGTATTCACATCCCTGACAACTGACAACGAGTCCAACCTATGGTCAATGCCATGCACCCGGCGCTTGCCTACCTGATCTATATCGTCACCAGCTTTGCCATGCTGGGGCTGTTCCTGCTGGTCTATACGCGGGTGACGCCGCATCGCGAGTTCCAGCTGATCCGCGAGGGCAATGTTGCAGCGGCGTTGTCGCTGGGCGGGGCGGTGCTGGGGTTCTCGCTGACGTTGTCGTCGAGCATTCAGCACAACGCTACGTTTGGGATGTTTTTGTTGTGGGCGTTTGGGGCGTTTGCGGTGCAGGTGTTGGCTTATCTGGTGGTGGCGAGGGCGTTGGGGGGTGTTGGTGAGGCTATTTCCAGCGATAACCGGGGGGTTGGGGCGGTGATGGGGGTGATTTCGTTGGCGGTGGGGGTGGTTAATGCGGCTTGTTTGACTTGAGGTGATCTTGGGCCGAGGATCGCGAGGTTCCATTAGCAACCACATGACCAGACCAATGCCCGATCGCCCGCATCAGGAAGACCTGACCATCCGACCTGCCACCCAAGCCGATGCGGCTGCGATTTCGGCGGTACATGCGCTTTGCTGGCATCAAGCATATGGCGAGCTGCTTCCCAAAGATATGCTTGCGAATGTGACAGCGGAAAGCCGGCTGCCAGCCAGGTATCGCATTCTCGCGGACCCATCGGTAGCCTGTTTCGTCGCGACCAGTGAGGCTGAAGTCGTCGGCTTTTCCGATTGCGGACCATGTCGCGAAGCAGAGCAGGAATGTCGGGGAGAGGTCTACGCCCTCTACGTACTGGAGGCGTTTCATGACAAGCGTGTCGGCCTGAGGCTTCTGTCGTGCTGCGCGTCAGCCTTGTTGAGGCGAGGTTCCAGTTCGATGCGCCTGTGGTCACTCGAGGAAAATGCACGGGCGCGCAGGTTCTACGAACGTGCCGGCGGACGACTGCTAGACCGGCGCGTCTCGACCCGGGGCTCAGTGGTACTAACTGAAGTGGAATATCACTGGGACCTCATTGGCATGAAGCGGCTCGCAGCGCTCAAGTGGCATTTGTTGTGTAAATGATCTTGCGGATCGCCGGCGGAAAGGCAAAGAGCGGGATCACCTGATCCCAGACACGACGTCAGGACGCGGCGATCGGGGAGTAGTCCTTACCCATTTGTCTTGGTCGAAGGCCTCCAGCTCGGCCAGCGCAGCCTCCGCACTGGGGGCCGCATACACGGGCTTGTGCGCCGCCGCCACGGCGCGGCGCCCCTTGCCGCCGCATCCGGACTGAGGCAAGTCATACAGTCGCCGTCATCCCGTCGGCCCCCAACGTCGGCCCGGAGCGTCAACCAACGCGATCGCCGCGCTCCTCCACAGTAATCCGGTGCAACAGGCGATCATACCCATCATAGCCACCAGTCGCCGCATGATTCACACATCGGTTATCCCAAACAACAAGCATCCCCTGCGACCACCGATGGCGATACACAAACTCCGGCCTGGCCTGGTGCTCAAACAGCGCACGCAGGATCGGCGCCGCCTCCTCGTCGCTCATGCCATCGATGCCGATCGTATAGCCCACGCTGACAAACAAGGCTGTGCGCCCGGTTTCGGGATGCTTGCGCGCAATGGGGTGTAGCTGCGTTGCCATCGCACTGTCCGAATAGCGGATAGCCATCGAGCGTCCCTTGTCCTTCTCACCATATGCGCCCTGTCGCGAATAGCCGCGCCGCGCGGAATGGACGCCTTGCCTGCCGTCCACCAGTGATTTGAGTTCCGCCGGCAGCGCGTCCCAGGCGGCGTACTGGTCGGCGAACAGCGTGTCACCGCCCACTGGCGGAATGACATTGCCGTATAGCACCGTAGCCGCCGGTGGCTGCGCCAGGAAGCTCCAGTCCGAGTGCCAGGACTCGGCAAAGATCGGCGTGCGCTCGTTGGCATCGCGCCGCACTTGCGCGACATGGGGATGGCCAGGGATGGCGGTGAAATACGGATCGCTGCCGAGCGGGCCGATCGTTGACGCGAAGCGTTCGATGTCCTCGATGGCCAGGTCCTGGTCGGTGAAGGCAAGGACCTTGTGCTCAAGCCAGTGCCGGCGAATCTCGGCGACTTGCGCATCGGTCAGTGCCTGCTTCAGGTCCAGGCCCAAGACCAGCGCGCCGCAGGGGGCGTCCTGCGGCAGAACTTGCATTGCCATTGCGCGTCTCCTTGATGAGCGTAAGGGAGCGAGTGGGGCGCACCAGGCGCACAGCGGCGCGCTCAGGCTGCCACGCCGACCGGGCGGTCGCCGGCGATGGTTGTGCGATGCAGCTCGCGGTCAAAGCCGTCATAGTCGTTCATCGCCAGATGCTGCGTGCAGCGGTTGTCCCACACGGCCAGCGCGCCGCGGGTCCAGCGGAAGCGGCAGGTGAATTCGGGGCGGGCGGCGTGGGCGTAGAGGTATTGCAGCAGCGGCGCGCTTTCTTCTTCGGTCATGCCCTCGAAGCGCATGGTGTAGGTGCTGTTGACGTACAGCGCCTTCCTGCCCGTGGCGGGATGCACCCGCACCACCGGATGGAGGACCTCGCTGTTGGCGCGGTCATCGGTACGCACGTCCATCTTGTGGGCGGGGTCGCCGTTGTTGACCACGGCGCCCCTGGCGCCATAGGAACGCACGGGGCTATGTACCGCGCGCAACTTGTCGAGCACCAGCTTTAGCCCATCGGAAAGCGCGTCGTACGCGTGATACATGCTGGCCCACATGGTGTCGCCACCGTAGGGCGGAATCACGCGCGCATACAAGGCGGACCCCAGCGGCGGGATTTCTGCATAGCTCATGTCCGTGTGCCAGGCACCGCCGAAGTTGCGTTTGGTCTGCTCTGCCTTGCCCTTCATCACCGGCAGGATTTCAGCGTGGCCTTCCAGCGCGCGGACGAACGGCACTTCCAGCAGATCGCCAAAGCGGGCGCTGAACGCCTTGTGCTGATCCGGCGTCAACTGCTGGTCGCGAAAGAAGATGACCTGATGGTTGTGCAGCGCCGAGCGGATCTCTGCGAACGTCTCGTCCGGCACCGGCTGGGACAGGTCTACCCCACTGATCTCCGCACCGAGGGCGCCCGCGATGGGCTGGACATCGATGAAACGGTATTGCGACATGGCTTGCGTTCTCCTTGCTTAAAAAGTGTTAGCGACTGCGAGGGTTACTGGACGGTGATGTGGGCGCTGCGCACCAGCGCGCGCCACTTCTGCGTTTCCGCATCGATAAAGACGCCGAACGCCTCCGGCCCGGCTCCGGAGATGACGCCGCCCATCTCATCGATCTTCTTGCGGACGTCGGGCATCTTCAGCACGGCTTCCAGCTCTGAATCCAGCCGGGCAACGATGGGCTTGGGCGTTGCTGCGGGCACCAGCACGCCGAACCAGCCTGCAATCTCATAGCCGCGCAGGCCGGCTTCCGCCATGGTGGGCACATCGGGCAGCAGCGGCGAACGCTGGGCTCCGGTGATCGCCAGCGCGCGCAGCTTGCCGGACTTCACCAGCTGCAGCGCCGACGGCATGTTGTCGAACATCACCGGAACATGCCCCGCCACGGTGTCGTTCAGCCCCGGCGCGCTGCCTTTGTAGGGAACGTGGGTCATGCGCACGCCGGCGGTGCTGGCAAACAGCTCGCCCGCCAGGTGCAGCGAGGTGCCGGCGCCCGGCGTTGCATAGGTCAGCGGCGTAGCCTGGCGCTTGCCGTACTGGATCAGGTCCTTCACGGATTGCACCGGCAGTGCCGTATTCACGACCAGCAGGTTGGGCACCGCCATCAGCATGGTCACCGGCGCGAGATCCTTGCCCGGCTTGTACGGCAGGTCGGGATAGAGCGAGGGATTGATCGCGATGGGGCCGATATTGCCCATCACGATGGTGTAGCCATCGGCTGGCTGCTTGGTCACGTAGTCAGTGCCGACATTGCCGCCGGCGCCTGCCTTGTTCTCTACCACCACGGGTTGCCCGAGCCGTTCCCCCAGCTTCTGGCCGACGATGCGCGCCAGCATGTCGGTGGATCCACCGGGCGGGTAAGGGACAACCCATTTGATCGGCTTGCTCGGCCAAGCATCGCTGGCCCAGGCGGCAGGCCCGGGCATGATTGCAGCCGCGCAGGCCAGCGCGGCACTGAGAATGGGGCGCTTCATGTTGTCTCCTGTGGTGGAGCAGCGAGAATGCTTGCCGCCCACGCTTTCTTGATTTATATTGTTCACTTAGTGAACGTACATTACACATAGTGAACGGATGAAGAGTAATAGATCAATCCTCAGGTGTCTAGCCATCCTGCAAGCGTTCCGCCAGAACGGCCGTCCGACCCTGGCCGAGCTGTCACGCGCGGTGGACTTGCCCCACCCCACGGTGCTGCGATTCCTGCTGACGCTGGAGGAAGAGGGCTACGTGGCGCGCGAGGCAAACCAGTGGCGGCTCACCACGCGCGTGTTCGAGATCGGATTTGCCGCGATGGAAAGCCTGGGCGTGACCGAAGCGGTGCAGGAGCACCTGCAGCAACTGGCTGACGTGTATTCCGGCACGGCGAACCTGGGGGAGATCAACCCGGAAGGCGTCATCATCGTCGGACGCGCAATGGCGCCGGCCGAGCGGCGCCGGCTGGTGGTCATGAACTTGCGGGTAGGCAGCGTGCTGCCGCCGGGCAGTGCCCTGGCCATGGCGCTTGCGCTGCCGGTCGGCGAATGGAGCGAGCTGGAATATCCGGAAAGCAATCAGATGTCGATTGCCGTGCCGCTGCCTGCGGTGGGGTCCAGGCAGCTGTCGCTTGGGATCTCTACGTCAATGGGCGAGGCTACGCCTGCGCGGATCAGGGAGGAGATGGTGCCTGCGCTGCAGCGGGCTGCGGGGACTGTTAGTCGGATGATTGGGTTGGCGCCGGCTTGAGGGGGGCGGGAATGCAGGCATTGGAGGTGATGGCTCGCTTCAAAACGGCATCGATGTCAGCCCCTCATTGAATGCCTTGAACTTCTTCAAGCCTGCCGCGCTGATCAGCCCTTCATCCCCGCACGCCCCGCCTTCGCCGCCCGCTTCAAGGGCACCAGCGTGACCGCCGCATCCTCGGTCCTGTCCGTATTGACCAGTACCCCCGCCGAGACAATATAGGCCGCCGCGCTCTCGATATCCCCGCGCAGCGCCGCGCATGCCGCCGCGCTGTCATGCCTGCGCAGCGCTTCGATCAGATTGTCGTGATGCTTGACCGCGACGCGCTCTTCCACGCGGCGCGATCCGGAGCGGAGGTCATGGTTAAGGATCGGGCCGATGCGCAACCACTGCGACTCAATCATCTGCAACAGGATCGGCATGCGCGCCGCCGCATACACGGCAAAGTGAAAGGCCTGGTTCGCGGCGATGACATCCGCGCCGTCGGGACTGCGCTTCGACATCTCGTCGGCAAACCGGCGGTGCAGTGCCTGTACCTGCTTCAGTTCCTCATCGGTGATGCGCTCCGCCGCGGTCGCAGTGGCGAGTCCCTCCAGTTCGATCCGGATCTTGGTGATCTCCTCGAACTGGCTGACGCTCATCCTCGGCACCCGCAGTGCGCGGTTTGGCGTGAGCTCAAGTGCCTGCTCGGCAACCAGGCGATGCACCGCTTCCCGCACCGGCATGACGCTGACGCCCAGTGCGGCGGCAATGTTGCGCAGGGAAATCTGCTCTCCCGGCATCATCTGGCCGCTGATCAGCAGGTCTCGCAACTGCGTGTAGACGTCGCGGCTGAGCGTCTGGCGGACAAGGGGCGTGACAAGGTCATTCAGGGTCATGCCGCGAAGCATAGCACATAGGGTTATTCTCTATATTTGATCTGTGATCACAGTTTTAATCTTCGTCCGGAAGGCAGGCAGCCGCCTGTCCCCAAGAGGATTGGAATCATGTGGAAGGATGAATCGCTCGCCGGCAAACGCGTACTGGTGACTGCTGGCGCAGACGGAATCGGCCTGGAGATCACACGGGCGTTTGTGGAGGCGGGCGCCCGCGTTGCGGTTTGCGACGTGGCTGGCGGCAGCCTTGAACGTGTCTGCGCCGAGTTGCCCGGCGTGGTGGCAGTCAGGGCCGACGTGTCGAAGGAAAGCGACGTCGAGGCGCTGTTCCAGGCAGTGGATGGCGCCTTTGGCGGCCTGGATGTGCTGGTCAACAATGCCGGGGTTGCCGGCCCGACCGGCGGTGTCGAAACCCTGTCGCTGGCCGACTGGGAGCGCACGCTTGCCGTCAACATCACCGGCCAGTTCCTGTGCGCCCGCGCGGCGGTGCCGCGCCTGCGGCAGGGGCGCTCGCCGTCGATCGTCAACCTGTCCTCCGCTGCCGGGCATCTCGGCATGCCGGGCCGTTCCGCCTACTCCGCATCGAAATGGGCCGTGGTGGGCTTTACCAAATCGCTGGCGCTTGAACTGGGCGCGGATGGCATCCGGGTCAACACGGTGCTGCCCGGTGCGGTCGACGGCCCGCGTATCCGCGCCGTCATTGCCGCAAAGGCCGAGTCGCTCGGCAAGCCGCTTGAGGAAGTCACGCGCAACTACACGTCTCAGGCGGCACTGTGCCGCATGGTGACGATGCGCGACATCGCCAACATGGTGCGCTTCCTCTGCAGCGACCAGGCGGCCAATGTGCACGGCCAGGAAATGGTCGTGGACGGCCTGACCCAGGCGCTCAGCTAGCGCGACCAGCGCATTCCGGGGGCCGCCGGATATCCGCGGCCCGCTATCCGCCAAAGCGCGACAACACCCGACCAAGGAATCACCATGGCCAAGCGAGCCAAAGCCATCATCACCTGCGCCCCGACCGGCGCCATCCACACGCCCAGCATGTCGCCCCACCTGCCAGTGAGCGCCGACGAGATCGCAACCGCCGCCATCGACGCGGCGCGCGCAGGGGCCGCCATCCTGCACCTGCACGCCCGCGACCCGAAGGACGGACACCCGTCGCAGGACCCGGAGCTGTTCCGGCCGTTCCTCGCCAGGATCAGCGCCGAGACCGACGCCGTGATCAATATCACCACCGGCGGCAGCCCGCACATGACGGTGGAGGAGCGCATGCTGCCGGCCACGACCTTCAAGCCGGAACTGGCCTCGCTGAACATGGGCTCGATGAACTTCGGCCTGTTCCCGATGCTCGACCGCTTCAAGGAATTCCAGCACGACTGGGAGCGCGAACACCTGGAGAACAGCCGCAACCTGATCTTCAAGAACACCTACCAGGACATCGAGAACATCCTGCGCATCGGCAATGCCAACGGCACGCGCTTCGAATTCGAGTGCTATGACATCAGCCATCTGTACAACCTGCGGCACTTCCTTGATCGTGGCCTGGTCAGTGGCCCGGTGTTCATCCAATCCGTCTTCGGCATCCTAGGCGGCATCGGCCCCGATCCCGAGGACCTGATGCACATGCACCGCACCGCCCGGCGCCTGTTCGGCGATCAGTTCCGCTGGTCGATCCTGGGCGCCGGCCGAGGCCAGCTTCCGCTGGCGACCATCGGCGCGGCAATGGGCGCCAGCGTGCGCGTTGGCCTGGAGGACTCACTCTGGATCGGTCCGGGCCAGCTGGCGGCATCGAGCGCCGAGCAGGTCACGCGCATCCGGACCGTGCTCGAAGCCCTGAACATCGACGTGGCCACGCCGGACGAAGCCCGCGACATCCTGGACCTCAAGGGCGCGGCAGGCACCGCGTTCTGAACAGGCGGGGCCGCCACGGCCCGGCCCCGCCCAACCCTCGAACACTGAAGACATCAACCAGGCAGAACGGCTGACACGCGGCCCCAGGGCGTGGCGCCATATCCGCCGATGGAGACTACGCACATGCAGACCGTACCCGCCTCAGGCGCGCCGCCGCTGGCCACGCCGACAGACCGCCCGCTGACCGCACTACTGTTCCGCAAGCTCATGCCCTTGCTGGTGCTGTCCTATGTGATCAGCTTTCTCGATCGCACCAACATTGCACTCGCCAAGACCCACATCGCTGTCGACCTGAACATCTCCGCCGCGGCCTACGGCCTGGGCGCGGGTCTGTTCTTCCTCAGCTATGCCTTGCTGGAAATCCCGAGCAACCTGATCATGCATCGGGTCGGGGCGCGCTTCTGGATCACGCGCATCATGGTGACGTGGGGCCTGCTGTCCGCGGCGATGGCCTTTGTCCAGGGCGAGACCTCCTTCTACATCATGCGCGTGCTGCTCGGCGCGGCCGAGGCAGGGCTGTTTCCCGGTGTGATGCTCTATCTCACGTACTGGTTCGGCCGCGAGGATCGCGCGCGGGCGGTAGGCTACTTCCTGCTCGGCGTCTGCATCGCCAACATCGTCAGCGGCCCGCTGGGCGGTGCACTGCTGGGCATGGATGGCATGTGGGGCTTCAAGGGCTGGCAATGGATGTTCGTGCTGGAAGGCCTGCCTGCGGTGTTCCTTGCCGCGGTGGTATGGAAGAAACTGCCCGACGGCCCCGACAGCGCGCCATGGCTGACGCCAGTCCAGGCGCAGGAAGTCCGCAGCCGACTGGCCGCGGAAGCCGCCGACGCCAGCGCCGGCAAAGGTGGCCACTCGTTCCTGGGCGCCATGCGTGATCCGCAGGTCTGGCTGGCGATCTTCATCTACTTCTGCCACCAGATCTCGATCTACACGGTGATCTTCTTCCTGCCGGGTATCATCGGCACGTACGGCAAGCTCACGCCCGTGGAAATCGGGCTGCTCAATTCCCTGCCCTGGATAGCCGCCGCCATCGGGGCCGCATGGCTGCCCCGACATGCCAACACCCCACGGCGCGGCCGCCGCCTGCTCTGCCTGGGGCTGGTCGTGATGGCAGGCGGCCTGCTGATTGCCGCCTTCGCAGGCCCGGTGATGGCGCTCGTCGGCTTCTCGCTGACCGCGCTGATGTTCTTCGTGGTGCAGTCGATCGTCTTCCTGTTCCCGTCATCTCGCCTGAAGGGCGTGGCGCTGGCGGGCGGACTGGCCCTGATCAATACCTGCGGGCTGGTGGGCGGATTCATTGGACCGTCGGTGATGGGCATCATCGAACAGGCGACCGGCAGTACGCGTAACGGACTGGTGATCATGGCGGGCCTGTTGCTTGTCGCCTGCGCCGTGGCACCGTTTCTGCGGCAGGGGCAGGAACGCTGAAGGGCTGGAAGGCAGAAACGTCACCATGGCAGAAGTGGTGCTGGCTGTACTCCAGGGGCGGCGCTCGGCAGGCAACGGCCGGCGCCCGGCGCATCTATAACCCATAACTACCCATAACCACCCATAAGCCATCCAACCTCGACATTGCGCAACGCGGCCTGGGTCAGTTCGCTGATCCGCAGTCCCGTGGCATAGCCGAAGTCCAGCAGAAAGCGCAACCGTTGCGTCATACCGTGACCTCCGTCTGCCGCCGGATCAGGTCCTCCGCCTCGGCTCGGGTCAGGGCGCCCTCGCGCCTGCGCTGCGGCTCCTGCGCCCACATCCGTTCCAGGTCTTCACGCGACGGTTTGGCATCCGGGCCGCTCGGGACACCGATATAGTCGTCGGCGTAGGGACGGGCATACGGGTCGTTGGGTGTGGGCTTGCACGCTGCCTCGATCTCGGGCGGCCACACCGGGTCGCCGCACGTGGCCAGTACGAGCCAACGGGCGAATGCATCGAGCAGGGCGAAAGGCGAGAATATGAAGTCGATCATGGCCCAAAAAGCCCCGGAGAATTTCCCGCCCCGGCAAATCTTGTACCCCTCCCAGAACGTCTCCCGCGGCGGCCAGAAACGATAGGGCTCAGGCAGATTGGCGGGGCCGTCCTGCATGTAACGCCGGTAGTATTCCCATTGCGCGTAGATCTCTTCCAGCGTCAGCGCGAACTGGCCGAGCACGAAGGCACGTACCACGTTGCCCTCCGCGTCGAGCTGGTAATGGCGGATGTCGTACATGTCATAGGCGCGCGACAGCCCACCCATGCGCCGGTGACCAACGCAGAAGAACTCGTCCTCGCTCCATGGGACCTCCCAGATGCCGCCGGGGTCCTTGGTGCGGATGGCGTAGATGCGGCGCGTCTTGCGGTTCAGCCGGATCGGGCGGCGTTTCAGCGTGAACATGTTCCGCCGCATCGGATCGAAGGCCAACAAGCCAAAGAAGCCAGTTCCAATGATTCCAACGGTCGTGCCGAGAATTACGCCTGCCCAGTTGCCTTTACGAGCCATCACCTCTGCAGTTTCTCGGAATGGGGCGGAAGCAAAGAATACTGTTCCCAGCAACATAAAAATCGTCGCAAACGAGCAGATTATCCAGAGCATCCCCACGTTCTGTATCCGCATTTGCGACTCATCGGTGATCTCCAGGCAGGTCGAATCGATGCGATAGACGTTGCCGTACTCCACGACTTGCTCACTGACGGGGCGGCGGATGGACAGCCGGTGCTCCAACTCCCACTTCCCCAGTGGCTTGCCTGTCTGCCTAAAATAAAAAGGCGTGCGCTCATCTTTGGTCGGGAATTTCATCAGCGCCCTCACTTGGTGTCCTTGAGACCCAGTTGCACGAACTCAAACGATTCCGCCGCTGCTGTAGTGCTCGCTGGCGGGAGCCTTGCTGAAGCGGCAACGCTTGATCCACTTGAGGGTGGCGGGATCATCCAGAAGCAGGATGCCAACATTCACAGCGAACAGCACGACGAGGAACGGCCAACTTGGTACGCCGACGAGGAAGGCCAAAAATTCTTCCGAAGCAAGAGGAAGGATTGCAGTGGCAAGTCCAGATCCAGCCGACGTAAAGTACAGACCTGAAACAAAATAGTTGCCCTTCCGGCCTTCATCGGCTCCGTGATAAGCGTCCCATCCGACTCCCACAACGGCCCCGGCGAAACCGATCCAGCGGCCCTTAACCGCCAATTTCTTCCCCGTTTCTGCCCACTCCGCTTTGGATGGCGAACGCATGATGCGCTGAACCAGCGGGTGCGTCGGTGCCTTCTCCAATGCGACACCCGCTTGCTCTGCGACGGTGCCGGCCATGGCCACCAAGCCGCCCACCAGCTTGGTGCCTTTCTCCACCTCATCGAACTCGCCAGCCGCGCGGAAGGATTGGGTGGCGTGATAGAGCGCCAGCCCTTGCAGGATGCAGGCAACCGCACCGACGTTCACAAAGCGAGAACCCAAGACTGCCTTAACTTGCCGCACGCCGGGTACGTCATTTTCCGTGCGCAGCTTGAGCACGCTCAGTTCGGCATTGCTCCCCAGATCCTCGGTCCTGAACCAGACCAGCCTCGCGCTCTGCGCGAGCTTGCTGCTGGCCCGCCGCGCCCAGGCTGCGGCTTCCTCGCGGCGCTGGGTCCGGCCTAACTGCTTGTAGAGTGCTGGATTGACGGCCTCCAGGTCGCTCAGCACCGTGGCACGGATCTGCATGACGCTCGCGGTACGGGAAACCAACCGTACGCCGCTGGACAGGCTCATGCCATACAAGGCCAACCGGGCGGACGCCGACCCCACCTTGTTGGCCAGGGCAGGAATAACCTCATCGGCAAGTATCCAGGTCAGGCGCGGCACCAGACTCATCTTCGCCAGCGCTTCGGGCAGTGTGAGGCCCTTTGCCGTGACGTCCATGTTATCGATGCCGCTTTTCAGGATGCCGAAGATCGCCCCGTATCCCTGGTCGGTCGGGTCCGCCACGGTGTCGATGATGGGCTTGTGATCCAGCATCAGCGCCCGCGCAAGCAGATTATCGTGGCGTACCGGATTCGCATCGTCGAACCAGCGCTTGATTACGCGACGGCACTCCACGGTATCCAGCGCATTTTCCAGGCATCGGGTCAGCGACTCGTTGTAGACATAGCCATGCGGCAGTTCGAGCTTGTCATGGCGGTACTGCATGTAGGCGGCAAGCTGGGGGCTCACGAGCCATTGCGCGAGCGACGCCGCAATCGGTGCGAGCACATTCTCGTTGAGCATCTTGAGGCGCGGCGCCAGATTCTGGTGGCGCTTGCCCGGCGTCAGTTCATCTTCGTAGGGCTTCCATGCGGCGTCGCTGGCGGCCTTCAATCTCTCAAGGCGCGTGGCTTCCCGCGCGGCGTCTTCGCGCTTCCAGCGCTCGGCGGTCGCTTTGCCATTGAACAGGGCTGACATGAGTTCGTAAGCTGGAAATCCTTCCGGCGTGGTCGCCGTGCGCTCCGCCTCAGCGAGGGCCGCCTCGGCCTCCTTCGTGTGCTGCGCTTCCGCGTTGGCTCGAATGTTCTTTTCGAGCGTATTCAGGAACAGATCGGTTGCCTTATCCCAGATGACACTGTTGTTGGCCTTCGGATGCAGCTTCGGATTGGTAAGTTTGCCCAGATCCTCTGCAATGCCAAGCGGATCATTGAAAGCCAGCAGCATGGCATCGCCAGGCGAGACCCGCTCCATGGCTTCAGACAGGATTGCGCCCGCTGGGCTGCCGATCAGGTCCAGGTGGTCGTCCGCTTTGACGCGCGGCGGCGCGGACAGATACTTGAACGCCTCGTCCTGATCCTTGGGCGGCATGGCAAACGACGCAACCTGTTTGCCAAGCTCCGTCATCCGTGCCGCATGCGGGGCATTGTGGCCACCCATCCATGCCTTCACGTCCAGAGACTGCATGTGCTTCTTGCGCAGGTCCGGCTGGTTCTTGTTGTCATTCAGTTGCGCCTGGGTCCACTGGACATGCGAATAGGCATACCAGACGGTCGTCGCGTCCTTCAGGTTGGGAATCGTGAAGTACATCGACGTATAGCCGTGACCGATTCCCACGCTGCAAAAGAATTCGGTCGGCGTCTTGGGCGGCGCCGGGCGCTCGGGAATGATTTTCCACAGGTGTCCGCCATTCAGCACGAGATAGCAATCCCAGTGTTGCAAGGCTTCGTGGAACACGTACAGAAAGCCCGGACGCATGGCCCGCAGCGTGTACTGCGCACCGCCGCCAAGCTGGGCGGGTGCGTCCACGATCTTGAAGTTCCCGGCCAGGGCCGGCGCCCCTTGCTTGCCCTCCGGGCCGACCACCGCATAGCGTACCGGCAGCACGGCGAGACCGGGCGGATGGTCGCAAAACGAGCAGCCCTTGACGGACGGTGTGAAGCGGTCAACAGCAGACGTGGCGTTATCCATAGTGTGAGGCGCTTGCGGTTTTCCTGGCGGTTTCCGCCATGATCTTCATGAGTTGCCAATCGTGGGAGGACAATTGGGCCAGCGCCTGGCGCAGGGTCATCTCGCCGCTGGCGACGGCGGGCCACAATGCCTGCAACTTCGTGTGGTTCTCGAAGGGCTGGCCAAACGCGGCGGCATAGGTGGCGTAGTGCTTGCGGTCAAGGTCACTCGACACGCGTAGTTCGTCGGCGGCGAAACGCAGCAGCCGGTCCACGTTGGGCGCCTGCGCAATTGACGGCTTGGCTTTGCCTGCCATGCGGACCAGGACCTGCTCGATATCAGTGGTCTGCTTGACCGTGGCCCATTGGCTCGCGTCGGGCCACCAGGGCCGGGGATCGGCACTGTCTGGCTGTGCCTGCGACGGCGGCCGGTCCAGTGCGTACCAGTCGCCCGTCCAGGCAAAGCCCCAGACCTCGCACGGCCCGAACAACGCATGTAGTTGCTCAGGCCACAGTAGCCAGGCCATATGCACGAAAACGCGGGGATCGTGGAAGCGCCACAGGGCATGCCCTTCGCCGTGGTCGGTGCCCGTCAGGCATGCCGCCAGATGGCTGGCGACGTCCGTGACGGGCGCCGGTCCTTGCAGCCATGCTGCAGACGACAGGCGGATCGCCGCATTGCGCGGCTTGCCAGGCACGCAGCAGCAACGCGTGCCGCGCCTCCGCTGGGGTCTCCGCCAGGTCTAGTAGTGACGGCATGAGGTGCGCATCCTTTTCCGTGGACTTCATCAACTTGGCGTAGCGCGCGTTGCCATCTGTTCTCACAAATGAGAAATTCTTATCCTTTGATGTGAAGGCATCGATAGATGAATAACCGCGTGCCTTCATTTGACGAACCATGACGCTTGCCAGCGCCGCCATTTCTTCATATTGGTCTCGCGTTGAGGATTCACCATAGGCAATGGCTGCCAGCAAGCGTTCCTCGGAAGTGAGCTTGGGAGAATCCGTCATGCTCTTGCCTCGCGCAAGACCGGAGGCGTGATGGAGGGTTGCTCAACTGTTTCACCTCAAACAACTGAATGGAGTCCGATTCCGCCCCGCGTGCAACGTGCATATGCTGACGCTAAGGGCACCCGTGGCCGCGATGGTTCGCGTTGTTGGGTTCAGATCTGCCCCCATCGCTAAGATCGCCTTTACCAACGCCAAGATGTACCCAACCCCAGTTAGTGCATCCATAGGCCGACCCTTAAAGTTGGTCCTTCTTTTGCACTCAGAGGTCCTTAGAATTTGTGTCGCGTATTGCTGAATGGCCTCGCGCGAAGGGGGGTCATAATGACCTCTGGAACGGTTCAAGGATGACCGTAGCGCAGCCGGAATGCCCGCAAATGTCGGCCTGGAGGGGTGCTGGGACGTTGGCGCTTGCACTGTGCCTACCTGGTACACAGTCTTGCTCTGCCTCTACATTCTGGGACCATCGATTGTGTTCGCCGTGGTGGGCTGGAGGGCTTGCGACGCTACGCCGAGGCGCCTAGTCCAACTGCTGGGCTTACTCGTTGTGGGCACGGCATCGCTCTACCTGGTGACATATGCGGTGAGGTAGTGTCCAATGCCGCTCGCTGTCGAACCTTTCTCACACTGAATCGAGCCACCACAATGCAGGGAATGAAAACGAAGGCGTTCTGGCGCCGCATGGGCCTTGCGCTATGCGGCGCCCTGCTTCTCTCCGACGCCATCGCCTTGATGACCATGGGCCTGTTCAACTTCGGCATCGTCCTGCCAGGCTGCATCGGCGCGTCATTCCTGCTCCTTGCATGGCAGTGGCCCCGCGTAGCCCACTGGCGAGCCGCCAGCCACAGGCGCCAGCAACTATGGCAAGCAGCATGGATCGCGTTCGCACTGTGGCTGGCGACCGTGGCCATTTTTTTCTACAACATCCACCGCAGCACCGAAGCCGCCATCCCAGGAAGCTCGCCCGTGAAAGCCATCGTCATCCTCGGTTCCGGCACGCCGAATTGCGTCGCTTCGCCAACGCTGGTTGCGCGGCTAGATCAGGGCTTGAAGCAGGCTCAGCGTTGGCCGCAGGCGAAGGTCGCGGTCAGTGGCGGGCAGGATTTCGGGCTGCGCTGCCGGGAAGCGGACATCATGGCTGAGTATCTGATCGACCGTGGGGTCGCAGCAGACAGGGTGGTCCGGGAAGGGCGTAGTACCAGCACGGAGGAGAACCTGCTGTTCAGCCGGCGCTTGCTAGAAGAGCAGGGCATCGCCGCCACCGATCCCATTGTGGTGGTGACCAGCGATTTCCATGTACGGCGGGCGGTGCGGATTGCCCGGAAGGCAGGATTCGGGGAGGTCGCCGGAGTCGGGGCTGGGACGCCGCTCTACCTTCGGTATAACGCCTGGCTCCGTGAGTACTTCGCGGCGATTAGTGGATGGGTGTTGATGGAGTATTGACTCCTGCGCAGCCCGCCCTCAAGACAATGTGGCGAGCAACTTGTTGAAGTTGCGTTTTGCGCGATAGTTCTCGCGAATCTCCTCCACCTCGCGGCTGAATTCCGCTCGCTCCCTCAGCTTTGTCCGCAGACTGCCGATAGCGCGCGGGATTTCAAGTGCTTCGTCATAGCGCGCGTTGCGTGCACCGCTATCGACAGCGACTCCAACAGCGGCGCCGAAATGTCTGTGGCGAAAATACCTTAGCCCCCTTTTGGGGGACGTCAATCAGGCCGGAATGGCACATAGTCGCCCACGTGCCCACTAGTTGAGCGGGGCATGATCACGACGTGCCGCTTTCGGCGCACGCCGGCCCGGCTCCGCGCGGTGAGCACGGGACTAGAGTGCGTGCAGCTTGTCGGGTTCGCTGACCTCGACTAGCCTCTATCGATGTCGATTCTTCGCTGCGCTGCGATACCCATTTGATGCCAGAACGCTCGACCACCCGATATGGCAAGGCGCTGCAGCGCCTGCACCAGTTCTTCTCCCCGTTGAACCTGGCGGCGGCGGCGTGGCTGATTGCAACATGGGCGTTCGCGGCGTTTCAGCTCGTGAGCGAGCGGGACCGCCTGCTGCACGACGCCGCGGAGCGTACCCAGGCGCAGGCCCAGGCGTTCGGCGCGTACTCGAAATCCAGCATCCTGCGGCTGTCCGAGTTCCTCCTCGACCTGCGGGCCAGCTGGCTGGTCGGCCAGCCGGGATTCATCGACATGGTGCGCGAGCGGCAGAACCTGGTGGTGGACCTGTCGTTCCAGGTGTCGGTGATCGACAAGCATGGCCTGCTCATCTACTCGTCCATCGCCCCGCCCACGCCCGGCCAGAAGGTCGACCTGAGCGAGCGCGAGCATTTCCGGGTCCATCAGAACGCGGGCGGGCGCGACATGCTGTTCATCAGCGACCCGGTGAAGGGCAAGGTCTCGCGCAAATGGTCGATCCAGTTCACGCGCCCCATCCTGCGCGCGGGCAGCTTCGACGGGGTCATCGTGGTCTCGGTCAGTCCGGAGCAGTTCGCCAGCTTTGCGCAGTCGTTCACAAACCGCGATGGCGAAGTGGCGTCGGTCGTCAAGACTTCCGGCCAGGTCATTGCGCGCGTGCCGGCCATGGAGGGCACGCTGGCCAGGGCGGTCAGCAACAGACCGTACCTCGCCAGCGGGTCGCCCCAGTCTGGTAGTTATCGGGCGGTGTCGGGCTCCGAAGGCGTGGAGCGGGTCTTCGGCTATTACCGTTTGCCGGAATTCGGGCTCAATTTCGTGGTGGGGGAGTCCGTCGGCCTGGTGCTGGCACCCTACGAGGTCTATCGCCGCGTTGCCCTGGCCGGTGCCATGGCTTCCACGCTGCTGCTTGGCCTGTTGTACTACAGCCTGCGCCGCTCCATGGGGGAGCGACGGCGCCATATGGAGGAGATGAAGCTGGCTTCGCTGGTCTATTCATCCAGCAGCGAGGCCATGGTGGTGACGTCGCTCGATGGCACCATCATCGACGTCAATCCGGCCTTTGCCGCCGCCACTGGCTATACAGCCAAGGAGGTCAAGGGCCGCCCGGGCCATATCGTCAGCGGGGCAGGCAATGCGGCAGGGCTGGTCGAGCGCCTGCGGACCACCGTGGCATCCAAGGGCAGATGGAGCGGCGAATTCTCGATCCGCCGCAAGGACGGCAGCGAGTTTCCCGCCTACCTGACCGTGGATACCTACCTGGCCCACGCGTATGGCGAGCGCCGCCGCGTTGCGCTGATCCATGACATGACCGAGAAACGCCAGGCGGAGGAAGTCATCCGGCACCAGGCGAATTTCGATGCGCTCACGGATCTGCCCAACCGCCGCCTGTTCTTCGACCGGCTGAGGCAGGAGATCGAGCGTTCGCGCGGCACACAGGATGTGCTGGCGCTGCTGTTCATCGACCTGGATCGCTTCAAGGAGGTGAACGATACCCTCGGCCACGACCAGGGCGACCTGTTGCTGCTGGAGGCGGCGCGGCGCATTGCGGCATCGGTGCGCGCGTCGGATACCGTGGCGCGGCTGGCCGGCGACGAGTTCACCGTGATCCTGCCCGCGGTGGGCGATGCCGGCGTTGCCGGGGGCATTGCCCAGGCCATCCTGGAGCGGATTGCCGCGCCTTACCGCCTGGCCGGCGAGCTGGTGGTGGTGTCGGCCAGCATCGGCGTGGCGACCTGGCCCAAGGACGCCGACAACGCCGAGGACCTGCTGGTGTGCGCCGACCAGGCGATGTTTGCCGCCAAGGAGGAGGGCCGCAATCGCTGGAAGGTCTTCACCCAGGCCCTGCTGCAGGCGGAGAGGGAGCGCCTGCGCATCACGCAGGACCTGCGCACGGCGCTGGCGTCCGGGCAGTTCGCGCTGCACTACCAGCCCATTGTCGATCTGCGCACGGGCAAGGTCTGCAAGGCCGAGGCCCTGATCCGCTGGGACCATCCGGTGCGCGGGCCGATCCACCCGGCCGATTTCATTGCCGTTGCGGAGGAATCCGGCCTCATCATCGACATCGGCCGCTGGGTGCTGACCGAAGCGCTGGACCAGCTTGCGCGCTGGCAGGTGCTGCTGGGCAAGGGCTTCCAGATCTCAGTCAACAAATCCCCCGTGGAGTTCAGCGCGCCTGCGATCGGGCCCGAGTCCTGGTCCAGCATGATCGAGCGCAGGAACGTGCCGGTGGGCAGCCTTGTCATCGAGATCACCGAAGGCTCGCTGATGGAGCAGAACGCCGATGTCATGGACCAGCTATCCCGCTTCCAGGCGGCCGGCATCGAGATCGCGCTCGACGACTTCGGCACCGGCTACTCGTCCTTGTCGTACCTGCGGCGCCTGGACATCGACTACATTAAGATCGACCAGTCCTTCATCCGCTCGCTGACGCGGGGCCCGGACGACGTCGCCTTGTGTCACGCCATCATCAGCATGGCGCATGCACTGCGCATTCGGGTGATTGCGGAGGGTGTGGAGACGGAGTCGCAGCGGGACATACTGGTGGCTGCTGGTTGCGATTACGGGCAAGGGCACTTCTTTTGTCCGCCGGTGGAGGCTAGTGCGTTTGAAGCGTTTGTGAGCGCTGTGACTTGAGGCGAGGGGCGTTTTTCGGTGCCCCGGACTCCCTTACCAATTGCAACAATGGAGTCTCGCCAATTTGGCGGACTCCGTTCCGCCGTCAGCGTGTAGTAATGGGCGGATCGAATGAATAGCCTTCGGCTGTCCAACCGATCAGGCTGCCACACCTGACCCGGAAGTTCGGTATCGATTTCGCGCCGACCTGAAACAACCGGCATTCGGTCCTAGGCTCAACATAGCCAACGACCTTTGCCGCAGGGTCTAGCATGCCTTCCCACTCCTGGTATAGCGCAACACGTTTCGCAGCGACCCGGCCTTCGAAATCCAGGCGATAGCCGCCGATCAGGCTGAATAGGGTAATGGCAACCGCTGCGGAACCTAGCCACAAAACGTAGGACCTGTTCTTATCAGTTTCTCCGACGCGCCACATTCATGGTCCCTCTTGTAGGTAGTTCCTCAATCACGCGCTTTTCGGATCACGACAACCTGAACGCAATCCACCCGTGCCCAAGTCCTAGACCAAGCGCAAATAGCATGATGCCGCCGACGGCGTCAACAGAATTGCCACCGCATAGAGGATTCCGTCCAGTGCCAGGAGCATGGCCACAAGGTCGACACTGCACACGAGCCGCGACTTAACGCTCATCGCAATCCCTCTGATGCCAGCCCAGGCCAATATGGTGATATGGGAAAGCCCTTCAGCTATACCGGAACGAAAAGTTGCTGGGCATGGGAATTGTCTAGGGGATACGCGGAATCTTCGGTAAGCGGCATGTGCCTGACTCTCGGCAGCGCATTCCTGCAGGATCCACCCTGTCTGATACCGTTGCCCGATGCTCCTGACTGCATCGACGGCCCGGCGGAAGGCCCCTTGCCGTCGTGCAGATCCTGCTACGACGGGCTCCGACCGCAGAGGCGATTGACACCGGCAGGCTCTGCACAGCGACCGGCTTGCCCGCCGGTTCGCGCTAGCGAATGTGAAAATTTTGCAATATTTGCGAATCTTAGGACGTAGCTCAAATTTCTTCTGAGTATCTTTCGCTAGATATGGAAGGCAATCATTGGATGGATAACCTGAGGAGGTTCCGAAGTCATGATGCCTGACACTCGCTACGCACTACGAAACGGCGACAAAACCAGTACAGACGGCGTGCTCAACGGCACTGCTCGCAACTCTCTTGATCATGGCGTGGCCTTGGCCGTAGAAGGTGACTATGCGACCTGCCCGGCATGCAAAGCTGGCGGTCCTGTGATGAACGACTGTTATCCGGCTTTCGATATAGGCGGCAAGCAAGTGCTGGTGAGTGGCGCCCGAGTGTATTGTAAATGCCAGACAAAGCCAGTTGTCCTGCCATCCCAGATCAGCTTCACAATTGAAGTAAATAAATCTGGCACGGCCTACCTTTCCGCTGGCTCGAACGGTGATTCATCTTTGGAGCCCCTCTCGAACTCTCAGGATATTGTTGAGCAGTACTTTGAAATAACTGACGAGGATGGGCAGCCTGTGGAGGGTTATCGCTATGACTTGTTTGCAAATGGCGAGCAGTTAGCCAGAAACAGAAGAATGATCAGCGGGCGAACCATCTCTTTCGAAGGTAGTCATGACATTCACATTGTTATGTGGCTCGACAAGACAGGGCAGGAGCGAGCATGACAGAGAAGCTTGATTCCGAAACGCGCTTGCTTGCTGCGATGGCCTATGGCGAGTCGTCGACGGCCGATGTATTTGAGGAAATGGCCGCCTTGGCCAACGTGATGGTTCGGCAAAGTAGAGCAAGAGGATATAGCACGATCGCCGCATTCACCGCTAAGGAGGCATCTTTCTCCTACGTTGTCGCCGATGGAAACAAGCGATACGCGAAGCTTATGACGGCCAAGGACGAGGAGATAGAGAACTCTCCGTCAATGTCTGACGCAGTAAAGGCGGCAAAAAATGCATTGAATGGAGGGGAGGATTATTCGAATGGCGCATACTTCTGGGATGGCGCGGACATCAGGTCCAACTACAAGAACCATTTCAAGGTGGCAAAGGGAATAAGGTTCACGGATCCATCCCACAACATCTACGGGATCAAGGAATCCACAAAGTTAGTAAAGAAGATAAAGACCACAAAGATCAAAGTGAATGGAAAAATCGAGACAAGGAAGGAAGAGCTTTGGCGATACGATCACATTTATCAGTCGACGGCCGCTTATGGCGGCACCATCTTTTGGAAACAAAACCCGGATTACATAAGATATACGCACGCGAAGGAGTACCTATGAAGCGGATATTGGTGTTGTTTTTCGGCCTGGCGCTAGTCCCCCCCGCCTTCGCACAAGTGCCATCACAGGTTTTTGATAGTTGCGTATTGATGGAAAGCTACAAGGCTGCGAAATACCAAGAGCTTGGTGGTGACGCTACGGTCATCGACGACGAGATACCTGGATATTCGGTCCTGAGCTATCAGCATAAAGGAATCGCCTATGGGTATGCATCAAGCGCCAGCAGCCAACCGGATTTCCTCGTGGTTGGTTCACAAAGGGTGTCAATCCTGAAAGCCCAGCGAGTAGGGAAGGCAAATCCAGAGAGAATCGATCCAGCTCAGGCGGTCTACGGAATCGTGCGCTACAAAGCGCGAGCCTACTATTGCGTGGCATCCAACTTTGAGGGGTTGGGGCGAAGCGGCTCGTTTCAAAACATACGAGCTGCCTATATCGCTCCGCTCAATGCATCCAGCAAGGCGCTGAAGATGAGCGGGCTCTACTATTCCGTGCGGGATATCCGCAATATCCCGAGATAGCCGGCCTACATATGCGTTGCGGCATCGAGGACACATCTGGACCCAGCGCCGCGACCGCAAGATGGGACCGTGTCGCAGATCGAGCAACCGGTGCGCATGTCGCGTGAGTTCGGCCGCGACGTAGCCAACGACGAAGGAGCGCGCAGCGCGCGAAATCTAAAAAATCGGCACGGTCCACGGCGCCGATGAAACGCTGGCCAAGAACGGGTTCGCACCGAACCGCAAGCCGGGGCAGGTCGGATCCGAGGCACGGCAGACGCGCATAAGCGGCGTCGATCTGGACGAGAGGACCTATATACTTTCGCTATGGACGTTCTAATCCAAATGGCGTGCCCCTTAGTTACCGACGCATAAGCGTGTAGGATCTCGGTATTTGCGGAGGCCGCCATTTCCGCGCTCCACGCGGCGGCTGAGTTTCTAATGCTGGGATAAGGAAATGCGAAGATTAGTCTGGCATGAATTCCCCATGCCTCCGTTTATCAAGGTTCGGAGATCGTCGCGTGCCGCTGTTATCGAGGTGCACCAACTATGAGTAGCTATGAGTGTGACTCCTCCACGCGACACCCTGGCTATGCATAGCCAAAGTACCTCCTCCAACGAATTTGCTCCGCTGGAAAGCGATATTCTGGAGCAGATGAGCGAACAGGGTGGGGCAACAGTACCCGATGCGATAGAAATGGGCGCTCTCGCCCCCTCATCGGGGCTGATCGACCTATCCCGCCAGCAGCGCAACCTGTTGCTGCTGCGCCCCCTCTTTCAGCTTGAGCTTAACAAGCAGCGCATTGGTGAAGATGGCACCCTCTTTGAGGGAATCGACACCCACTACCTCCTGCTAAGCTCGCTCGACCGCATGATGGAGGGAACGACAGTCTCAACGGGTTGTACCAGCGACGAAGTCCTCACTCACATAGCAGACACCGTCATGGCAATGAAGCCTTCGCTATCAGCGGTTCAATCGGGCAAGGTCGCGGACACCGTGCTCGCAGCGCTGGACAATAAGGCCAACGGGTACAAAGAATTCTCATTCGAGTACTTCCATGCAACGCATAAATCCACGCGCAGCATTCGCTTTCGGTTAGTCGCCTACGAGCCTGACATTGAAGATGTCTACCGCTATAAGCCAACCGCAGAAGGATACCTCGTCTACCTTGGCATGCTTGACCTCTCGCCGGAGGACGCGCAGGAACTAATGGAGAAGATGCTGGAGTTACTTGTGCAGCGCGGCCGATTCGACGCTGCGTTGGAAATTGCCCGACGCGCCCGCACGCTGTCAATCGAGTATCGCCAGCTCATCCGCGACAGGTTGTATCAAGCTTACCGCGCGCCAGGCACAGTCAACTGGAAGCGCGATATCAGCGCTGGTTTGGATCGGGCGCGAGAACATGTGCGACAGCGCCAGGCAGAGGACCAGCGGATGGAAGAGTCTGTTCTGCTGGCCCTGCGACAGGCCGAGGAACCCAAGGCGCGCGCGAACCTGGCGCTCCTGCTTAAGACGCTGCAAGGTGCCAGCATGCTGCGTTCGCAACTTGTGGGAGATATTAGCCGCGCCAATGACCGGTTCCTGGAGGCACAGCGTACGTTGTTTCGGGCCCGGCGCGCCACCGGACTGCCTGACCTGGAGACACGGCTCTTACCGCAGTTCATTGAATTGCCTGTCAATATTCTGGCCGAGCAGGCTGAAAACGCACTCAGTGCGATGTATTCGCCGGCGCTGCCACGTGTGTATGACCTTAATTCGCTGTTCTCGCTGCTGCTCGAGCAGCGCGTCGAAGACGGCGACCCAGGGGAAGACGACGGTGAGATCACGCCATTCGTACCACCCCCTCTTCAGTTCGATGAAGCCGTCATCCGACAGGTGACGGACTGGTTGACCGAGAGATTCTCGCTGGGGCAGTCCTGGCGGTTAGATGAACTGCTGGATCAAGCCGAGGACATGGGGTTCGATCGCACTATTCGACGCTGTCTAGTATTGATGCTGTTTCGGGCGTACTCCCACTCGGAGACAGAATTCAAGAACATGCGGGCGGACGCACTGGACGAGTTCATTGCCGATGTGGCACGCGGAACCAATCTGCGCTTTACTCCCAAAGAGAGGCACTCGTGAGCGATATCCAAATCGGCGTGCGCCAAGCCGCTCGCCTCGTCTATAAGGCGCTGCACACAACACTGTCGCCGGTCAACGATCAGGAATACCGCCAGTTGCTTGCGCAGTATCGGGCCAACCCTGCCTTTGCCGCGCAGGTACAAGACGTGGCTACGGGCATGGAGCTCATCATCCTGGACGTCAGCGAGCGCGGACTCATAATCGTACCCGCCTCGCGCGAAAGCCGCTTTGCCATCCGAATGACCGACATTCGCACCGGACTGGATGCCGCACAGAAGGCAAGCCTGCTGCTGGCGCACGTGGCCATCGCTGCGGTCTTTTTTCCGACCACCGATGGTCTGGACGACGATAACTACACTCCCCCGCCGGCGCTTGTGTCAACCTGCCGAGACACGTTGCACGCCTTGGCTCGGCGCCTCAGGGAGTCGTCCAACCCGCCGGCAGATATCCCGCCTGAGCTTGCACCAGGTTGGGAGTCGGTATCAGCCATGCCTCTGGTGCTGCCGGCGGGCCAGCGTGCCTCGGTCAACTCCCTGGTGGGTATCGTCAAGCTCGCGCTGGGCCATATGCAAACACATGGCCTGGTACGTCTGGACAGAGAAGCCGATGACGATGCATCGGTGACCTATACCGCTACGCATCGCCTGCGTGTGCAGTTGCGCGAGATCGCGTTGCGCCGCCTCTTCGACATCGCCCAGGAAGCCGCACGCATGCCGGCGACGACCACGGAGACATAGTATGCAGAAAATATCGCGTATCTATCTGGGAAACTGCGGCTACCTGATGGCCTGGTATGACGGGTTGTTGTTCGACCTGACGGATCCGGAAACGCACCAACCGACCGACACCATCATCAACCTCGAGAACGGAGGCGGGAAGACGTCGCTGCTCAGCCTGATCTTCTCGTGCTTTGACACGGGCCAGGACCGCTTTCTCAAGCATCTGCAAAGCAAAAACAATCATTTCTCGCAGTACTTTTCGCAAGACGGCCTGCCCGGCTTCATCCTGGTGGAGTGGGAGATGCCCTCGCGCACGGCTGGCGGTGAGCCGTACCGACTGGTCGTGGGTCAGGTGGTGTCCATCAAGGCGGGCAACGACGTGCCGGAGAGCGACCGGATGTTCTTCAGCTTTGAAGCAACAAGCGGCTTGATGCTTGAAATGATTCCCGCGCCGAAGCTCGGCACCGCCCCGGTGACATCACTGGCGGAATTCTCGCGCTGGGTACACGAAGAACAGAGGAAGCACCCCGACGTCTATGTCACCCGCAAACAAGCCGATTGGCAGCGCCACCTGCGTGAAGAGCGTCTCATCGACCTGGAAATGCTGCAGATGCAGGTCAATTTCTCCGTGCAAGAGGGCGGTTTCGATACCGGCTTCCTGAACTTTTCCAGCGAGGCGGCCTTTCTGCAGAAGTTCTTTCATCTGACGCTGGACGCACAAAGGGCCGCCGCCGTGCGCGACGCCGTCGCAGCAGCCTGCGACAAGTTACGTCGCAAGCCTCACTATCAGGCCAAGCTTACGGAGCTAACGAAGTTCCGTGCCGTGCTTCGATCCTTTGAGGAGACAGCGCACGCCTATCGACTATCCCTGGCCGACCAGATGAGTGTGCTGGTCAACGGCGCGCGATTGGCGTTGGCACTACACGAACGGGCGAACACGCGGCGGAGCAAGCAACAGGCCGAGCTAACTTTCGAACGCGACCAGCGGGCCGTGGCGGCGACCGCCGCGTCCGACGTGCTTGGTTACAGCAGCCAAGCCGCCAGCATGGCCAGCCTGATTCACGTGCGCGCCGTGCGCGCCGCCCTGGAGCGCACCAAGCAAGCCGCGTTGAGCCTGACAGACCTGCAAAACGATATCAAGTATGTGAGGGCTGCACGGGTACTGGCGGAAGTGGACGCCGCCGATAAGCGCTTGCAGACACTTGAGGCTCAGGCCGACCTCGCCAAGGAAGGCTTGCAGCCGTTTCGCGACCAGCTGGAAACGGAAGGCGCGCTGCTTCGCACCGCTCTGTTCAAGCACGAACAGGCCCTGCGCGAGACGCAGCGCAAAATTGAGAAGGAGTCCATAGACCGCAACGACACAGTGACCGGGCACCGGACGGCACTTGCCGAAGACGAAAAGCGTCGGCGCACCGCAGTCAACGAACAAGCCAAGCTTACCGAGCTGGAAAAGGCCTGGGAGCGCGAGCACACTCGCATGGTCACCTCGGGGCTCCTGTCCGACGCTGGCGAAGTGACTCAAGTAGCTGTGGCGCGCTGGGGCGAGACCGAGCAGCAGATGCGGCGAGAGGAAGCAGCCCACAAGATTGCGCAAAGCCAGCATGAACAGCAACAGGGCCACTGGAGCAGCGAGGAAGTGCGCCTGGGCAGCGAAGCAGGTCGATTCGAAGGCGAGATTCAGTCCACCGCAGACTTCATCGGCGAGGGTACCGCCGAGCGCGAGCGGCTGTCACAACTACCGGCGATCCTGCTAGCTGTCGAATCCGACACAGCGTCTCCAGACTCCCCTGCATTGCCGTCGGTGCTCGAACGCGTAGCGGCGGCGTCCGCCTCGGAAATCTCCCTAAGCGATGTGCGCCTGGCCGAATTGCACGCGACGATGCAAGCCATCCACGAAACAGGTGTGGCTGGTAGCAGTCCAGATGTTGCGCGTGTCGTAGCGCGACTACGTGAGGCCGGCGTGCGCTCGGCCCGCCCCTTCAACGAATACCTTGCTGACGCATTACCGGACGCGGAGCGCGCTCGTGGCTTGGTGCTGAGCGACCCGGCTCGTTTCCTGGGGGTTTCCGTTGCACAAAGTGAAATGGAAAAAGCCCGTGGCATCGAATGGCATGGCCAGAAGCTGACCCGTCCGGTGGTGGTTTCCCCCCTTGCTCTCGAATCAGCAGCTGCCGCCCCCACTCGCCTGGTGGTACCTGCAGCAAGCGACGCTGCATACAACCGGGCCGCGGCCGAGACATTGGCCGGCACCCTGTCGGAAACCATCCGCCTCGAAGAAAATCGTCGCGCCGGATATTATCAGCGCCAGACTGACGCACTGGCCGCGATGCAGGCACTCCAAACCTATGTGCTTCGCTTTGGTGAGGGCAAACTGGCAGCGGCGAACCTCCGGCGCAATGAGCTTCAGAGTCAGCTGCGCTCCACTTTGGAGCGCAAGGAAAAGGCTCGCGAGAAGGCGGCCGCGGAAGCGGCAGAAGCAAAGATAAGCAACGAGGCCGCAGTCAAATGCGACCGCCTGGCCCTCGAAGCATGCTCCCATCTTCAGGTACTTCAACGCTTCATGGCAGAGTATGAGGCCAACCGCGAGGAGCGGCTCCTCCGTCTCGATGAGCTCGAAGTCATACTGGAAGATCTCGAGGTCCGACGCCTGGCGACCGAGGATGAAATCCAGCGTCTTGAAGACATTACGCGTGAACAGAGCAAAGTCGCCATCAAGGCCGAGAACAGCGCCGACAACCTGGCCGGCGAGCGTTCCAGAATTGAGTTCTACGACAAGACACTGGCCGCCGATGAGCATTTGAAGGCCAATCCCCGAGACCTGGAGATGCTGCGTGGGACGTACTCCGATGCGCTGACGGTTTACAAGGCGAAGGCACAGGATCAGCTGGGTGTGCTTGAAGTGCAGATGCAGGAAGCACGCAGGCGCCGCGACGAGAAAAAGCAGGAATACACCCGCGACTACCCCGGCGTCACGCGTACTCATGTAGCGCCGTTCGAGGGACAGGACCACTGTGCCATGCTGGTTGGTCTGGAAGCCAAACGTACGCTCGTCAACAAGGAACACCTGGACGCCGTTTCAGCCAAGGGCGCGGCCGAGCACGCATCAGAAGACTGGCACAAGAATAATCGCGATGTACCGCCGGCCACTCCCGACATCGAGGCGCTGGATGCTGCTGCCCTCGATGCCCGAAAGGACGAGGCAGTGCGCATGAGTGAAGAGGCCGGCGCGCGCCAAAAGAACGCATCGGACGTGGCGGACCGGGCGCGCGGCACCGCCATGCGCCTCGGAGAAGCCGCTGGCCAGGACGACCGCCTGGCGGAATTGCTCAAGAGCACGATGAAGCTGGAGGCCACGCCGAACCCCGAACTGCTTGCACTGGAGATCGCCAGCCTGACGGGACAGCCACCAGTGCTGCTCGAACAGCTTGGCGAGTTAGTGCTCGAGGAGGACGCGAGCGACCAAGTCACACGCGCCGTCAAGAATCACGGCGCTAAATCGGGCCTATGCGACCGGGCTCGCGATAATGCGCGTACGGTTTTCGATGCGGTCAAGCTGGCCGCCGGCGACCCCGAGCTCCAGAAAGTCGAGCCGGAGCTTGCGATTGCCATGCTGGCTAACGAGTTCACAGCGGCTTGCAGCGATGCCGCCCGGCTGTTGGAAGGTCTCGAGGATCGCATTCATACCACCCAGGACAACCTGGACAAGATGCAGGCTGACTTCGATGCCTGCGTCGAGGAAATGCTGGCGCTGTCTCGCATTGCCCTGGGGTTGCTGAACTCGGCCATTGACAAGCGTGTGCCCGCCACCGCGCCGTATGTCGCAGGCAAGGCAGTCCTGAAGATGCGCGCGAACTTCGCGGCCATCAACGTCGAGAGCCGACGACAGGCGCTCACGCATTACCTGGACAGTCTGATTCAGGCTAACGTGCCTCCGGGCAAGGGCTCGGACTTAGTGGCTGAGGCCGTGCTTCGAATGTACGGCGGCCGCCCGCTGGGCCTACAGGTGCTACGCATGGTTATCGACGAAAGCCAACAGTACGTACCGGTGGAGAAGATTTCCAACTCTGGTGGCGAAGGTGTGGTGATGGCGTTGTTTCTCTACGTAGTCATCACCCAGCTACGCGCGGAGACCCAAGCCAAGCTGCACAAGCTTGCCGGCGGCCCGCTTATCCTGGACAACCCGTTCGCCAAGGCCACCTCGCCGACCATGTGGAAGGCGCAGCGTCTGCTCGCGCAATCCATGGGGGTGCAGTTGGTGTTTGCCACTGCCATCCAGGACTACAATGCCCTGGCGGAATTCTCCGCCTTCGTCCGGCTACGACGCGCTGGGCAGAACAGCAAGACGGGGCGCTGGCATTTGGAGTCTGTCCGCTACCGCCTCAATGAGGAGATGGCCAATCCAGAGCTGGCGGCGCCTAGTACGATTGAGGCAGCCTGATGCCGGCGCAATTTTTCGCCAGACTGAAGGCATCTCCACGCAAGAGGGTGGAGCTTGTGCAGCTCAAGCAGTTGTACTTCGAGCTGTATCCGGAGATTCAGAACCACCCCGAACGTAGCCGCATGTTGCTGCAGGCCCTTCAGGCGCTGGCCGCAACCGGCGCCATAATGCTGCCAGCTCGCGCCAGTTGGGAGAAAGTCGGCCAGCCGGCGTTGCCGATGTGGATCAAACTCGTTCGCACGCACAATGAGGCGCCGAAGGAGGATTTCTCCAAAATTCCCTGGGTGCCAGAGCTGGGCTTCTGGCCTGAGCTAACGAGCGCCCAACTCGCCGCGGCAAAGTGCATTAACGAGTTCCTGCTTCAACGCCGCGGAAACCTCCAGCGAATCCCCATCAAGGAACGTTCGCTTGAGATCTTTGGAGACGAGAAGCGGCTCGACGCTATGAGGCAGGGCAACACACTGTTCTCAGGCCGATTGTCGCTTGATACGCTAGGTGCGTTCACCGTGCCTCTACCGCTTCCGTACCGACCGGCACCCGTATCGGGCAAACCGCTGCTCGTCGTCGAAAACCACAACAGCTACTGGAGCTTCGGTGAGTGGAATCAGCGAGCCCTACGATATTCAGCGGTCGTCTACGGTGCCGGGGAGGCATTTCGCAGCACGGGAGCAGCCCTAAGACAGGTTCTACATGAAGTGAAGGGCACCGATGTCCTGTATCTAGGAGACCTGGATCCTAAAGGCATCGGCATTCCGCTTGACTTTAACCGCTCGTCGGCGAGTGATGAGCCCAAGGTTGCGCCAGCAATGGAGTGGTATGAGTGGCTGTTGTCGCATGGGTTTCGGCGAAAGAAGGCTGTTTGCACAAACGCTCACCCGCAATCCGCCATTGATTGGCTCGGAGAAACCTTAGGCGAGGAACTCGCGGAGCTATGGCGGGGAGAGTGCTGGATTCCACAGGAGGCTTTGGGTTTCGAGCAGCTAAGCGCTCTGTGAGCGGGATCGCAAAAGGAAGCGCATGCTTGGCGGCGACCATTGCGCGCGATAGTATTGCCTTCGCCATTTCTGGCAAGTCCAGACATAACGAATGAAACCAGGCGCCCGGCCCGGCGCCGGGATGGTCGACCGCCATTTTGGGCGGAAAGGTCTGCGTGATCGAACAAGTCGTCATCGTCGGCTTCGGCTGCTTGGGGCGTTTAGTGCGCATGAAACGCCGCTCCACCTTCAATATAACGCCTGGCTCCGTGAGTACTTCGCCGCGATCAGTGGATGGGCGTTGAGGGAGTATTGAGGCTTCTGCGTCCGTTATGTCGTGCCGATCCAGTGGCTGGGCGGCCAGCCGGGGACCACCGCCACCGGCTATACAGCCGAGGAGATCCGTGGCCGCCCGGGCTATAGCGTCAGCGGCGCAAGCAATGCGGCGGGGCTGGTCGACCGCCTGCGGGCGTGGCCGCCATGGGCAGCTGAAGCGCCAGGCGGAGGAAGTCATCCGGCACCAGGCGAATTTCGATGCGCTCACGGAGCTGCCCAACCATCGGGTACCGTGGCGCGGCTGGCCGGCGACGAGTTCACCGTGATCCTGCCCGCGGTGGGCGATGCCGGCGTTGCCGGGGGCATTGCCGAGGCGATCCTGGAGCGGATTGCCGCGCCCTACCGCCTGGCCGGCGAGCTGGTGGTGGTGTCGGCCAGCATCGGCGTGGCGACCTGGCCTAAGGACGCCGACAACGCCGAGGACCTGCTGGTGTGCGCCGACCAGGCGATGTTTGCCGCCAAGGAGGAGGGCCGCAATCGCTGGAAGGTCTTCACCCAGGCGCTGCTGCAGGCGGAGAGGGAGCGCCTGCGCATCACGCAGGACCTGCGCACGGCGCTGGCGTCCGGGCAGTTCGCGCTGCACTACCAGCCTATTGTCAATCTGCGCACGGGCAAGGTCTGCAAGGCCGAGGCCCTGATCCGCTGGGACCATCCGGTGCGCGGGCCGATCCACCCGGCCGATTTCATTGCCGTTGCGGAGGAATCCGGCCTCATCATCGACATCGGCCGCTGGGTACTGACCGAAGCGCTGGACCAGCTTGCGCGCTGGCAGGTGCTGCTGGGCAAGGGCTTCCAGATCTCGGTCAACAAATCCCCCGTGGAGTTCTGCGCGCCTGCGAGCGGGCCCGAGTCCTGGTCCAGCATGATCGAGCGCAGGAACGTGCCGGTGGGCAGCCTCGTCATCGAGATCACCGAAGGCTCGCTGATGGAGCAGAACGCCGATGTCATGGACCAGCTATCCCGCTTCCAGGCGGCCGGCATCGAGATCGCGCTCGACGACTTCGGCACCGGCTACTCGTCCTTGTCGTACCTGCGGCGTCTGGACATTGACTACATTAAGATCGACCAGTCCTTCATCCGCTCGCTGACGCGGGGCCCGGACGACGTCGCCTTGTGCCACGCCATCATCAGCATGGCGCATGCACTGCGCATCCGCGTGATTGCCGAGGGCATCGAGACCGAGTCGCAGCGCGACATCCTGCTGGCTGCCGGCTGCGACTACGGGCAAGGCCACTTCTTCTGTCCGCCGGTTGAGGCCAGCGCGTTCGAGGCCTACGTGAGCGCCGTGACTTGATTGCCACCGCACCAGGATGCGAACGGCGCGAGACCAGTTGGCTCGCGCCGTTTGTTTTTCAGCGCTGCTCATCCGTTGGGCGGGTAAGCAGGCTCTCCCTCGTCAGACCAGTGCCTGCAGGCGGTCGGCGGTGTCGACCAGCTGTTGCTTGAGAGGCAAAAGCAGGGCGTGGAGGCCGATGCCTTGGGGGATGGTGTCGCTCTGTAGCTCCAGCAAGGTCAGGAAGGACTGAAGGCCGGCGCTGACGCGCAGGATGTCGTCAGTGGCTTCGAGGATGTGGTCCTCGAGGGTGATGGCTGTGCTGGGCGGGGGTGGAGCGGCTTTGGCTTGGCGGCGGGCCTGGGCGCGGTCGATTTTGGCCAGGTTTTCGGCTAGTTGGGCTTGCTTTTGGGCTAGGGTGGGCTCTTGGGGAGCCGGGGTGGTGGACTGCATCATGACCTCCGGTACGTAGAAGATGGAGGCTCGTCGTCCGCTGTCAATCGGGTGGGCGAGCACGAAGCAGGGTTGACAGACCGGCACGTACCACCGGCGAGCCCGAAGGCTCCCCCGCCGCGGCCCGCCCCTTACGGGGCGTACGTAGGCGAAAGACGAGAGGATACCGCTTCGCTGCTCGTCCGGTGTACGTGGTCAGGCTGTCAAACCTGGTCGACCATTGCTGTGGTGACACTGCCAGTTTCCAACGGCAGTCCGCACGGAACAATGCAGCGAACTCTCAAAGCGGCCTTCCACCCGTCATGTGTAAAGCCCAAGTACGGTCCTTCACATGCTTGCCAGGACGCCTCGAGCTCGCCGAGTTTGACGCGGATTCTGACAAGAGAGTCTGCCGCAGGGAAATGATGATTCCTCGACAGCAGGGGGAAATTTCCGATTCTGCCATCGGATTTCGCTATATCCTTAAGCTTTCTACGATGTCGAAAGAAAGCCGATGCAATCCCTGTCTGTGGTCATGGAGAACTATCTGGCAACTAAGTCCGCTCTTAGCGGTAAAGCTCGAAACGCTAATACGCCGGATCAGATAAGTATCAGCAAGACGCTACCTCAGTTCTTCATTGATATATTGGAGAGATTGGAGCGGCGTGGAGCTTTCAAGGTCGAAGGTTCCTATGGTCAAGGGAATATCGCCGGCGTTCCTTGGATTGGCGTATTCAACCTCGAGATCACAACATCAGCACAAAACGGGTACTACATCGTCCTTCTCTTTTCAGAGGACATGAAGTCGTGTTACCTGAGCCTCAATCAAGGGGTTACAACTCTCAAGAATGCCTATGGGGTAGAGGTGGCACTTCACAAGCTTAGGGGGGCAGCCGAGCTAGCCTTAGAGGCCTTTGTGCCGGCCGCTGGCACGGTTAAAGGACCAATCGACCTAAAGGCCAGCAGGGCTTTGGGTAAAGGCTACGAGCGAGGTGCAATTGAGAGCTTTCGATACGATTTCTCCGCACTGCCAACGCCCGACAGCCTAGAATTAGACTTCAGATCACTGCTGGGGCACTACGATACGCTGGCGAATAAGGTCGGTCCGAGTCTGCAGGCATTGGTGCCAGTCAATGAAACCCAGTTTCAAAAAGCAGTGCTTGAAAAAGCAACAGCGACCACAAAAAAAGATTGTCCGCCATTTGTCGAACCTCCAGGAGGTGTACCCGTCTTGCCGAAGCGGGGAAACGGCGGCTCGTGGAAGTATCCACGAGATCCATTGGTAGCAGCTGAGGCAGTAAAGAGTGCAGAATACCGGTGCGAGCTATTCCCCGAGCACCAAACATTCAAATCCAGCTCGAAGAATGTACCGTACGTCGAGGCGCATCACCTTATCCCCTTAAGCAGGCAGGCCGATTTTCAATTCTCTCTCGACATTACAGCGAATATCATTGCACTTTGCCCGACTTGTCATCAGCGCTTGCACCATGGGCATGCATCCGAAAGGCGCAGTCCTTTGCGACGGCTACTGTCACAACGAAAGGATCGGCTCCAGGAGAAGCAAATTTTCATCGAGGAGGAAATATTGCTTCACATTTACAGCAATGACATACTCGATAACGAAGATTGAACGCAAGAGCTGGAGATTACCCGTCAGCAACTCTTTTTGAAGCTCGCCGGCTTTGCCTCCAAACAACGGGATAGCATTGACCCTCTGAATATATCAATAGTTAATGACATCGACCATTCAACTTACGTTAGACGGTTCTTTTTTGCGTGACAACAATCACGTTTCGCTCCGCGTCCTTGGGCGATCGATGATCTCTATTCAAGCCGCCGCTGACCGCGCTTATCTTGACATAAAATATGGCAATATCTGGAAGCATGCGCGATTGCCAATTGCCTTCTACGATGACGCAGATTTTATAGTTGGGGACCCGGAAAAGGGAAGCTATATAATAAAGTTCCTCTCTGAGCAAGGAGAAGCCATTGTTAAGCGACTACGACAGGCAATTGCAGACCCCTATCGTTCGGCCATAGAGGGTGGGGAGCAAGAGATATTCTCGATTAAACGGCAGATCGAGGCGCGAAAAAATCAAGTAGATAACGTAATTTTGGTTCCGCAGACATTTGACGAGTTCTTGCAAGCCCCCGATGAATTGGCCACCCGAGCTTATGGTGACAAATCGATTAATAAGAATATTGATCATATGCTTAGCCCGGTAAGGAAGGATCCGGATGCAATTCTAAAGATTTCCCTAAAGCCCAATTACCGCGAACGCACGGAAACATTCACTTTTACCCAGAAGGAGGCAATCGCTTTCAAGAAGGTGGTCAGTCAGCGGCAACTTGGAAATCCTGTGATCTACCATGGCAGACTAAGAGCACTGGATCGGGGGCACAATCAAAAGGCAAACTTCAAAGGCAAATTCATTAATGCGGCGAATGATCGCGACCTGGCGTTATTCATCCAAAGCGAGCAGGATTACTCGGATCTAGTCCCCTATATGGATCGGGAGAATCTCACAATTGTGGCATGTCCTATTGTGGAGTACGACTCGTTCGATCCCGTCGCGGGAGATATTCAATTCGTGAAGATTCTTACTGATGGCTGAGAAATCGATCGACAATCTTCGAGAGCAGTGCCTTGAGCTGCTACTAAATATTGTGCCAATCAGTCAGATTGGCTTCATTTTTGTTACCGCCGTCGTTTTTCAGAGACTAGCCGAGGGCTCTGGTTCATCGGCATTTGGCGCCTTATCAGGGTTGGGCCTGAAGAATTTGTTTGCCATCAGCGATGGGTTGTTTTGGAGTGTCGGCATCGTCCTAGTGGGTGCGTGTTTCTTCTTAGCGCTAATCAACACCTACATATTAAAACTCGCACTACGCAAATCATTTGAATCGAGCCGGATATCGGAGCAACTGTTACGCTGGATCTCTGTCGCAGCGAAGTCTATGGAGGGTTTGGATAAAGATGATCGCGGACCAATTCGAGATTCAATCAGCACCGAATTAACCAGAAGATTAAAAAAATATCATTCAAAGCGAATGCTGAGCGAGTCCCTCTTTTCGATTTCAGCAGTTATAGTTTACGCATCCATTTATCTGATATTTATTAACCACTCAAATCTTTCCAAAATAGAATTTTCTTACCTAGAGTTGATCGTTGGCTCCGTTAGCACGCTTTTGTGTTTTTTTTGCCACCGGAACTCCATTCGATATGCACTATCGAGGGTGGTGCCTTTGCAAGTGTGCTTGACGGCCATGACCGGTGAGCTCGCTTTTTCCATCGATGCTGACTAATTCCTCTCGATTTCATTCGGCTATGCTCTATCAGCAGCACCTTTCCAGTGCCTGGATCAGAACGGCGTAAGGCCACATAACCCCGCGCCGTTTTTGCTTTCTGCGCCAGACGCCGCCTTCGCTCATCAGACAAGCGGCTGCAGGCGGTCGCCCGTTCTGGTCGAGCCGTTGATTTGATCGGAAACAGCTGGTCGTAGAGACCAATGTTTTCGGGGACGACGCCTATTGACCCAGCTCAAACCAGCTTTCGACTCCCCACCAAAGCAGTATTTACCAAAAATACCAAATCAGCACATCTTTGCTGTTTTTGGAGGGGACAAATGCCTTTGGACACCAATGAACGGTTCAATCACATCCATTACGTTCCAATTCTCAAATGGAGGCAAGGCGAGTACCAGGCACTATGGCGCTTGAGCGATGCCGCCAAGCAATGGATAACACCGCTACTAGAAATTCCTACTGAGCCATGGGATTTCGAAACAGAAACGCCCGCAAAATCTTTAGATGAGCATCTCGAGCGCTTTGGAAACCGCCTCAAAAGTAAATGGGACACTCGTCGATGCTTTATCGACTCATGCTACATCGATGGTGTCGCACAAATGTCAACAGGACAGCATCACCTCGAGTTCCTGTTCGAACAAGCTCGGAATGAAGGAGCTTCACCGATACCGGTTACTGGGCTTGGCCGCCATCCAGACTATGACGCAGCGGTACACAACATCGTTGCTCAAGATCAGCGGGGCGCGTGCGTTCGTCTTTCCGCTGAGGACTTTAGTGCCTCTATTTTGAATGACCTTCAAAACTTGTTTGCTCGGCTAAATGTGGGGCCGCCCGACTCACACCTCGTTATAGACATGGCGGAGGACATCAGCGGCTCACCGGTCGCGCAAGGTCTCGCATGGAAGGCACTGCTTCAACAGACGCCCTGGCTAAACGACTGGAAATCTGTAACAGTTGCCGCAACGGCGTTTCCCAGCGCTCTACCAGCGGCACAGTTCCGTCCGCATGGACTCACACCAAGAACAGAGTGGAACGCATATAACGCCCTGTTGACAAACTTGGGTGGCCTGCGCATTCCAACTTTTGGGGACTACTCGGTTTCACACCCACAGACCGAGCTACTCGATCCGCGTGTGCTCGATCCAAACGCGAAGATCAAGTACACCGTTGATGGCGAATGGCTCGTTCACACTGGTGCCCAAGTGAAGAAGCATGGTAGGGGTCAATTTCAAGGACTATGCCAAGAACTGATTGCCAACCCGTCAGCAGCTTTCCCAGGACCGACTTACTCATGGGGTGATGCATATATCCATGGGTGCGCAAGTGGCACCGAAACGACGGGCGGCACATCGACATGGCCTTCGGTCGGCAACAACCGACATATCACCAAGGTCATCAGGGATGTCGCCACGTTGTTCGGGTCTTCAACGATTCCCTGACCAGCTGCCGAAGCTCACTAAGTGGCACCAAGGCCGCGGCAATCTCATACAATTCGCGACGGTTGCCGCGGAGCCTTCGTTTTTCAACGCCTCGCTCCTCCAGGATCTTGGTTACCTCCGGACGCCACAGTAGGTGGGCGACATGAAAGGCCGACACCGAAGGATTTGCTCCAACTGCGCGGTGTGTTTCGATTGATACCGCCCCTCGCTTGCCCACGCTTGCCACCTTAATCCCCCACCATGGTGGCAATATTGACTCCGCCGACCCTAGGTGATGCTCTCCCACCACCAAGGTCGCCCTATCCATTGCTTTCGAATAGGCTTCAACTTGCGCTGGTAAGCGTTCCAGCGTGTCAGCATCGCTTTTCAGTTCGTAGCCGTGCAGAAATCCATTCACTACTGCAATGTCAACACGGCACAAGCCGTGCTGCAGGCCGAGCTCTTCAACAACCAGCACATTGGGGTCAGCAACATGTTCGGCGAGCACCTTCCGGAATACGGCCGCCCGAACATCGCGATCTCTAGTCTTGTTGGTCATAGTGGAGCTGCGCACGGATCGCGCCAGCGATGTGCTCAATAGTTCGCACTCGAAGAACGACAGACATTTTACTCTGTCGGCTACGAGTGTGCGTCTAGGGGCATTGCTTACAACAAGCCTTTTGCTCGCTCTTCAGCAGCCACGGAAGCCTGAGGCAGGACGCCCCCTCGCCCGGGTAGAGCCCGAAAGCCTGAGGGTCCCCACTGGACCCCAGGGGACCTGAGGTTGCGGAAGCATATATTGGTCTCAGCGGACTCATCCGATCAGACTTGGTCAGCCAACAGCTGACGACTTCGCGGCTTCCACCGGATCTCTGTCAGGAAACACAGTAATAAATGGAGCGCCGTCAGGAACCAAAAGCCGGCGGGACTTAAGACAGAACGGCAATACCCATAGCCGCAGGCCCTCTACTTTGGGGAACTCGAACACCGGGACTGGCCGCTCAAACGAGGCGGTTTTCGGGTAGATCAAGACGACATCCCCCCTACCGCTCAGGTAGCTCTGACCATAGGCCTGCAGTTGGTAGAAGTCACTTTGCGAGAGGCCGTACTTGTCCGTGCCATTCGCTTTCATCCCGTCCAGCAGTTTCCACTTGGTATCCAGTACCAGCAAGTCCCGGTCTGCATTCCGGATCAGCAAATCGGGCTTCAGCCGGAACCAGTTCTGTTCACGATGGCGAACCAGGTGATGACTACGAGCCTGTGATTTCAGGATCAGCGGTCGGGCCAGCTGTTTCGCCAGGTGCTTGGCGACGAATGCCTCGAATACAGCCTCCATCGGGAACAGCATCGACGGCGCACAGTGCGCGCCGGCGCCAGTCAAAGGCGATTCCTCGTCGAGGATGAGCCGCGCCCAGGCCAGCGCGTCAGCGTAATAACCCATGCCACGGTCCAGCCTCACCCGCTGAAAGTCGATCTGAGGCTGTGCGGAAACTGGTACCTCCGCGAACACGAACGCCAGCTCGCGGGCCAGTTGGTTGAGCTGCGAAGCAGATAACTCCAATACACGCCGCAATGCGGCATGCAAAAGGCGATTCTCTGGACGGTCGATTGTGAACTCGTCGTGGTCGGTGAAGAATCGGTCGGCCCGATACAGGTTTTGCTGCAAATGCGGCGCGATCAACAGCTTACCCCTCAGGGCATAGAGGTTGTCTTGGCGGCTTGAATAGTCGCTGCGCAGCCCACGCTTTACGATGTGGTCAACGGCGCGCAGGAATTCTGCAACGAAGACCTCCAACAATGGCATCCGCGCTGCCGAAATGTTGGCGCTGTCGGTTTTAACGTGGCGGAAGCCCTGGAGGCAGCAGAGCATTTCAATCAGAAGCTTACGCGCCTCGACGGCGCCGCCGCCGATCGCCTTGCCGACCTTGGGCAACACCTCGATCTGGAAGCCGTCCGGTGCGCGGATCACGCCAACAAAACTGGTCACTTGAACGACACGACGCCCGCGGCGCTGGGCCAGGCGCAGCCATGCCGCCTCCCCTTGCTCGGCAGCCCGCAAGCACTGGTCTTCAAGCCACCCGTAGACCGCATCCGGGACGGCGTGCAAGCCCTCGGTACCTGCAACGCCCGCCGTCGCCGCGATCAGCGTCTCGAATTCGAAAATCGTGATGCCGTTCACTTGCATCCCGAAGATCAAGTCGACAAGGTCTGGTAGATGCCGATGTAGGCATCCAAATTCGAAAACGCGGCCTCCTGCAACGCGTACCGGCGCTTGGAGCCGTAGCTGTCCAATCCGTGGTCACTACCGAATAGGCGAGCCAGATCGTCCTCGTGATCCTGACTTTCCGCCACGAACTGTGCAGCTGCCGGCTTCTGATTGTCGGCGAGAACAAGACGAATCTTCTGCCAGTCCTCGAAGAAGTACTCTTCGAGCAGGGGCAGGATGCGCGTGCTGAACACCTGCTGCAGCGCCACCAGTCGTTCGTCGCCGTCAGGGAACTTAGCCAACGTCGTGAAGTATGCGTGGCCGATGCAATGGTCGCGGTCGTAGAGTGCCTCGACGCGCTGGTTGATCGCATCGAGCATGCGCGGTACGTCGATCACCTGCTCGCCCAGGGTGACCCGCAGGCCCGCAAGCGGCGCGCCCGATTCATCGCGAGCATCCGGCATCACCGGCACGAATTCGAACCGGCGACGGAGCGCGGTATCCAGTAGCGCCAGGGAGCGGTCTGCCGTGTTCATCGTGCCAATGATGTCGACATTCGATGGCACAGAGAAGCCGTCGCCGGACGGCAAGGTCACCGAAACGGCGTTGTCGGCGCCTTCTCGCTTGTCAGGCTCGATCAAGGTGATCAGCTCGCCGAATATCTTGCTGATGTTGCCCCGGTTGATCTCGTCGATCACCATCGCGAATCGCTGATCCGGTGCCGATCGTGCTCTACGGCACAGTTCCTTGAAGACGCCCGCGCGAATCTCGTACTGAATTTCGCCAGCCTCTGCGTCGCCATTGAGAACCGGCCGGAGCCCCTCGACGAACTCCTCGTAACCGTAAGACTGGTGGAAGGTGACGAAACTGTAGCGCTGGACCTTACCTGATGCCGGCGCACCGATTTGGTAGGCCTTCACGGTTTCGATCACGTCCGCAACGGCTTCCTTCCAGTCGCCTGCAAACTGCCAGACAGAGTCCGTTGTCTTGTCGAACACGGCGGGCGCGAGACGCATCTTGGTGTTGACGGTGTGTGAATCCTCGACCGTATGGTGTTGCAGTGTGCCCCAGAGCGTTTGCCTCACGTTCTGCTTGCGCCCCTTTGCTGCTGCAATTGCCTGAATGAACGGGTGCTCATATAGCTGACCCACTTTGGCCTTGCCGCCCAACTCATAGAGCGCAGCGGCGGCGCCTTCCCACCATGTCAGGGTAGCAATCCGAGTAGCAATCAACTGTTCTCGCCATTCCGCGTTGGACACGGCGGTCATGGCCTGCTCGTACTCCCGCTTGAGCAATTTCGACAGCTCATAGGTCTTTCCCGTGCCAGGCGGACCGTAATAGATGCGGTTGATGGGTTGCCTCACCTCATCGTTATCGGCTGGCTCCTCCTCATCGGAGTCCTCTTCGGGCTCCACCGGGTCGTCTCGCAGTTCATCGGGCCACAGACCTGGACGCTCCGTGTCGAGCACCAGCCAGTCATCGAGTGAATCTCGCTCAGCCGACAGGGCTGCCTCGATATTCGCGACCAGCCGCTCCGTCAACGGCTCGCGGTGAAGCTTGGGCACCTCGCCCAGTTCCCGCGTCCATGAGATCTTCCGGATCCGGGTGCCCCGAATCACGCCGAGCACACCGACGGCGCGTTCGCTGCCAGGATTCTTGCGGCCAAAGCGCACCTGGACACCCTTGCCCATGTGCCACCAATCTAGACCGGCGGCGTGAACGACTCGCGCCAACCGACAGAATAACGCCTTGTCCTGGGCAGACCATGAGGCGCGGAAGGTCCTGAACACTGGCTTGCCGTCGAAGTGCTTGAGCAGGTCCTCGTCGCTCAGCTTCTTGCCCAGGTTCAGCTTGACGACGACCTCGTCGTAGCGCAGCTTAAAGTTGCGGATCGCTTCAACACTCCACGCAACTAGTTGGTCCAGCGACTTCCCCAGTCCATCGGACGCTGGCAGTGTAGCGATGAAGGGGGACGTGTTGTTGTAGGCGCCACGCAGTGCTAGATAGGCCTTTCTCGTCGCGTCCAATTCGTCGAGCCCAACGGTATCGATCTTGACTACGAAGCCGTCATCGGCGCCGATGCCAACTGTGTAAGCCAACTCTTTCGGCGCCTCAGATGAAGGGTAGATTTTGGCCCAGTTGTAGCTGGCAAAGTTGTTGCCCTGGTTGGTCGGGCGCTTACGAATCTCGACGCGCCCGACAGGGAACAACTCGGCCTTAACCTTGTCCGCCCACGCCTCCGTCACCTCGTAGGCCTTCTTCAGATCTTCATAAGCGCGGTTCTGCTCGGGGTTGGACTCGTCACGCTTCTGCCCCTTCCACTTGTTCAGCAGCTTGAAGTAGTCACTGGTGAAATAGTCAGCCATCGTTCTTTAGATTCCTTCAACATCGATTCCATGCTCGGCCAGCCAGGCCTTGCGTTGCGCATAGTCCGGCATGGCACGCTCCACTCGAAGCCAGAACGCAGGCGTGTGGTGCGGCTCATGCAGATGGGCAATCTCATGCACCACGACATACTCAGCGATGCGCGCCGGCAGCAGGATTGCCTTCCAGTGGAAGTACAGCCAGTCGCCCTTGCCACACGAACCCCAGCGATATCCAAGGTCCTGCACCTTGACGCCGGCAGGCGTCACCTCCATTCGCGACTGGTAGTCAGCTACACGCCCCGAAAGCCAGGCCTTGGCACGCTCGCCGTACCAGCGGATGAAATGCTCGCGCGCGGCGGGTAGGGCGTCACGGCGCAGACAAAAGCGGCCTCCATTCAACTTCAGTGGCACATTCTGTTCATCGACCACCTTCAGCCGATGGCTGCGGCCGAGATACAAGAATCCCTCGCCTCCGACGAATTCCTTGCGCGGAACCTGGCGCTGCAAGCGGTCCTTCTCGGCCAGCTTGGTGTAGATCCAGAAGCGCTTCTCCAGCACGAATGCTCGCAGCGCGGCCTCGTCCACCTCCGGCGGTGCGCAGAGCATCAAGTCGCCACTGCGCTCCACGGTGATCTGCATAGTTCTGCGGCGCGCGCTCCGCTGGAGCGTGAACCGGAGGTCACCGATCTGAAGGCTTGGCAATTTCACCGGCGAAGGCATCGAATCACACCTGCATCAGCTTGTCGTGGCTGGCGCGAGCCTGATCAATCAGCTTGTCGGCCAGCACACCGGCCCTGTCTGCATCTAACAGCGGTGGACGCAGGCGCATCAGATGCTCGAACAAGACACCGTCGCGAAGATTCTCCTGGTCTGGAATCTTGTTCGCGCTCCAGATCTTCGGGTTCTCCTTGAGCTCCTGCACCAGCAAGTCAACGAGCTCGACCGTCACGTCCTTCAGTCGAAGCAGTTCGGCCGACGTGGGCGTTTGCCCGGCGCACACCACATCCAGTACGGTGCGCAGGAAGGGCGCGCAATGCTCAGGCAGGTCACCTGGAGTATTGTCGGAGCTAGCCTTTCCAGTGCGCAACTCGTCGATGATCTCCTGCAGCTGTGCGATAACCTCATTCCACTTCTCGCCGAGCGTCTTCAGGATGTCGTTCAGCCGCTCAGAGAGCTTGCGATACAGCACCGGATCTTCGTCCGTGTGCTTGCGGATATGCGAGCGGATCGCGTGTTCCATCTCCGAGGCCTTTGCGCGATCGTTGACGGTACGTGCAAGATGGGTGTCGAACTCGGCATCGGTCAGCTGGATCGGCGGGACCTTTGGATCGACACCTAGCGAGATTACGTGGTCGTCGATCAGCTTGCGCACCTTTGCGCCGACGTCTTTGCCCAGGACCGGCGTGTCCTTGTACCGGTTGCGCGCCCGGGCATAGATGTAGGCTAGCCGCTTCGCATCACCCGAGTACGGCAGCCCCTCGGGGCGCGGCAGTACCGTGTCAAGCGACGCCAGAAACGCCTTGAGCTTGACGGCGAACTCGGCCCGCAGCTTCTCGCTGCCCAGCGCTTCGACGCACGCCTCAGTGTCGTCCAGCGATTCAATGCCCCGTTGGCGGAACAGGTCTGCCACACGGAGATGCCGGTCGCGTAGCACCGGCACCTCGTCTTTCAGGCTGGCCAGCGCGCCTTCCACGTCCTCGTCCGCGTAGGCGGCGAGAGCTTCCTTCAGATGCTGGGCGACACCGTAGTAGTCCACCACGATGCCGCAACGCTTGCCGAAGCCTGTGCGGTTTACGCGGGCGATGGCCTGCAACAACTCCGCTTCGCGGATTGGCCTATCCAGGTACATCACGCCCTCGATAGGCGCGTCGAAGCCAGTGAGCAGCATTGACTTCACCACCAGAAATGCGAGCGGATCGGTCTTCTCCGGCTTGGCATGGAACAGTGGCTTCTTGAATCGCTTAATCAGTTGGTCGTGAGCCGCGGCATCAGTCCAGTTTTTCCAGGCAGGATCGTCGTTATTGCTGCCGGAGATAATTGGTGCGAATTCGATGCGGGCCAATATGCCCTGGTAGCGCCAGGCTTGGACAACTGCCTGCATCTTTGGCGAGCGCTGGCACAGGGCTTCGTCGTCCAGGGCCTTGTCTTCCGGGCTGAGCGCCTGCGCCTCTAGCAGCAGTTCGTCCCTGGCCCTCCTCAAGGCTCCGAAGTAGCGAATCGCCGCCAGCCGGCTGTACGCCACGACCTGTGCCTTGTAGCCGTTGGGCAATATGTTGGTGACGTAGTGGCGAATGATGTCACGGGCCTTGTCGGCAATCAGCGCTGGCGCATCAAAGATGTGCCCCTTAGTGGCGTACTTCTGCTTGATTACCTCCAGTTCCTCTGGCGTGTGCTGGCGAAACAGGTCTTCGAACAGCTCGTCCAGACTGGCGCCGTCCTTGATCGCACCGTTGGCGGTGCGCCCCTCGTAGAGCACCGGTACCGTGGCGCCATCGGCCTCGGCCTCCTTGATGGTATAGCGGTCGATGAACTCGCCAAAGATTTCATGGGTACGCTTCTTCTCCCCCATGATGATCGGCGTGCCGGTGAAGCCGATACGCGCGCAGTTTGGCAGTCCGGCCAGCAGGTTGGCGTGCAGATCGCCCGCCTGGGTGCGGTGGGCTTCATCCACGAGCACGAGAATGCTCTCGTCCTCGTTCAGCACCTCGAACTTCTCTCCGGTCTTATAGGTCGCGCGCGGCTGCTCCAACTCAGGCAGGTCTTCTGCCGCCAGCGGTGAATCACCTGCCGTGTCCGGGTCCCGGTATTTTTGGATGGTGGCGAAGATCAGCCCCGGTCCCTTGCGCCGCACGAGAGCCTTAATGCCCGCCGTGCTGTCCGCCACTTCGACCACCTCACCCGTGAGCGTGGCGGTCACGGATAGCTGGCTCTGCAGATCCTTGCGGTCGGTGACGACGATGACCTTGAAGCGTCGCAGCTGCGCTTCGGCGCGCATCTTGCGGACCAGGAATACCATCGTCAGGCTCTTGCCCGAGCCCTGGGTGTGCCAAATGATGCCGCCACGCTGGTCATGCTCACCGTGCTGCAAACGAGTCTGGCCCGTTCTGAGCCGGGCGATGGCACGGTTCACCGCCCGGTACTGCTGGTAGCGGCAAACGGACTTTATAGTTTGGCCGCCCACCTGCATGAACAGTAGGAAGTTCTTCACCACGTCCAGCAAGTGCGCTGGTGCCAGCAGCCCGGCGATCAGCCGCTCTTGTTCATTGAGTTTGCTCTCGCCCAGCGCCTGCGCCACCTCGGCCTCGGAGCCCGATCCGTCCGGTCCGACGACTGTCTTCCACTGCGCGTAGTGCTCGAACCCCGCGCCGATGCACCCGACCCGTGCCTCGTCCACGCAGCTGGCGATCAGCAGCTGATTGGTCGCGAACAGCACCTCGTTGCCCTCGTTGTCATCCACTTCGAAGGCCGCCTTGCGCTGATTGCTGTATCGGCGCAGTTGATCGACGGCCTCGGCCAGCGGCTCAGGGATCGATGGGCTCTTGCACTCCACTATCACCAGCGGGATGCCGTTCACCAGCAGCACCAGATCGGGCACGATGAAGGCCTTCGCCGAATTGAACCCAGGCGGGCAATCGACGCGGTACTGGTTGACCACTGTGAAGCGGTTGTTCGCCGGAATGTCCCAGTCAATGTAGCGGATGGTCTGGCCGCGTCCGCCATCCCAGCCAGGTAGGCCTTCGACGGTCAGGCCCTTGATCAGCAACTCGGTGGCCCTTTCGTTGGCCTCCATCAGCCTGCGCGTTCCCAGCCGAGTGATAGCCGCCATAGCCTCTGATAGACGCGCATCGTCCACCCAGGGCTGGCCGTCAGGGCCGGGGTTTAGCGCTCGCAAAGCTTCGCGCAGCACGGGCTCCTGGATAACCTCAGTAAAGCTGGTACGGCAGGTAGATGTCGGGTTTTCGAGACTGCCTTCGATGTGTGTCCAACCCTGCGTCTGTAACTGAGCGACGAAGGGTTTTTCGACGTCTTCAAGCTCCCAGCCCATCAGGCGCTCCCTGCTTGTTTGGTTTCCGCCAGCTGCGGCTTGACGCGGACGCGGCCGGTGAGGAGGTCATCCATAAGGCCAGATTTCTCAAGTCGCATCTTTCGGATCAGTTCCTCCTCACACCAGATTTGTTCCTGCGCGGCATCAACTCGGTCAACGATTGCCTGTTGCTCATTGATCGTCATCCGAGGTAGAGGAAGCTCCTGGCATAGAGCGAGGGTCAGATTCACTTGTCCCGACGTCTGCTTGGCTCGGTTCCTCAGCCAAGACTGCGAGATTGAGCTACTAAGCCAGATTAATAGGAACTTTGGCAGTAGTTGTTCGGTTGGTCGAAATAACGCAATTGCTTGATTAATATTGACCTCACCAATTTCTTTGGTAACAAGCCCCAGTTTCCCTAGAGGTGGGCCAACGATGTTCGTCAGCACATCACCTTCAAGGCATCTTGAACGAGCCAGAAAACCTTTGTGCGTGGCAAGGCTAACTCGAAACGTGCTTGCATCTAGATCCAGTTGTCCATCGAAAGAAAGATTATCGACTCGCAGAAACCTAATTCCCGCGCCACCCTGCCACATCTCATTAGCCGCAGGGGTAGTGCCTTTGGTTATCAGATGGCAGCGAGTTGCTGTAGGAGCAAGACCCCACTCATTCGGAATCCAACCCAACGGTGACGACTCGTAGAGATGCGGTGCCTCGGCCTGAGGTGGGCGCAATTCGCCGTTGGCGTCGATGCCGCGCGTCAAGAGGTCATGCAGCAGGCCTTGCTTGACCGCCTTGAGCTTGGCGATGATCGCTTCAGTTTCGTAGATGGCGGTGTCGAGAGTGTCGAGGATTTCCGCAAGTAATTGCTGCTCCGTAGAGCCAGGACAAAAGACCTTTATCCCCTCGAGAAGCTCTCGGTCAACGTGTGGAATGCCAGTGCCATTGGTTTGAGCCTTCAGGAATCGCTCAGCTTGCTTGGCGACATGAAAAAAGTATGCCGGACGAAAAACACTGCTCGGAGAAATCTTCGTCATCGTCGAAGCAACCAACCCGACCTTGGACCTGAAGAATTCCCCAGCGTTCGAACCGTCCCACAGCAGTATCGTTTCGCCTTCAGCAGCACGCACAGCATCCGGCCCAGCTTTGGCAAGGTCGGCCGGCGCTCGCCCGCGGAGATATTCAGGACTCAGGTAGGGCTCTGCACCCTTGCCCACGTAGCCGGTGACGAGTGGTGCCTTACCCTTCTGAACGGTAATGTGATCTCCAAGGGCAACGAAGTTAGACATACCGCAGCCCCTTCAAAAACACCTGCAAGGCCTGCGCCGCCGAATCGCGCTTTCCCTCAATCTCAGTCAGCGTCACTCGGTACTTATCCCACCAGTTTTCGAATGCGACGACGATGGCCTTACGCTGGGCGGCGATGTAGCGCTCGACGATGGCGCGCATGTCGTTGTGCAGGATGGTCAGCAGCAGCTCGGCGGCCTGCTCGGGCGACAGACCATCCACCTCGCGATTGAGGTGCGCAGCGAAGCTATCCTTCTTGGCCTTCAAGGCTTTCTTCGCGGTAGCGAGTTCCTTCTTCCACGCCTTGAGCTGCGTTTCGTCGACCGCGTTGTCGTCGGCGGGTTCGTCTTCCGAAGACTCTGCGGCGTCACCTTCGTCGCCCTCGGCGTCCTTGCCAGATTTGGGGTCAGCAGCCTTGATTTGACTGTCCAGTTCAGCCCTCTTGGCCTCCAGCTCGTTGATGGCATCGACGAAGTCGCTCATCAGAAACTTGACTAGCTTGTGGTCAAGTGGACTTTCCTTGTTCGCTTTGTCCTCCAGCGCAGTGACGATGCTGGTGCGCCAAGCGTCGGCCACGCCCTTGGCGCCACGCGCCATCAGGGTGAGGAAGTCGTACTTCGTCTGGTACCAGAACCCAGCGACGATGCCGCGCACCTGGAAGGGGTCGAGCATACCGATCGCTTCCAGCGATTCGCTAAAGCTAGCCAGCAGATCGTTGCGCAGGCCGACCAGACTGGCCGCATTGTCCATTTGCCCAGCAAGCAACGTAATACGCGCGCTATGCTGATGCCACCACTGCTCGAAAGCTGCGCGGATGGCGGCCTCCTTGGCGACAAGGCCGGCGTTTCTCTCGATGGAGGGCTTAAGGTCCCTGCGCTTGGCTAGCTCGGGTTTGAAGTCGACGTACTTCGCGTCACGCTCAACGAACAGGTCCATCGGGTTGAGGCCGTGCGCCGCGAACAGCGTCGACTTGGCCTGCACCTCGGCTTTTGGCACGCCCCCCACAAGATGCGCGCGCACGTCGTGTGGTTCGGGCGGTGGTGTGTTATCAGCGTAGCGGCGGATGTTGAGGTTGTAATCGTTGGCCTTGAGGGTGGCGTTGTCCACGATGGCCGAAAAGCCCTCTACCTGCTTGAACTCGTTGAAGGTGGTGACGATCTTCTCGATGTGTTCGGGTAGCAGATGGTTCTGCGCGCGGCCTTCGAAGAACTCCCGGTCGGCATTGATAAACAGCACCTTGCCCCGGCGCTCGGCGGGCTTGCCGCTAACGCGGTTGGCGCCGTTCTGCACCCGCTGGCGCAGCACCAAAATACAGGCGGGGATGCCGGTGCCGTAGAACAGGTTGGGGGCGACGCCGAGCACGGCTTCGAGCAGGTCGTCCTCGACAATGCCAGCCCGGATGGCCTTTTCCTCACCGCCACGGAACAGCACGCCGTGGGGCATGACGGTGGCGACCATGCCGCCGTCGCGGGTAACTGCCAGCATGTGCTGCAGGAACATGAGGTCGGCCTTCTTGGCGCCCAGCGGCACCTGGCCGTAACGGAAGCGCTCGGGGAACTTGGGCGACCAGGCAGGCGTTCCGTCGGCGTTCTTCTCCGTATTGCCCCAGTTGATGGAGAACGGCGGGTTGGTGAGCACCCGGTCGAAGTGCATTAATTCGCCGCCTTCGACGTGCTGCGGCTCGGCCAGGGTGTCCTCGTTCTGCAGGTTGGCAGTGCTGATGCCGTGCAGAAGCATGTTCATCTTGGCGATCGACCAGACGGTACCATTGAACTCCTGCCCGAACAGGTTGGCCTTGCGGCCGTCCTCGCCGTGCTCGTCGATGTATTCCTTGGCTGCGATCAGCATGCCTCCGGAGCCGCAACAGGGATCATAAATGTCGTGGGCCAAGGTCGGCTGGATCAGCCGCACCATCATACGCACCACCGAGCGCGGTGTGTAGAACTCGCCGCCTTTCTTACCGGCCGAGTCGGCGAACTCGCCGATCAAGTATTCGTAGGCCGCGCCGAGCAGATCGGGGAACTCGAAGTCCTCGTTACGTAGGCGATAGATGCCGAAGTGGGTAATCAGCTGGCGCAGCTTGATATCGGGGATCTTGCTCTGGCCAACCTTTCGCGTAAAGTCGATGTGCTCCAGCACGTCGTAGAGCTTGGTGTTGGCAGTCTCGATACCGCTCAATGCCTTGTTAAGCGAGTCACCGACATTTTGATGAGCCTCATCCAATAGGAACTTGTACCGCGATCGTGGTGGCACCCAGAAGTACTCGGCTCCCTTGTACCAGCGCTCCAGTTCCGCCGATTTTTCGGCGTTAGCGCGTGATTCACCCGCATTCATTCGCTCGGCGATGACTTCCTCGCGCCGCTGGTCGAACACGTCGGAGCAGCGCTTGAGGAACAGCATCCCGAAGATATATTCCTTGAACTCGGAAGCGTCCATCTTGCCGCGCAGGATGTCGGCGGCTTTGAACAAATGGCGCTCGAGCTGGGGTAACGTAAGGGGCATATGTAACTATGGGCGGATTCGTCGAACAGATAATCACAGGCAGATTTGCCACCTCTATCGAGGTAAATTGTCATCGTTGTAGGTGACGTTTGGCAATCCACAGAGAGCAGTACACCAAAAAAATATGGTTCACATGGAGGGAGCTGAATGGCTCTGCCCAAAAAAGAAAGCCAATCCAATAGGACTGGCTTTTTTAGCTTCGGTCACTCAGTAGGTATCTACCCCCTGAGCAGCGCAATTTCGTCGATCATTTTCGGCTTCATAGATCAAACATCAATATTCCGCGCCACCAACGCATTGCTCTCAATAAAGTTCCGCCGCGGCTCCACCTCATCCCCCATAAGGGTGGTAAAGATCTGATCCGCCGCAATAGCATCCTCAATCTGCACCTTCAGCAAACGGCGTTGGGTCACATCTAGCGTCGTCTCAAACAACTGCTCCGGGTTCATCTCCCCCAGCCCCTTATACCGCTGACGAGAAACCCCACGCTCAGCCTCAGCCAACAGCCATTGCATGGCCCCGTGGAAGTCATTGACAGTCTGATCCCGCAGCTTTTCGCCTTCACCACGCTGCACCTTGGTGCCTTCCGGCGTCAGGCCCTGGAACGTCTTGGCCGCGTTGGACAGAGCAGCGTAGTCAGCGCCATGAACAAAATCCGCATCCAAATGCGACAACCGCACGTTGCCATGATGACGCCGCGCAATCATCAACCGATGCTTATCCGTCTTCTCATCAAACTGCGCGTAGACGTCAGCGGTGCCGTCATCATTCACGGCAGCCCCGATCAACGTCTTGGCATGCATCTCAGCCAACTTAGCCTTCAACGCCACGGCAGACGCCTCAGCAGCAGCCGCGCTATCCAGATCCAACGGCACCCCATCAGCAATAGCACGCAGGGCGTCAGTATCCACAACACGTGACAGCCGAGAAATCACCCCCTCAGTCAGCTGATACTGCCGCGCCAACTCAGTCAGCGCATCCCCATTGATCTCCGACCCATCCGGCCGCACCAGCACAGCCTTCTCCATCGCCAGCTTCAGCAGGTAGGCATTGAGCTCGACATCGTCCTTGATATACCGCTCTTCCTTGCCGTGCTTGATCTTGTACAGCGGCGGCTGCGCGATATAGACATAGCCGCGCTCGATGATGTCGGGCATCTGGCGGTAGAAGAACGTCAGCAGCAGGGTGCGGATGTGCGAGCCGTCCACGTCAGCATCGGTCATGATGATGATGCGGTGGTAGCGCAGCTTGTCCAGGTTGTAGTCGTCCTTGCCGATGCCGGTGCCCAGCGCGGTGATCAGCGTCAGCACTTCCTGGCTGGACAGCATCTTGTCGAAGCGGGCGCGCTCTACGTTCAGGATCTTGCCCTTCAGCGGCAGGATGGCCTGGAACTTACGGTCGCGGCCTTGCTTGGCGGAGCCGCCTGCGGAGTCGCCCTCCACCAGGAAGAGTTCTGACAGGGCGGGGTCTTTTTCCTGGCAGTCGGCCAGCTTGCCGGGCAGGCCCATGCCGTCCATCAGGCCCTTGCGGCGGGTCATTTCGCGGGCCTTGCGGGCGGCTTCGCGGGCGCGGGCGGCGTCTACGATCTTGCCGCAGATGATCTTGGCGTCGCCCGGGGTTTCCAGCAGGAAGTCGTTCAGGGCCTTGCCGACGAGTTCTTCCACGGGCAGGCGCACTTCGGAAGAGACCAGCTTGTCCTTGGTCTGCGAGCTGAACTTGGGCTCGGGCACCTTGACGGAGAGCACGCAGGACAGGCCTTCGCGCATGTCGTCGCCGGTGGTTTCCACCTTGGCTTTCTTGGCGACTTCGTTTTCTTCAATGTACTTGTTGATGACGCGGGTCATCGCGGCGCGCAGGCCGGTCAGGTGGGTGCCGCCATCCCGCTGCGGGATGTTGTTGGTGAAGCAGAGCACCTGCTCGTTGTAGCCGTCGTTCCACTGCATGGCCACTTCCACGGCGATACCGTCTTTTTCGGTGTTGGCGTAGAAGATGTTGGGGTGCAGCACGCTCTTGGAGCGGTTGATGTATTCGACAAAACCCTTCACGCCGCCGGAGAAGGCAAAGTCTTCTTCCTTGCCAGTGCGCTGGTCGACCAGCTTGATATGCACGCCGTTGTTCAGGAACGAGAGCTCGCGGATGCGCTTGGAGAGGATCTCGTAGTGGAACTCGACGTTGGTGAAGATCTCTTCGTCGGCCAGGAAGTGGACTTCGGTGCCGCGCTTGTCGGTGGCGCCGATGATCTTCATCGGGGAGACTTCAACGGGCTGGCCGTCGGGGCCGGTCACGGTCTCGACGATACGGTTCTGCACGTCGCCCTTGGCGAATTCGATCAGGTGGACCTGGCCGTCGCGGCGCACGGTCAGGCGCAGCCACTTGGACAGCGCGTTCACGCAAGACACGCCCACGCCGTGCAGGCCGCCAGACACCTTGTAGCTGTTCTGGTTGAACTTGCCGCCGGCGTGCAGCTCAGTCATGGCGATTTCCGCCGCGCTGCGCTTGGGTTCGTGCTTGTCGTCGAACTTGACCAGGGGCGGGATGCCGCGGCCGTTGTCGACGATGGAGATCGAGTTGTCGCTGTGGATGGTGACCTGGATCTCGGTGCAGTAGCCGGCCAGCGCTTCGTCGATGGAGTTGTCCAGCACCTCGAAGACAAGGTGGTGCAGGCCGGTGCCGTCGGAGGTATCACCGATATACATGCCCGGACGCTTGCGTACCGCCTCCAGGCCTTCCAGGATCTGGATCGAAGAGGCTCCGTAGGTGTTTTCCTGCTGCGGGTTCTGCTGTTCGGTCATGTCTTTCTACTCACGGCAATGGCGGAATTCGGGCCGGGCCGGCATAGCGGCGGGGCGCGAAAAGGTCCGCATGGCGGGTTACTAAAAACGGCAAAAGGGGCGGATCGTCGTTTCGATCCTGCCCCCGCTGCGGGATGGTCATCCCCAGGACTTCCCGGCCTGGGCCGGGTGTCGTTGCGTGCCGTTTGCTGCTCCGGTTCTTGTCTGGTCTGGTCCTGTTACCGGATCATCAGATGCGCATCGGCATGACGACGTACTTGAAGTTGTCGTCTTCCGGCACGGTAATCAGCGCACTCGAATTCGAGTCGCCGAGGCTGACCTGCACCTGCTCGCTCTTCAGGTTGGCAAGCACGTCAAGCAGGTAGGTCACGTTGAAGCCGATATCGAGCGCGTCGCCCGAGTAATCGAGTTCCAGCTCTTCCTGCGCCTCTTCCTGGTCGGCGTTGGTGGAGCTGATCTTGAGCATGTGCGTGTCGAGGATGCAGCGCACGCCCTTGAATTTGTCGGTCGTCAGGATCGCGGTGCGTTGCAGCGCCTGCTGCAGCCGCACACGGTCGATGGCGAAGGCGTTCTTGTAGCCCTTGGGAATCACGCGCTGGAAGTCAGGGAACTTGCCTTCCACCAGCTTGGAGATCAGTTCGATATTGGCGAACGTGAACTTGACCTGGTTGGCGGCCAGTTGCACCTGCACCGGATCGTCGTTGTCTTCCAGCAGGCGCTGCAGTTCCAGGATGGTCTTGCGCGGGATGATGACTTCCTGGCGCGCGCCCACGCCGACGGCTTCGGTTTCCAGCTCAACGCCGCAGTAGGCCAGGCGGTGGCCGTCGGTGGCGACTGCCATCACCTTCTTGCCTTCCACCACCAGCAGCATGCCGTTCAGGTAGTAGCGGATGTCCTGCTGCGCCATGGCGAAGTGGACCATCGCCAGCAGGTGCTTGAAGGTCTTCTGCGGCAGGCTGACGCTGGCGTTGAATTCGCTGGCTTCGGCAACGGTCGGGAATTCCTCGGCGGCCAGCGTCTGCAGTGCGAAGCGGCTCTTGCCGGATTGCACGGTCATGCGCTTGTCGTTGAGCGACAGGGCCACGTCGCCGTCAGGCATGGCGCGCAGGATGTCCAGCAGCTTGCGCGCGGCCACGGTGGTGGCAACGCTGTCGCTGCCTACGCCGCATTCGGCGTGCGTGGTGATCTGGATCTCGATGTCGGTCGAGAGGAAGGAAACGTTGGACCCGGACTTGCGAATCAGCAGATTGGCCAGGATCGGGAGGGTGTGGCGGCGCTCCACGATGCCGCTCACGATTTGCAGCGGACGCAGCAGGTTGTCTCGCGAGGTTTTGACCAATTGCATTGAATTTATCCTTCGTCGTTTGTAATCGGCGACCGCAGAACGCAAACAACTCCGAATTCACTTAGGAATCAAGGAGTTAATATGCCATTGTACCAAGGATAAGCCGCTGCGGTGAAGCGGGGCGGGACCGGCCGGGGGGCCAGCTGTGCCCAAAAAGCCACGCTGGCGCTGCCCGTACTTGCCATCCCGTCCCGACTCACCGCAAAGCCTTATCAGTGGCCATTTTCCGGACACTTGCCCCGGCGACGCTGACGTTAATTCCCCAGGCGCCACGGGATGTCCGTGGCGCGCACCCTACAGTATGCCAGCCCCGAGGGGCCGACCCTTCAAAACGCCTTCCCGGGGGTCCCCGGGCATCGGCCATGCATCAGCCCTTGAGCGTTTGCTCCAGCACGTGCAGTTCATGGTTGAGCTGCGCGTCCTTGCTGCGTTCGTCGGCGATCTTGCGCACGGCATGCAGCACGGTGGTGTGGTCGCGGCCGCCAAAGAGCTCGCCGATTTCGGGCAGGCTCTTCTGCGTCAGCTCCTTGGCCAGGTACATCGCAATCTGGCGCGGCCGTGCAATATTGGCAGGGCGCTTTTTCGAATACATGTCAGCGACCTTGATGTTGTAGAAATCCGCGCAGGTCTTCTGGATGTTCTCCACGGAGATCTGGCGGTTCTGCACAGTCAGCAGGTCCTTGAGCGCTTCGCGCGTCACCTCGATGGTGATGTCCTTGCCGTGGAAGTTGCTGAACGCCAGGATCTTGCGCAACGCGCCTTCCAGCTCGCGCACGTTTGAGCGCAGGTGCTTGGCGACAAAGAAGGCAACCTCTTCGGGCACGTTGACGTTTTCCGCGGCGGCCTTCTTCATCAGGATGGCCACGCGCATTTCCAGCTCGGGCGGCTCGATGGCCACGGTCAGGCCCGAGTCGAAGCGCGAGATCAGGCGGTCGTCGATGCCGGAAATCTCTTTCGGGTAGGTATCGCTGGTGATGATCACCTGCGCCCGGTTGGCAATCAGGGCCTCAAAGGCATAGAAGAACTCTTCCTGCGTGCGGTTCTTGCCGGAGAAGAACTGGATATCGTCGATCAGCAGCAGGTCCAGCGAGTGGTAGTAGCGCTTGAACTCGTCGAACGCCTTGCGCTGGTACGCCTTGACCACGTCGGACACGTACTGCTCGGCGTGGATGTAGCGGATGCGCGCGCGCGGGTTCTCCAGCAACATGAAGTTGCCGATGGCGTGGATCAGGTGAGTCTTGCCGAGGCCCACGCCGCCATAGAGATACAGCGGGTTGTACGACTTGCCCGGGTTGTTGGCCACCTGGATGGCCGCGGCGCGGGCCAGCTGGTTGGCTTTACCAGTGACGAAGTTGTCAAAGGTCAGGATCGGGTTCAGGCGCGAGCGCTCATGCACCGTGTCGCTGGGCTGGTGGCCGGGCATCGGCGTGGCGCCGCCCATCTGCTGGTGCGGCTGCTGCTGGGGTTGCTGCGGCGGCGCGCGGTAGGAGCGGGCGCTGGCTTCGGCGGGGTCCATCTGGACCACGTCGATCTCACCCATGTCGGCGCCGTGCGGCTGGTGGCCGTGCTGGCCAGGGTGGGGCTGGCCGCGCGCACCGGCCGGGACCGGTGCGGCGGACGGCATGCCGGCCGGATTGCCCGGGTTGCCCGGATTGCCATAGGGCGGTTGCCCCATGCCGTAGCCGGCCGCGCTGACCGGCTCGCCATAGCCATAGCCGGGCTGCTGGCCGGGCATGGCGAACGGCGGCTGGCCCATGGCCTGGCCGCCCATCGGCTGGGCGCCGGGATAGCCGCCCATGCCCGTACCCGGTGCTGCGTGGCCGTCCATGCCGCCCGGGCCCATGCCGGGCTGGGCCGGCTGCATATAGGCAGCGGCACGGCCCGAAGCGGCGGGATCCAGCACGAACTGGACGCTGACCTGCGCCTCCCAGTACTCGCAGGCCAGTGCGGTGATGCGCCCCGAAAACTGGCTCTTGACCCAGTCCAGCTTGAAACGGTTGGGCGCGGCAATGCGCAGCGCGTGCGTTTCTTCATCGAACGCAACGGGCGCCAGCGGCTTGATCCACGTTTTGAACTGTTGCGGCGTCAGCTCGCGCTCTAGTTGCGCTGCTGCCGCCTGCCAGAAATCTTGCATTGTTTGTTTTTTGGTAATCGTACCCGGCCGCAAATCAGCGGTTCCCCCGGCACGCCACAAGCAGCATCTACGCCGCGCGATCCGGGCCATCCTTACCGTATTAGGAATCAATTCCGTTCGGTGAGGCCTCCGCGGCATGCCAATGCAGCAGCAAGCGAGCCTTCAGGCTCGCCGCACTGGCGTGCGTTCAGTCATGCGTTGCCGCGGTGGGGGCCCGGGTTGCGCCTGCGCCACGCAGCCCGTGTTGTGTTTGGACCCGGATTGTACCCCCGCCCCTGAGTTATCCACAAAGGATAAGTCTGTGGATAACTTGTGCAAATGCAGTGGATTTGTGTGCACAACCCTTGGTGCGATGCGGCTTTCCGGGGTGTGGAAACGGGGGAAATCTCAGGCAAAACAGGGACTTCGCCTGTGGATGGATGCGGTAGAGGTGGCCCTCGGGACACTTGCAGTTACCCACTGGCCTTTGTGGACAATGGCGCACCACGGGCCACAGACGGGTGTGGCAATTGTGCCGGTGCACATAGTCTTGCGCCTTGACATTGCCGCAGAAAATCGGTTAAATGCCGGGTTCTGCGATGCGGCAGGGGATCACGTATGCGCATCGCCGGGTCTGGCCTGTTCGTGCCGTCCTTGCTAACAGGTTAGCGACCTGCACATGCATAAACACGGCCGGCAGCAAGACAGAACCAGAATCGTCGGCAATCCCGCTGCAGTGTCTTGCCAGCGGCAGCCCCATGCGAACCATACGCGGCGGCCACGGCACCCCGGCACCGGCCGGTGTCAGGCGCGCCCAGATCAACCAGAGAGTGCAACATGAAACGTACCTACCAACCTTCCGTTACCCGCCGCAAGCGTACCCACGGCTTCCGTGTCCGCATGAAGACCCGCGGCGGCCGTGCCGTCATCAACGCACGCCGCGCCAAGGGCCGCAAGCGCCTGGCCATCTGAGGCCGGGGCGACTGGTATGACGGCGCGCACTGCGTTGCCGTCATGGCCTGACGCCTCACCTCAGGGACGGCCGGCAGCTTGCCGCAGGGCTCAGCTAGTTAGTCAGCAGTATCTCTCGCCAGCATTGCCCAGCGTGTCTGCCCATGCCTTCCCCAAAGCCGCAAGGCTGACAAAGACGGATGAGTTTTCATCCGTTTTTGCTTTGCGGCCCCGGCGTCGCAGCCCGCATTTCGTGCTCTATGTGCGCGCCAATGACCGGCCGGAAGGCCGCCTTGGCGTGGTGGTGGGCAAGAAGTTCGCGCCGCGCGCCGCTGAGCGCAACCTGGTGAAGCGCATGGCGCGCGAGCTGTTCCGCCAGCGCCGTGAGCACCTGGCCGGGCGCGACGTACTGCTGCGCCTGCAAGCCAGGTTCCCGCGCGCGGAATTTGCGACGCGCGCGGCGGTCAGACAGGCGTGCCTGGCGGAAATCACCAGCTTGCTGGAAATTGCCGCCAGGCCGCTGCCGCCACCGCCGGCGGCAAACCCCGCTCCGCCTGCGCCACCCAGCCAGGCACCGGGCCTTCCAGCCTGACCACCCCGCCATGAAGCCGATCCTGCTAGCCCTGCTGCGTATCTACAAGATCGCCCTGAGTCCTTACCTGGGCTCGCGTTGCCGCTTCCTGCCGACCTGTTCCGACTACGCCCGCGACGCCGTCATCCATCACGGCGCCGCGCGCGGCAGCTGGATGGCCGCCTGCCGGCTGTGCCGCTGCCATCCTTTCGCCCAAGGCGGGTATGATCCCGTGCCGGGCACGGAAGCTGACGACACTGCCAGGCCGGACACCCACGCGGGCCGTTCCGTCCATGCCGCCGCAGGCCATGCGCCTGTTGCGATCCGTCTGCCCAGACCCTGATTTCTCCGACCACAGCCAGACATGGATATCAAACGCACCATCCTCTGGGTCATCTTCTCGATGTCCCTCGTGCTGCTCTACGACAACTGGCAGCGCTCCCAAGGCCATGCGTCGATGTTCTTCCCGAGCACGACCCAACAGGCCGCCTCGGCGCCCGCCGCCAGCGGCGCTGCCGCGCAGGGCGACGTGCCCAAGGCCAACGTGGCGCCAGGCGCAGCGGGTACCGCTGCCCCGGCCGCGCCGCAGGCCGCGGCCCAGCCCACCGGCGAGAAGGTCGTGGTGACCACCGACACGGTGCGCGCCGAGATCGACACCGCCGGCGGCATCGTGTCGCGCCTGGAGCTGCTCAAGGAGCATGAGAAGGACGGCAAGCCGGTGGTGCTGTTCGAGCGTGACAACGTGCGCACCTACATGGCACGCTCGGGCCTGATCGGCGGCGACCTGCCCAACCACACCACGGTGTTCACCGCCGCCCCGGGCCCGCGCACGCTGGACGGCGCCGAGCAGCTGGAAGTGGCGCTGACCGCCGAGAAGAACGGCGTGAAGCTGGTCAAGACCTATGTGTTCCGCAAGGGCAGCTATGTGGTCGACACCAAATTCGCGGTGACCAACGCGGGTGCCGCGCCGGTCTCGCCGACGCTGTACCTGGAGCTGGCGCGCGACGGCAGCAAGGTCGAGCAGTCGCAGTTCTACAGCACCTTCACCGGCCCGGCCGTCTACACCGACGCCGACAAGTACCACAAGATCGACTTCGAAGACATCGCCAAGGGCAAGGCCACCGTGCCGGCCGCCGCCAACAATGGCTGGGTGGCGATGGTGCAGCATTACTTTGCCTCGGCCTGGATCCCGCAGACCGGCAAGGAGCACAGCTTCTACGTCCAGCAGATCGATCCGCACCTGTACCGCGTGGGCGTGCAGCAGCCGCTGGGTGAACTGGCCCCGGGCGCCACGGTGACCACCGATGCACGCCTGTTCGCCGGCCCGCAGGAAGAGCACATGCTCGAGAAGATCGCCCCGGGCCTGGAGCTGGTGAAGGACTATGGCTGGCTGACCATCCTGGCCAAGCCGCTGTTCTGGCTGCTGGAGAAGCTGCACGGCTTCCTGGGCAACTGGGGCTGGTCGATCATCGCGCTGACGGTGCTGATCAAGCTGGTGTTCTTCCCGCTGTCGGCGGCGAGCTACAAGTCCATGGGCAAGATGAAGGACCTGCAGCCGCGCATGACGTCGATCCGCGAGCGTTACAAGAACGACCCGCAGAAGATGAACCAGGAGATGATGGGGCTGTACAAGACCGAGAAGGTCAACCCGCTCGGCGGCTGCCTGCCCATCGTGATCCAGATCCCGGTGTTCATCGCGCTGTACTGGGTGCTGCTGTCGTCGGTGGAAATGCGCGGCGCGCCGTGGCTGGGCTGGATCCATGACCTGTCGGTGCCGGATCCGTTCTACATTCTGCCGATCGTGATGGCCGTGTCGATGTTCGTGCAGACCAAGCTGAACCCGACCCCGCCGGACCCGGTGCAGGCCAAGGTTATGATGATCATGCCGCTGGTGTTCTCGGTGATGTTCTTCTTCTTCCCGGCGGGCCTGGTGCTGTACTGGGTGGTGAACAACATCCTGTCGATCGCCCAGCAATGGCAGATCAACCGCATGCTCGGCAAGGGCAAGGCGGCAGTGGTGGCGAAGAGCTGAAGCTGTTGCAGGTTGCGGTAAGCAAAAAAGCCCGGCAGTGATGCCGGGCTTTTTGTTTGATGGATCGGGGCGCTGACAGCCATCACCCCTCATTGGCCACCGCCCGCCTATAGCGCAACCATGTCGAAATCCGCTTTCGCCATGCCGCAGTCCGGGCAGCTCCACTCCAGCGGGACCGCGCCCCACGGCGTGCCGGGCGCGATCCCGTGCTCGGGCATGCCGAGCGCTTCTTCATAAACGAATCCACAGATACGGCACTGCCAGATGGTCATGCGGCCCCCCGCAGCGAGGGCGCACGGGTGGAGACGCCGGCGGCGCGCGCGGTGTTTTCGATCTCTTCGACCAGCGGGGCGATGCGCGCCAGCTCGGCGCGGTTGTCGTCGTCCCACGGATGGAAGCCCGGGCGGAAGTAGCTGAGCCATTCCGGGATCATCTTGGGCAGCACGCCGGGCGAGGCCCACAAAAAGCGCAGCACGCCGCCAAACCCGGTCAGCTTGTTGCGGCAGCCCTTGTCGCCCATCACCAGCGCGATGTGGAACACGAACACCATGGCCCAGAACGTCACCGTGGTGGTCAGCATGGTGAAGGTGCGCAGGAAGTAGCGGTAGGGGCCGGGCTTCATCACCGTGTTCCAGACATCGTAGGCCACGGCCTTGTGCTCGGTTTCTTCCAGTGCGTGCCAGGTCCACACCTGCCGGTAGCCGGTCTCAGAGGCCGCGCCCATGTGGCGCTGATCCTGCAGCAGGCCGCCGGCCAGCATCGCGGTGTAGTGCTCCAGCGCGATGGTGTGGGCCAGCTGCCAGGACTTGGGCAGGATCTTGCGCAGCAGGTCCAGCAGCTTCCACACCGAGCGGTCCAGCGCCGCGGCGGGCAGGCCGGCGTCTTCCATCAGCCGGTTGTAGAGGATGTGCTCGCGCGTGTGCATCGCTTCCTGGCCGATAAAGCCGGCGATGGCGCGGCTCAGTCCGGGGTCTTTCACCTGGTCGCGGTAGTTGCGCACGCTGTCCATGAAGAAGCGCTCCCCGGCGGGGAAGAAGATCGACAGCGCGTTGATGAAATGGGTGACGTGACGGCCCCGTTCGTGCCAGTCGCTGATGCGTTCTGGCGGCAGGTGGGGATGCACGTCGCGGCGGACTGGCATCATGGCGGTCTCCTTGGGTGACGGCCGGCGCGTGTTGCGCCGGCGGGGATTTATTGGGCGGCCAGGAACGGCAGCAGGTCTGCTGCCACGCGTTGCGGGTCTTCTTCCATCGGCACATGGCCAAGCCCCGCGTAGCGGCGCAGCTGCGCGCCGGGGATGCGCTCGGTGAAGGCCTGCGCGTGCGCGGGCGGGATCCAGCGGTCGCGCTCGCCCCACAGCACCAGCGTGGGCGCGCGCACGCTGCCGAGCAGGTGGGTATCAAGCTGGGCAAAGTCGAGCCTGGGCACCATCTTGCCGACGGCCTCGCGGCTGCCTTCGGCGTAGAAGAAATCGACGTAGCGGCGGAAGGTGGACTCCGGCACGCGTGAAGCATCGCCATAGACGTCGCGCGTGGCGGCGCGGATGATGAACTCCGGCAGCATCCACGGTGCCGACCAGCGCACCGGCGCATGGCGGAACAGGTCGATGTAGATCGGCAGCCGCATCTGGAAGCCGGCGGCGTCGATCAGCACCAGCTTGTCGACCGCATCGGGCCGGCGCACCGCCAGGTCCCACCCGATCAGCCCGCCCAGCGAGTTGCCGATGATGCTGGCGCGGCGCACGTTCACCGCGGCCAGGAAGGCATCGATGAAGTCGCGGTAGCGGTGCACGTCCATGGTTTCGATGCGGCCGCGCGCATCGCGCAGCGGCCCGGTCAGCCCGAACGGGGCGAGGTCCAGCCGCAGCACGCGATAGCGCTGCGCCAGCGCCGGCACGATCCCCTGCCACGTATGCAGCGAAGCGCCGAAGCCGTGGATCAGCACCAGGGTCTCGCCGTCGGCGGGGCCTTCGTCGGTGTAGTGCACCATCGCATCCAGCACGCGCACCCAGCGCGAGGCCGGCAGCGCATGGCGCTGCGCCAGCGTGGCGCGCGACAGGCTGAACAGCCCTACGCGGCCCTGCCCGAACCAGCGCGTCAGCGCCCCCGGTGGCGCCAGCAGCGCAGCATCCTGTTCGATCGCGAGCCGGTTCACGGGCGCTCTCCCTGGCCGACCGAGGCCGGTGCGGCAACGGGGCCCAGATCGCGCTTGCGGCGCGTCTCGCGCACCACCAGCGACTGGTAGGCGGCGGGCAGCAGCCGCGCCATGGCATCGGCGGCGTAGGCGTCGGGTCCGATCAGCACGCGCCGGCGGTTGCGGCGCACGCCTTCCAGGATCACGCGCGCGGCCTTGTCGGGCGAGGTGATGAAGAATTTCTCGAACTCATCCTTGCCGTGCTGCGCGTCGCGCACCAGGAAGCCGTTGACGCTGGATGACACGCGGCTGGCCTGGGCGATATTAGTCTTGATGCCGCCCGGGTGCACGGTGGTGGCCGACACGCCGCAGTCCATCAGGTCCAGCTCCTGCCGCAGCGATTCGGTGAAGCCGCGCACCGCGTACTTGCTGGCGTTGTAGGCGCCCATGCCGGGCTGGGCGAAGATGCCGAAGATGCTCGACGTATTGACCACGTGGCCGTCGCCGCTGGCCTTCAGGTACGGCAGGAAGGCCTTGGTGCCGTAGACCACGCCCCAGAAGTTGATGCCCATGATCCATTCCAGGTCGTCGTAGCTCATGCCCTCGACGGTGCTGGACAGCGCCACGCCGGCGTTGTTGAAGATCAGGTTGATGCGGCCGTGGGCCTCGGCGGCCGCGGCGGCCCACGCGTAGACCGCGGCGCGGTCGGCCACATCCACGGTGTGCTGGGTGATGCGGGCCTGCGGTGCGGCGGCCATGGCCTGGGCCACGGTCTGCGCCAGCCCGGCCTCGTTGCGGTCTGACAGTGCCAGGTGGCAGCCCTGCCGTGCCAGCGCCACCGCCAGCGCGCGGCCGATGCCCGAGCCGGCGCCGGTGATCGCGGCAACCTTGTTGCGGAAGTCCTTCATGTCCGGTCTCCTTCCGGTGATGTCGTTCTTTTGGGTGTGAACCAGGGGGAATGCGTGTGCGTCAGGCACCGGCGACCGTGGCGATATCGGCCGGCCCGGGCTGCATTGCGGTCTCGTCCGGCAATGCGCGCCGCACCGGGTACAGGTCGTAGTCGGTCATGCGGAAGCTGGCCGTGGCGCGGCGGAACTGCCAGGTGAAGCCCGGCCACAGCGTGGTGTTGCGGCCGCTGCGCGGGTCGATGTACCAGCTGGCGCAGCCGCCGGCGGACCAGATCGCATGGCCCAGCCGCGCCTGCAGCCGTTCGTTGAAGCGGCGCTGCACCGGCTCGCGCACGTCCACCGCCTGCACGCCTTCGCGGCGCATCTGCTGCAGGGCGTCCGCGATGTAGGCCACCTGCGACTCGATCATGAACACCATCGAGCTGTGGCCCAGGCCGGTATTGGGGCCGACCACGAAGAACAGGTTGGGGAAGCCCGCCACGGTGGTGCCCAGGTAGGCCTGCGCGCCGTCGCGCCAGGCATCGACCAGGTCCACGCCGTCAAGGCCGGAGATCACGCCGCGCGGCAGCGGGTCGGTGGCATGGAAGCCGGTACCCAGGATGATGCAGTCGGCGGGCCGGCGCGTGCCGTCGCGCAGCACGACCGCGTCGCGCTCAACGCGGGCGATGCCGGTGGTGACCACGTCCACGTTGTCGCGTGTCAGCGCCGGGTAGTAGTCGTTGGAGATCAGCACGCGCTTGCAGCCGATGGTGTAGTCCGGCGTCAGCGTTGCGCGCAAGGCGGGGTCGCGCACCTGCCTGGCCAGATGGCGGCGTGCGACGCGCTCCACCACCTTCATGATCTTCGGATGCAGCACGAAGCCCAGCACGCGCGATTCCAGCATCCAGTAGATGCCGGTGCGCACCAGCGTCTGCGTGAACGGCAGGCGGCGGAACAGCCAGCGCTCGGTCGCGCTGACCTCGCGGTCCGGCTTGGGCATGATCCACGGCGGGGTGCGCTGGTACAGGTCCAGCTGCGCCACCTGGGGCGCGATCTGCGGCACGAACTGGATCGCGCTGGCGCCGGTGCCGATCACCGCCACGCGCTTGCCAGCGAGCGCATAGGCGTGGTTCCAGTGCTGCGAGTGGAAGCACTCACCCTCGAACGAGTCCAGCCCCGGGATATTGGGGTAGGAAGGCCGGCTCAGCCCGCCCATGCCGGAGACCAGCACGCGCGCGCGCACCACCTTGCCGTCTGCCATCTCCAGGCGCCACACCTGCGCGGCCTCGTCCCAGGCGGCGTGGCGTAGTTCATGGTGCAGCCGCAGGTGCGGGCGCAGGCCGAAGCGGTCGGTGCAGCCTTCCAGGTAGGCGCGGATCTCCGGCTGGGTCGAGAACATGCGCGACCAGTCGGGGTTCGGCGCGAATGAAAAGGAATACAGGTGCGACTGCACATCGCAGGCGCAGCCCGGGTAGTGGTTGTCGCGCCAGGTGCCGCCGACGGAGCCGGCTTTCTCGAAGATCAGGAAGTTGCGCTCGCCGCGTTCGCGCAGCCGTATCGCCATGCCGAGGCCGGCAAAGCCACTGCCGATGATGGCAATGTCTGTGTGCTCAAGGGCAGGGGATGCCTGCTGCGGCAGCTCCGCGGGTGCATTCATGGGCGCTCCTCACCGTTCACAGTGTTTATTGTGACATTGATGGATGTCATCGTAGGAAGCGCAGGGCAGGTGGTCAATGCCGTGAGTTGAAGGATGGTTCTAATTTTTGGGGATTTCCAGCGGCGTTTCGCGCACATAAAACAAGGCGATGCCACCCCGCAGGCGCTTGCGCCATGGGATTCGGTCGTGCGTTTGAAACCGGGAGATTTTTTTCAGGCTTCGCAGATCACGAAGGCGTGGCCGCAACATTCAGGCGCTAGGCGGCCTGGCCCTTGCGGCGCCAGCCGTGCGGCGTTTCACCGGTCCAGCGCTTGAAGGCGTGGGTGAAGGCACTCTGCTCGGAATAGCCGAGCCGCATCGCGCACTGCGCCAGGCTGATGCCGGGATCGGCAAGATACTGCTCCGCCAGCGCGCGCCGCACGTTATCCACAAGCTGTGAATAACTGATGCCCTGCGCCTGCAGCCGCCGCTGCAGGGTGCGCACGGGCAGGCTCAGGTGCGCGGCCACGTCGGCAATCGGCAGTTCGCCCTGCGGCAGCCGCCCGCTGATATAGGCACGCGCCTGCGCCAAGGCGTCGGCCCCGGCCGGCGCGATCTGCTGCAGCTGGGTATCGGCGATGCGCGTCATCTGCGCCTGCATGCCCGCGTCGGCCTGCAGCGACGGCAGGTCCAGCAAGGCCCGTTCGATATGCATGGCATGGCGCGCGGCGTTGAAGACCACGGGGCAGCCGAACACCTCGGCATGCAGGCGGGTATCAGCGGGCGCGGGATGCGGGAATTCCACCTGGGTGGCCACGTGCTGCTCACCGATCAGCCAGCGCGCGAACACCACCCAGGTTGCCATGTGCAGCTCATGCGCATGGCGCGACAGCGGGCCATGCCGGGCTTCCCAGGTCATGCAGGCGGCATGCGGCGTTTCGATCAGGCGGGTGCCGCCGATATCGTTGGCCAGCACCTCATAGCGGATGCCTTGCAGGATGGCGTCGCGCACGGTGGGCGTGGTCAGCACCACGTAGCCCATCTCGGCATAGTGGCGCGGCGCGAAGGCGGCGCCGGCGCGCAGGCCGACATCGGGATCGCCGGTGACCTGCTCCAGCCAGTCGAGCAGGGCCAGGTAGGCGGCACCGGGAATGCGCGTGGCGGTCTGCGCACCGGTGGCATGCAGCAGCTCGGGCGGCACGCCGACGGCGCGCAGCTGTTCGGCCGGGGCAATGCCCTGGCGCGCGCCGTGGTCGAGCACGGCGCGGAGGTAGGCGAGCGAGACGGTGCCCAATGCGGTGCCCGCTTGCGTACCACTGGCACCGCCGTCGGGCTGGTTGGCGCGTGGCATCAATTCACCTGTCGTGCGGGATCAAGACCGGGCACCGATCTTTATCCATACTCCGGGTAGCGTCAATGCGGGCCTGCCCCCGCCTGAATACAAGAGACCGACGCAAGGAGACAACATGGCCCCCAATCATCCACACCGCCGTGCGGATGCCGATGCCGAGGCGCTGCACGCGCTGACGCGGCGCGGCTTCCTGAAAGTCGGCCTCGGCTTCTCGGCCGCGCTGGCCTGTACCGCGCTGGTGCCGTCGCTGGCCGGCTGCTCATCGGCCCATCCCGCGCCGCAGGCCGGCATGACCTGGCTGCGACCGGAAGACGTGGCGATGTTGCGCGCGCTGCTGCCGGCCATCGTCACCGAGCTGGCCGAAGCGCCGCCGCCGCGGCGCGCGGCCCTGGAGCAGGACGCGCTGCGCAATATCGACGCGACCTGCGCCGCGATGGGCGCGGGCGCGCAAGCCGAGCTGCGCAAGCTGTTCGGACTGCTTGCCAGCATGCCGCTGCGCTGGGCGCTGACCGGCATCCGCCAGGACTGGAGCGCGGCCACGCCCACGCAGGTGCAGGCCTTCCTGGCGCGCTGGCGCGCCAGCCGCCTGGCCACGCTCAATGCCGGCGCGGTGGTGCTGGTCAAGCTCATCAGCGTGAGCTACTACGTGTTGCCGGCCGCATGGGCGGGCAGCGGCTATCCCGGCCCGAACGCGGCCGTCTACAAGGCGCTGCACGCCTGATCCCCGACATGGCCATCGACAATCTCTACGACGCCGGCATCGCCGCCGGCTGGAAGGTACTGGACGCTGCCACCTTCACCACCACGCGCACGCTCGATGCCGACGTCGTCATCGTCGGCAGCGGCGCGGGCGGCGGCATCAGCGCCGAGGCGCTCAGCCGCGCGGGCCTGCGCGTGGTGCTGCTGGAAGAGGGAGCGCTGCGCACCTCGGACAGCTTCCGCGACATGGACGAGAACCGCGCCTATCGCGAGCTGTACCAGGAGGCCGCGGCCCGCACCACGGCCGACGGCGCCATCGCCATCCTGCAGGGCCGCTCCGTCGGCGGCAGCACCACGGTCAACTGGTCGTCGAGCTTCCGCACGCCGCCGCAGACGCTGGCGCACTGGGCCACGCATCACGCCGTCACCGGCCACAGCGAGGCCGACATGGCGCCGTGGTTCAGGAAAGTGGAAGAGCGCCTGGGCATCGCGCCATGGGCGATGGCGCCCAATCCCAACAACGACGTGCTCAAGCGCGGCTGCGAGACGCTGGGCTGGGAATGGCACGTGATCCCGCGCAATGTGAAGGGCTGCTGGAACTCCGGCTATTGCGGGCTGGGCTGCCCGGTCAATGCCAAGCAGTCGATGCTGGTATCGACCATCCCCGCGGCACTGGCCAGCGGTGCGACGCTGGTGCACCGCGTGCGTGTGCGCACGCTGGACCATGACGGCAAGCGCGTGCAGTCGGTCACCGGCGAGGCGCTGGGCGCCGATGGCTACACGCCCACCGGCGTCGGCGTGATCGTGCGGGCCAGGCACTTCATCGCCGCCGGCGGCGCCATCAACACGCCGGCGCTGCTGCTGCGCTCGCGCGTGCCGGACCCGCATGAGCGGCTGGGACTACGCACGTTTATCCATCCGGTGAATATCAGCATCGCAAAAATGCCGGAGCGCATTGATCCTTATTATGGCGCACCGCAGTCGATCGCTTCCGACCACTTCCAGTGGAAGGACGGTGCGACCGGGCCGATGGGCTACAAGCTGGAGGTGCCGCCGCTGTTCCCCGGCATCAGCGCGGGCGTGGTCAACGGCGTGGGCGAGGCACTGCGCCGCGACATGGCGCAACTGCCCCATACCAACGCCATGCTGGCATTGCTGCGCGACGGCTTCGTGCCAGAGAGCACGGGCGGGCGCGTGCGGCTGGCACCCGACGGCAGCCCGCTGCTGGACTATGAGATGAGCGACTACGCCTGGGACGGCGTGCGGCGCGCGTGGCTGAGCATGGCGCAGGCGCAGTTTGCCGCCGGCGCGGAGCGCGTGCGGCCCGCCCACCTGGACGCCGCCGAGTACCGCAGCTGGCCCGAGGCGCGCGACGCCATCGCGCAACTGCCGCTCAAGCCTTTCCGCACCGCGCTGTTCACCGCGCACCTGATGGGCGGCTGCGGCATGAGCGACGATGCGCGCGGCGGCGTGGTGGACAGCCATGGCAACCACCACCAGCTGGCCAACCTGTCGGTGTTCGACGGCTCGGTGTTCCCGACCAGCGTGGGGGCCAATCCCCAATTGTCGGTGTTCGCGCTGACGGCGCAGAATGCGCACGCGCTGGCACGGAGCCTCACGTCATGAGGTATTGGCCGCGCAAGCCTGCAATGTCCTGCATTGCAGGCATCCGGCATGCCTGCTTCATGCAGGTTGCCGGCGACATTGTTGTGCGATTCCCCACACCAGTGGCGCAATTAGAATGCCCACTCCAATTCAGGTCTTGTGAAACGCTCGAAGCGGTGGATAGGCTTCGTACAGCTGTTTCAAGCATCCGTATGCCGTCAGAGCAGGGAGCGGAACAGCGTAGCAAATTGCTAAGGGGTTTAAGGCAGCAACGAAGAGAGACGCCCCCATGAAGACCGGCAAAAGCTCGGCAGGAGACACCAAGGCCCGGATTCTCGACGCCACGGAAAAGTTGTTTACCGAGGTCGGCTATGAAGCCACCTCGCTCAGGCAGGTCACGTCGCGCGCCATCGTCAACCTGGCCGCCGTGAACTACCACTTCCGCAGCAAAGATATCATGATGCACGCCGTGCTGAGCCGGCGGCTGGATCCGCTCAACGCGCGGCGCCTGGCGCTGCTCGATGCGTGCGAAGCGCGCTGGCCCGGCAACAGCATCCGCTGCGAGCACGTGATGGGTGCGCTGTTCGTGCCCGCGCTGCAAATGGCACGCGACCCGTCGGTGGGCGGGCCGTCGTTCCTGCGGCTGCTCGGGCGCGTGTATTCGGATACCTCGCCCTTTATCCAGCAATACCTGCTGGAGCACTACGCCCCGGTGTACGGGCGCTTCTTCGACGCCTTCTCGCGCGCCATTCCGGCGCTGCCGCGGCATGAGCTCGGCTGGCGCCTGCAGTTTGCGCTCAAGGCGCTGGCCGGCGTGCTGGCCGGCGAAGAGCTCACCAACCTGCTGCCCGCGTTCACGCAGGGCCGGCAGATGAGCGATGCGCACGTGCTGGCCCAGCTCACCGCCATGGTGGAAGCCGTGCTGAACGTGGCGCAACCCAGTGCGGACGACTTCTCGGCCCTGCAGTCGGTGTTCGAGCTTGGCGAGCAGCAGCAGGCCAGGGAGCGCGCCAGCAGGCTGGCCGCGGCGCGGTCTGCCGATGAACTGAGTGCCAGTTGCGCCGCGATGGCGGCAACCATGGGCGATGCGGCCAGCCAGACCGCCGCCGCCCTCGGCAAGGCCCGCATCAGCGCACGCACCGTGCGCAATGAGGGCACCAAACGCTCAGCCGTGACCAGCATGCCGGTCCGCGCGCGCGAGCAAACCGTGAGCTTCCCCAGCAACCCGCTGGATGACTGGATGCGAATGCGCACCAGGACATAGCGGCGCGCGCCGCACCCGGTTACCGCCGGGCCGGCGCCACCGCCCTCACGCAAAAACTGAACCGTCGATCCATCCAGCGAGGCCACGCACAGGCCCCGCGGACCCCGTGCGCCTTATCGGATTTTCCAAGGGCGCGGCGGTGGCCCCGTTCGCCCTGCGCTGCCCGCGCTCCGCCTCCTGGCGGACATCTTGAGGAGGAAGCTGCCATGTCGATCCAACCGCTTTACCTTGCCGCCGTCGCCGGTGCCGTCATCGGACTGCTGGCTGCGCCACTGGCCATGCCCCCGGTGGCCATGGCCCAGACGGCCACAACCACCGCCGCCGCGGGCACGGGCTATGACGGCCAGACATCCGCACAGCAAGCCGCACTGTTCTCGCGCCAGGTCGCCAGCGGCGAACTCGCGCGGCTGTCCGATGAGCAGGTGCTGGCCGTGTTCCAGGCGCTGCAGCCGGACGCGCTGCTGAAATGGGCCCGTGCCGAGATGAACCGCTATCCCGAGTACGAGTACTGGATGTCGCGCCAGGAACGGCTCAACAACCAGTGGCAGGACCAGCCCGCCAGGATGCAGATCCGCTACCGCCACCAGCCGCGCCAGCTCTATGCCAAGTGGCTGCCCGGCGGCGCGCAGTCGGGACAGGAAATCATCTACGACGAGACCCGCCGCAAGGACGAGATGTACGGCCACCTGGGCGGCGTGCTGGGCTTCACCTCGATGTGGATTGCGCTGGACGGCACGCTGGCGCGCTCGCAGTCCAACCACACCGTGCGCGACCTGGGCTTCCAGTTCGTGCTGTCGATGCTGGAGCGCGACGCCAGGTCCCTGCGTGCCGCCGGCCTGTCCGAGAAGTACAGCAAGGCCGAGATCGTGCAGGAGCAGGGCGTGCGCATGGTGGCGCTGACCTGGGACCTGCCGGCCGGCGCGCCGCAGTACTACGCCAAGAAGGTGCAGCTGATGCTGGACCTGAAGCATCCGTATATCCGCGTGGAAACCGCCTGGGATGCCGACGGCAACATGGTCGAGAAGATCGTGTTCGACAAGCTGGTGCGCAAGACCTTCGAGGCCTCGGCGTTCGATCCGGCCAATCCTGACTATCGCTTCTGAGATGCGGCAAAGCGGCGCGCACCGTGCGTTTGAATCGGTGGCTGCGCCGCTTTGCCGCGCAGTCCGTGCAACACCCGCAATCCACCGCCACGTGCGGCATGCACGCCAGGCGCGCCTGTTTGGAACGGCCGCTCTATTGACGCAAAAACACGCGAGCGGCGAGAGTCGCCGCACCCGGGAGGGATCCGGCCGCAGAGCCGGACACCAGATCCAGAACCAGGGGTCGCCAAGAAAAAATCAGGAGACAGGCAATGACCATGTCGATGCTTCGACGCAGCACTTTGGTTTTGACAGGGGTGAGCCTTGCCGCGGCGCTGGCCGGCTGCGGTGGCGGCGGCGGCGATGAAGAGGCGCCGCGCGCCGGCACGCAGGCACCGCAATGCGCTGACACGGGCACGTGCCCCGCGCAGGGGCCGGTCACCATCGGCGGCCCGCCGGGGTCGTTGTGCCCGGCGGCACTGGACTACAGCACCACCTTCACCGGCGGCTCCGGCGCGGGCGAACTGGTGAAGCTGCGCTTCGACACCGCGGCCCGCACCTACCAGCTGGAGATCATCGAGTCGCCGGTGCCCAAGCAACCCGGCAGCGTCAGCCCGACGCGCGCGGGCGTGACTTTCACCGGCACCTTCGCCAACCTGACCTCGCTGCCGACCGCCGAGCAGAACCGCTGCGCAGTCGCGCTGCAGACGGCCACCGCATCCGACGGCACCTCGCAGGCCAATATCGACAGCGCCAGGCCGCCGGTGATCTTCCTGGGCAATGGCGTTGCCGGCGGCGGCATCCCCGGTGCCACCATCTCCTATCCGGGCGTGCTCGGGCTGGGTGCGATCCCGGCCACCACGTTCCCGTTCTACCCGGTGCTGGCATTCGCACAGACCGAGACCGACTTCACCAGGGTGGCCGGCAGCTACAACCTGCTGGGCTACCACCAGGTGCCGTCCGGCGGCTCGCTGACTTCGTCGAGCCACTTCACGCCCGCGACCGCGCAGACCACCGAGACGCTGAACGCCGACGGCAGCTGCACGGCCGCGGCCGGCAGCTGCCTCAGCACCGGCAACAGCTGGAAGCTGCGCAGCGCCGATGGCGCCTTCGAAAGCAGCAATGCCGATGGCAGCCGCCGTTACCCGTCGTTCCAGAGTGCGGCCATCACCAGCAACAACGCCAGCCGCGCCAAGGGGCTGATGGTGGTGGGCAAGCTCAACGGCGCACTGGTGCCGCTGCTGGTGCGCACCGGCTACGCGCAGATCTCGCTGCTGCCACTGACGGTCAATGTCGACGACGAATCGGGCCTGGCACTGATGGCGCCGGCGAAGGCACTGGCCAGCGGCCAGCTTGACGGCGGCTATATCGGCTCGGGCAGCGACTTTGTCTACACCGCCTCGCTGGTCAAGGGCACGCGCGTGGAGCTGCTGGACCCGATGACGATGAACCAGACCGGTGCCTTCCAGCTCGACTTCACGCAGAACGCGCCGGGAATGATCGCCACCACCGACAACAGCGGCACCACCGGTGCGCTGATTGCCAGCGGGCGCGTGTTCAGCCACCTGTCCGGCACCGGCAGCGCCAGCCCGACCTTCCGCGTCGGCGTGCTGGCAGCACCCTGAGTCCACCAAGAACACACAAAACCGAGGAGACCACGCCATGCAACCCCTTCGACTGATCCTGCCGCGGGCCTCGCGCCCATCCACGGTGCCGGCGCGTGCGCTGGCCGTGGCCGCCACCGCCATGCTCGCCGCCTGCGGTGGCGGCGGCGGCGACGACGCGCCGTCCACGCCGGCCGCGGTGCAGACGCGGCTGTGCCCGGCAGCGCTCGACTACTCCACCACCTTTACCGGCGGCACCGGCTCCGGCGAGCTGGTGAAGGTGCAGATCGACACCACCAAAAAGACCTGGCAGGTGACCTTCGTGGACTCGTCGGTGCCGCGCCAGACCGGCACCGTGCAGCCCACGCGCAGCGATCCCACCAACGGGCAGAACGTGATGCGCGGCACGCTGAAGGCGGAGACGGGGTTGCCGACCGAGAAGCTCAACCAGTGCGCGTTCGAGCTGAGCGGCGCCAGCCTCGATCCGAACCGTCCGGCCAAGCTCTTCGTCGGCGAAGGCGTGGTGGGCGGCACCATCCCGGGCGCGCGCATCCAGTTCAACGGCGTGCTGGGCGCCGGCGCGGTGCCGGACACCACCTTCCCGTATTTCCAGTTCATCGGCTTCGCGCAGACCGAGACCGACCTGTCGAAGATTGCCGGCCAGTACAACGGCACGGGCTTCCACGAGGTGCCGTCCAAGCAGTTCCAGCTGGTGGCGCAGGACTACCGCATGGCGCTGGCTGCCGATGGTTCCTTCACCGTCTGCGACAACGCCACCAACACGTGCGAGCGCAAGGGCAACAACTTCGTGCCGCAGGCGAGCGGCGCGCTGCTGTCGACCAACTACAAGGCCGAGAGCCAGCCGCCCACGCTGGGCGGCACGCTGGGCAAGGCCTACCTGATCGTGGGCAAGCTGCGCGGCCAGCTGGTGCCGGTCATGATCCGCGTGGGCTATGCCAATGACTCGCTCGCCAACGGCCCGCTTGGTGCCGACGACGAGATCGGCATCGGCATGATGGCGCCGGCGGTAGCGCTTACTGAAGGCACGGTCAACGGCGAATACGTCGGCGTGGACAGCAACTTCAACTACCGCGTGACGGCACTGGTCGGCGCCGCGGCCACCATGATGGATCCGTTCCGGCCGCATGATGCCTCGCTCGCCATCCCGTACCGGCTGGATTTCTCGCAGCAGGTGCCGGGCGTGGTCCGCACGTCGCGGCGCGATGCGCCTGCAGGCTCGGCGCCGACCGGCAAGCTGATGTTCACCGGCGGCGTGTTCGGCTTCCTGGAACAGCGCGACAGCGGCCCGTACTTCACCGTCGGCGCATTCGTGCAGTAAGCACGCTGCCAGGCCCGGGCCATTGCAGCCCGGGCCACTGCGCCACGATCCGACCATACAGAGACATCCACTGCCGGGGACACAAGATGAAAACCATACGCCTCACGCTCACACTGATGCTGGCCGCGCTGGCCAGCTTCGCCCTGCCTGCCCACGCCCAGAAGAAGGGCGACAACGTGGTATCCGCGGGCTGGTTCCATATCCAGACCCACGGCCAGAGCGCTCCGCTGACTACCACCTTGCTCGACGTGCCGATCAACTACCCGCTCGGGCTGCCGTCCAGCTTCACCGCACCGGGCAGCAGCATCTCGTCATCCAACGCCAATACGCTGGGGCTGACCTTCAGCCACTTCGTCTCCGACCATATCGCGATCACCGCGGTGGGCGGCATCCCGCCGGAGTTCAAGCTCTACGGCCACGGCGAACTGATCCCGCCCGGCCCGGCCGGAGCGCTCGGGCGCCAGAGCCTGGGCGATCCGTCGCTGAACCCCATCGTCACCAAGGCACGCCAGTGGAGCCCGGCGGCGATGGTGCAGTACCACTTCCTGGATCCGGGCACGCGCTTCCGCCCGTTCCTGGGGTTGGGGGTGTCGTACAACTTTTTTACCAACATCGAGGTCAATCCGGCGTTTGCGAGCTCGGTCAACAACAACCTCGGCGCGATCCTGGCGGCGGGGGCGGGCATCCCAGGTCCGACTTCGGTGAGTGCGGATGCGTCGTCGTCATGGGCGCCCGTGTTCAATATCGGCGGCACCTACAACTTCGACGAGCATTGGGGGCTGACGGCGGCGGTGACTTATATCCCGCTGAAGACGACGTCGACGATGACGATCAAGGCGGCCGACGGGACCGTGCTGTCGACCTCGAAGACCAAGCTGGAGCCGAATCCGCTGGTGTTCTTCCTGGCGGCTTCGTACAAGTTCTGACGCTGAAAGAAAAAAACGACGCGCCTGAGCGCGTCGTTTTTTATTGCTGCAACGGCAAGCGGCAACCTTTACTGCGTCACCGTCCCCGGTTGCGCAGGCGTCGCCTGCTGCGCCACCGGACTGTTCTCCTGCAAGCCACCGCCCAGCGACCGGTACAGGTCGATCGCGTTGTTCAGCCGCAGCTGCCGCGCCTGGATCAGCGCCTGCTCGGCGGTGAACAGCTGGCGCTGCGCATCGAGTTCGTCCAGGTAGCTGGCCACGCCGCTGCGGAACCGCAGGCGCGCCAGCTCGTAGCGCGCGGCTTCGGCGTTGCGCACCTCTTCCTGGCCGGAGACCTGGTCTTCCAGCGTGCCGCGTGCTACCAGCGCATCCGCCACTTCCGCGAAGGCCGTCTGGATGGTCTTCTCGTAGTTGGCGATCTGGATGTTCTTGCGCACGTTGGCCAGGTCCAGGTTGGACTTGTTGCGGCCATAGTCGAAGATCGGCAGCGTCAGTTGCGGCGCGAACGACCACGCCTTGGTGCCGGCATCGAACAGGTTCGAGAACGTCGGGCTGATGGTGCCAACGCTGGTGGTCAGCGTGATGCGCGGGAAGAACGCCGCGCGTGCCGCGCCGATATTCGCGTTGGCCGACAGCAACTGCTGTTCGGCCTGGCGGATGTCCGGGCGTTGCTCCAGCAGGTCCGACGGCAAGCCCGCGGGGATATCGCTGATGATGCGTTCGTCCGACAGCCGCATCGGCTCAGGCAGGTTCCCGATGCTGCCGATGGGCTTGCCCACCAGCACTTCAAGCGCGTTCTGCGCCTGCGCGCGCTGGCGTGCTAGCTGCGCGGCGGCGACACGCGCCTGGGCCACCAGCGACTCGTTGTCGCGCAGGTCCAGCGCGGATGTGGCGCCGACGTCGAAGCGCTGCTTGGCGAGCCCATAGGTGCTCTCGCGCGCCTTGAGCGTGTCCCGCGCAATTTCGTACTGCTCGGCGAAGGAACGCTCGGACAGATAGGCCTTGGCCACTTCCGACACCAGCGAGATATACGCCGAACGATGCGCCTCTTCGGTGGAGAAGTACTGCGCCAGCGCCGCGTTCGACAGGCTGCGCACGCGGCCGAAGAAGTCGAGCTCGTAGGACGAGATGCCCAGGTTGGCCTGGTAGACCTGCGTCACCCCGGGCTGGCCGAGCACGGTCGAGGTCCCGGCGGCGTTGGTGCTGGCACGGGTGTAAGCAGCGTTCGCGTTCACCGTGGGCAGCAGGTCGGCGCGCTGCACCTGGTACAGCGCGCGCGCTTCTTCGATGCGCAGCGCGGCGGTGCGCAGGTCGCGGTTGTTGTCCAGCGAGGTCGCGATCAGCGACTGCAGGCGCGGGTCGCGGAAGAACTCGCGCCAGCCGATGTCGACAGCGCGGCGGGTCTCGCCGCTCTTCGCCTCGGCGGTGGCGTAGCCCTCGGGCGCCACCGGGAAGCTGTCTGCCACCGGCGGGGCAGGGCGGTCATAGTGGGGCGCGAGCGTGCACCCCGTCAGAACGCCGGCCACCAGCAGCAGTGTGGTCAGAGTCTTGGTCATGTTCAGATTTCCTCTTTCGGCTCGTGCCACTTCTGGTCCAGCATGCGCTGGCGTTTGCTGCCCTTGAAGCGCTTGCGCACCACCACGAAGAAGACCGGCACCAGGAAGATCGCCAGCACCGTGGCGGTGATCATCCCGCCAATCACGCCGGTACCGATGGCGCGCTGGCTGGCCGAACCCGCACCGGTGGCGATCGCCAGCGGCAGCACGCCCAGGATGAACGCCATCGACGTCATCAGGATCGGGCGGAAACGCAGGTGCACCGCTTCCAGCGTGGCTTCGATCAGGCCCTTGCCCTGCGCCTGCAGGTCCTTGGCGAATTCCACGATCAGGATGGCGTTCTTCGCCGACAAGCCGATCGTGGCGATCAGGCCCACCTTGAAGTACACGTCGTTGGGCATGCCGCGCAGCGTCACGCCGAGCAGCGCGCCGAGCACGCCCAGCGGCACCACCAGCAGCACCGAGAACGGGATCGACCAGCTTTCATACAGCGCGGCCAGGCACAGGAACACGATGATCAGCGACAGCGTGTACAGGATCGGTTCCTGCGAGCCGGCCAGGCGTTCTTCATAAGACTGGCCGGACCACTCGAAGCCGAAGCCCGGCGGCAGCTTGGCGAAGTTCTCTTCCATCACGCGCATGGCTTCACCGGTACTGCGGCCCGGCGCGGCCTGGCCCGCCAGCTTCACCGCCGGCATGCCGTTGTAGCGCTCCAGGCGCGGCGAGCCCATTACCCACTTGGAGGTCGCGAACGCGGCAAACGCCACCATGTCGCCGTTGTTGTTGCGCACGCGCAGCTTGGTCAGGTCGTCCGGCAGGCGGCGGTCTGAGCCTTCTGCCTGCACGATCACCTTGCGCACCCGGCCTTCATAGATGAAGTCGTTGACGTAGTTGGAGCCGAACGCAATCGACAGCGTCGAGTTGATGCTCGCCACCGTGACGCCGAGCGCCTTGGCCTTCTCGCGGTCGATGTCGATCTGCAGCTGCGGCGCATCTTCCTGGCCTTCCGGGCGTACGCCCATCAGCACCGGGCTCTGCGCGGCCATACCGAGCATCATGTTGCGCGCTTCCATCAGCTTGGCGTGACCCTGGCCGGTGCGGTCCTGCAGGCGGAAGTCAAAGCCCGAGGAGTTGCCCAGCTCGGAAATCGCCGGCGGGTTGAGCGGGAAGATGATCGCGTCCTTGATGAACGAGAGCGCGCCGAAGGCACGGCCGACCAGGGCCTGCGCGGTCTCGCCGTCGCCGGTGCGCTCCTTCCAGTCCTTCAGGCGCACGAACGCGATACCGCCGTTCTGGCCGCGGCCGAAGAAGGAGAAGCCCGCCACCGTGATCATCTGGTCAACCACCTTGCTTTCCTTCTGCAGGTAGTAGTCCTCGATCTGCTTGAGCACGCCGATGGTACGGTCCTGGGTGGCGCCATTGGGCAGCTGCACCACGGTGATCATGTAGCCCTGGTCCTCATCGGGCAGGAACGACGACGGCAGGCGCTTGAACAGCACCACCACGCCGACGATGATGACCGCGTAGATGATCAGGTAGCGGCCGGAGCGCTTGAGGATGCGCGCGACCACGCCCTGGTAGCTGGTGGCCGAACGCGCGAAGGTGCGGTTGAACCAGCCGAAGAAGCCCGTCTTCTCATGGTGATGGCCGGCTTCCACGGGCTTGAGCAGCGTCGCGCACAGTGCCGGGGTCAGCGTCAGCGCCAGCAGCGCCGAGAATGCCATCGACGAGATCAGCGACAGCGAGAACTGGCGGTAGATGTTGCCCACCGAGCCCGAGAAGAATGCCATCGGGATGAACACCGCGGTCAGCACCAGCGTGATGCCGACGATCGCGCCGGTGATCTGGCCCATGGCCTTGCGCGTGGCCTCACGTGGCGAGAGTCCTTCCTCGCTCATAATCCGCTCGACGTTCTCGACCACCACGATGGCATCGTCCACCAGGATACCGATGGCCAGCACCATGCCGAACATGGTCAGCACGTTGATCGAGAAGCCGAACGCCAGCAGCGCGCCGAAGGTGCCCAGCAGCGCGATCGGCACCACCAGCGTCGGGATCAGCGTGGCGCGGAAGTTCTGCAGGAACAGGTACATCACCAGGAACACCAGCACCACGGCTTCGAGCAGGGTCTTGATCACTTCCTCGATCGAGATCTTGACGAAGGCCGAGGTGTCGTAAGGCACCGAGTACTGGTAGTCCGCCGGGAAGTTCTTGGACAGCTCTTCCATCTTGGCGCGCACCGCGGTGGCCGTGGCCAGCGCGTTGCCGGTCGGGGCCAGCTTGATGGCGATGGCCGCCGACGGCTTGCCGTTGGTGCGGGCCAGCGTCGAGTAGTCGGCACCGCCCAGCTCCACCCGGCCCACGTCCTTGATGCGCACCGAAGACCCGTCCGGGTTGGTGCGCAGCAGGATGTTGCCGAACTGCTCAGGCGTGGTCAGGCGGCTTTCGGTGGTGACGGTGGCGTTGAGCTCGGTGCCCTTGGGCGAGGGCGTGCCGCCCAGCTCGCCCACGGCGACCTGGATGTTCTGCTCGCCCACCGCGGCGGTGACGTCGGTCGGGGTCAGGTTGTAGCCGGTCAGCTTGGCCGGGTCCAGCCAGATCCGCATGGCGTACTCGGTGCCGAACAGGTCGGCCTGGCCCACGCCCGGCACCCGGCGGATCGAGTCGATCACCTGCGCCGAGACATAGTTGCCGAGCTGGATCGCGTCGGCCGTGCCGGACTTGGACGACACGGTCAGGAACATCATGTAGTTGTTCCCGGCCTTGTCCACGCGCACGCCCTGCTGGCGCACTTCAGCCGGCAGGCGCGCTTCCACGCGCTTGAGGCGGTTCTGCACTTCGACCGAGTTCAGGTCGACGTTCGAACCCGGCGCGAAGGCGATGGTGATGCTCGCCAGGCCGGACGACTCGCTGGTGGAGTTGTAGTAGAGCAGGTTAGGGGCGCCGTTGAGCTCCTGCTCGATCACCGAGGTGACGGAATCCTCCAGCGTCTTGGCCGACGCACCCGGGTAGGTGGCGGTGACCGAGATCGTCGGCGGGGCGATGTTCGGATATTGCGCGATCGGCAACTGCAGGATCGACAATATGCCGCCCAGCACGATGATCAGCGCGAGCACCCACGCGAACACCGGCCGGTCGATAAAAAACTTGGCCATAAACTGGCTCCCTCTTGGTCTAGCGGTCTAGCCGTATTTGCCGTATTGGTGGTACGGCAGGGTTCAGCCTTGCTTGGCGTCAGACTTGGCTTGCTGCGGGCCCTCGGCCTTGGGGGCCGAGGCCGGCGCCGCCGGGGCGGAGGCCGTCGCCGCGGCCGGTGCCGAGGCCCCGGCCGGCTTGAACGGTACCGCCCTGGCCGGCGCACCGACCTTGACCTTCTGCAGGCCTTCGACGATCACCTTCTCGCCGCCCTTCAGGCCTTCGGTCACGACCCAGCGGTCGCCAATGGCCTGCGGCGCCTTGACCGGCACCGCCGCGACATTGCCGTCCGTGCCCACCACCATCACGCTGGCACCCTGCGCGCCGCGGATCAGCGCCCGCTGCGGCACGGTCAGTGCGTTCTCGTCCACGCCCTGCTCGATCTTCACGCGCACGAAGGTGCCCGAGAGCAGCTCGCGCTTCGGGTTCGGGAACTGCGCGCGCAGCGTGATCGCGCCGGTGGTCGGGTCGACCGTCATGTCCGAGAACAGCAGCTTGCCGGTGTGCTCGTACTCGCGGCCGTCTTCCACGAACAGGCGCACGTTGGCGCCGCCGTTGACGCCCTTGACCACGCCGGACTCGATGGCGCGGCGCAGGCGCGTGACTTCCGAAGCCGGCTGGGTGAAGGTGACCCACATCGGGTCGACCTGCTCCACCAGCGCCAGCTTGGTCGCCTCGCCCTTGCCCACCAGCGCGCCCTCGGTCACCAGCGCACGGCCGGCGCGGCCGCTGATCGGCGCGGTCACGGTGGTGTAGCCCAGGTTGATCTGGGCGGTGCGCACCGCCGCCTTGGCCGAGGCCACGTCGGCGTTGGCCTGGCCGGCGGAGGCCACGGCGTCGTCGTACTCCTGCTTGCTGACCGCGTTGACGGCCACCAGGGGCTTGTAGCGATCGGCCTTCAGGCGCGCCGACACGGCGTTGGCCTCGGCGCGCTGCAGCGCGGCCTGGGCCGAAGCCAGCGTGGCCTGGTAGGGTGCCGGGTCGATGCGGAACATCACCTGGCCGGCCTTCACTTCGCCGCCTTCGGTGTAGTTGCGCGACAGCACGATGCCTTCGACGCGAGCACGCACTTCGGCCGTGCGTATGCCTTCCAGGCGGCCCGGCAGTTCATTGACGACGGCGACCGGCGACGGCGTCACGGTCACCACACCCACTTCCGGCGGCGGCGGGGCGCCGCCTTCGGCCTTCTTGTCGCCGCAGGCAACAAGCGCCACGGCAGACAGTGCCGCTAGTGCATAGGCAGCAACGCAACGGATACGTTGGGACTTCCTCATCGATAACCCCATGATGGCAATTTGAGATCTGCCGCATCGTCCCGACCTGTCATCCGACAAACGGATACGACACAGCCCGCCGCACGGTTTGCGGCGGACAAAAGCGTGATGCTAGCCACAAATCGCGGCGTCGCAGTGTCAAATGCGACGAACGGCGGCTTTTATGTAACGACTGGATTCATGACCGGCTGGCCTGCGGCAGGGATTGCCAACTGTGCTGGGTATGTCACAGAAGGCGGCTGGCCGAATGCCGGACAAGCGCGTATTATATATACATTCAAGCATGTATGTTAAGTTGATGTTGCAGAAGGGACTTTCGGCGCACAACCTGCGCCGCAGGGCCGCGGCAATACGGATCCCGCCCCCGGTCAAACCCAACCGGCCGGTCCAAATTGCTCCCCACCCGTTCGGAATCACGGCGCAAATCGCCGGCTCGGGTTAGGATGCGCGCCGTCGTATCGGCTCGCAGGCTGCAAGCACATTGGCATGTGACGACAACGACCCGCCGGCGCGTGCGCCGGCCGTGCGGCTGCCACAGCGGGGCCGCACCCAGGGAGAACCAACAAGGCTGGCCATGACGGATCCATTGCGTCATGCCGCCGGCACCAGAGACAAAAATGGTCAGACGTACCAAGGAAGAGGCGCTTGAAACGCGCCACCGGATTCTCGACGCGGCCGAAGCCGTGTTCCACGCCCGCGGCGTGGCACGCCCGTCGCTGGCGGACATCGCCGAGGCGGCGGGTGTCACGCGCGGCGCGATCTACTGGCACTTCAAGAACAAGAGCGATGTGTTCGCCGCCATGTGCGACCGCGTCAACCTGCCCGTGGAAGCGCTGTGCGACCCCGAGCGGCTCGCGCGCCAGGAAGACCCGCTGGGCGGCATCCGCGACATCTGCGCCTATGTGATGCGCCAGACCGTGGTCAACCCGCGCTGGCGCCGGGTGTTCGAGATCATCTTCCACAAGTGCGAGATGGTGCAGGACAACGGCGCCATCTTCGAGCGCCAGCGCCAGTCGCACCAGGAAGGCCTGGTCAAGATGCGCGAGCACCTGCGCCTGGCCCTGGAGCGCGGCCAGCTGCCCGCCGACCTGGACCTGGACCTGGCCGTCAATGCCTTCCATGCCGCCATCGGCGGGGTGCTGGCGCACTGGCTGTTCTCGCCCCAGGACTTCGACCTCGACGCCAACGCCGAGCGCATGTCCGACGCCTTCATCGATACCCTGAAGTTCTCGCCGGCGCTGCGCCACGGCTACGTGCCGCGCCCGATGGCGGCGCTGGACCGGGAACTGTCCACGCTGTGCCAGCAGGCCTGCCCGAACGCCCAGCCGGGCGGGCTCGATACCGGCGACCTGGTCCCCTGAGCGGCGCGCTTATCCGCGCTTATCCGCGCATGGCCTCGCGCCAGCGCGCCAGGAATGCGCGCTTGCGCATCGCGTCCTGCGCGGCCAGCAGGCCCGGGCCGACGCTGATCGGCTTGAGCGCGTAGCCCAGCCGCTCCGACAATGCCGCCGCGGTGTGCACGCTGTCGGTATCGGTGCGGATGGTGTAGAGCTGCGAGGTGGACTTGGCCAGCAGCGCCTGGCCCTCGCGCGAGAGCAGGTAGTCCAGCCACAGCCGCGCCGCATTGGGCCGCGGCGCGCGCCGGGCAATAAAGGCTACTCGCGACATCACCAGCGTGTAGTCGCGCGGGGCGATCACGTCGATGGCCGCGCCACGCTCCATCAGCGACAGCGCGTACGAACCCAGCAGGTTGTAGCCCATCACCAGCTCGCCGCTGGCGATGCGCTCGATCATCTCGGCGGTGGACGCCGACAGCTGCACCCCGGCGCGCCCCAGCGCCTGCGCCAGATACCAGAACTCACTGCCCATGCGCGCGTCCTGCTGCGCCAGCAGGTAGCCCACGCCCGAGCGCTCCACGTCATACGTCACCACCTTGCCATGCCAGCGCGGCGCGTGCTCCTGCAGCAGCCGCGCCAGCCCGCTGCGGCTGCGCGGCGGGCGCATGCCGGCCAGGTGGTGGCGGTTGTAGACGATCACCGCGGGCTCGAAGGTGGTGCCCCAGGCCTCGTCGCGCCACACCGCCCAGCCGGGCAGGCCGGCGCGCTCGGGCGAGGCGTAGCGCTGCGCATGGCCGTCGTTGACCAGCTTGATCTGCAGGTCCATCGCCGTGCTCCACAGCACGTCGGCGAAGGCCGCATCGGGCGCGGGCCGCTTGCCGCCCAGCGCCGCGGTCTCGGCCAGGAAGCGCTGGTTCAGCTCGATCGTGTTGAGATCCTGGTAGTGCACGCGGATGCCCGGGTAGCGCGCCTCGAACGCGGCGATCAGCGGCTGCGCCACTTTCAGGTCGGTCGATGCATAGACCGTGACCATGCCTTCGCGCATGGCGCCGGCGATGGTGGCGTCATACCCGGACGGATACCCCGGCGGCGGCGCCGGGGGCCTAGACTGGGCATGAAGGGGCCACGCGGCCGGCAAGGTGGCGCCGGCCAGCAGCGATGCGCCCAGCAGGCGGCGGCGCTGCCCCGAGGCAGGCGGCTCGCAAGCGCACGGCAGGGACGGCGGGGGTGGACGCGTGGGCACGGTGGTCGGAAACGGAAGAACTGCCTGTGGAAGGGAGCGGGCGCACGGACAACACGCGCCGGGACCAGCGGGGCGGGGTTATTATAGGCGCCCGCGGCGGGCGCGCTCCATCGGTGCAGCCCCCTGTTCTCCGGACGGTTTCCGCCGCCGCAACCGAAACATGGACCAAACCGGCAGAGGAGGAGACCGGCATGCGCATCCTGCTGGTGGAGGATGAAATCGAACTGGCACGCTGGGTCGCCCGCGCGCTGGAGCAGGGCGGCTTTGTGATCGAGCATGTCGCCGACGGGCTGCAGGCCGAGGCCCGCCTGCAGGCCGAGGAATACGACGCGGTGCTGCTCGACCTGCGCCTGCCCGGCAAGGACGGGCTGGCCGTGCTCAAGTCCATGCGCGCGCGCGACGACCGCACCCCGGTGCTGATCCTGACCGCGCAGGACACGCTGGACGAACGCGTGCGCGGCCTGAACCTGGGCGCCGACGACTACCTGCCCAAGCCCTTTGCCATTGCCGAGCTGGAAGCGCGGCTGCTGGCGCTGATCCGCCGCAGCCGCGGGCGCGCGCATCCGCGCCTGCAGTGCGGCACGCTGGTGTTCGACGGCGAGACCCGCAGCTTCACGCTGGACGGCGCCCCGCTGGCGCTGACCCCGCGCGAATCGACCCTGCTGGGCGCGCTGCTGGCACGCAGCGGCCAGCCGCTGACCAAGGCGCAGCTGCTCGACAAGGTGTTCTCGCTCGACGCCGATGTCTCGCCCGACGCGATCGAGGTGCTGGTCTACCGGCTGCGCAAGAAGCTGGCCGGGCACGGCGTCACCATCGTCACCCTGCGCGGCTTCGGCTACCTGCTGGAGCCCGAGGCCGGACGCTGAAGATGGCGCGGCGCCATCGCGTCCCGTCCTGGCGCCGCGGCAGCCTGCGCCGGCAACTGCTGTTGCTGCTGGTGCCGGCGCTGGCGGCGATGATGGCGATCGACACCTGGCTCACCTACGGCACCCTGCGCGACGCCGCCAACACGGCTTATGACCGCTCGCTCTATGGCTCGATCCGCGCCATCGACAGTGCCATCGGCATGGCTGGCGACAACGTCCAGCTGACCCTGCCCGATGCCGCCATGGAGATGTTCGAGACGGCGGCGCAGACCCATGTGTTCTACCGCGTGTCGACCGAGCGCGCCGGCCAGGTCGAGACCGTCACCGGCTACGACGACCTGCCGCTTCCTGCCGGCACCCTCGTCAACAACCAGCCGCGCTTCTACGACGCCGAATACCTGGGCGAGTCCGTGCGCATCGCCGCGATGGCGCGGCCGGTATACCGCCCGGACGCGCGCATGCGCGTGATCATCCAGGTGGCCGAGACCGCCGAGCCGCGCACCACGCTGATCGGCACGGTCTGGCGCAGCGCGCTGGCGCGCGACCTGCTGCTGATCCTGCTAAGCGCCGGCATCCTGGTGGGCGGCGTCACCTACGTGCTGCGCCCGCTGGCGCGCGTGCGCGACGACGTGGAAGCGCGCTCGCCGGATGACCTGACACCGCTAACGTTCGAGCGCGTGCCCGCCGAGGTGCGCCCGCTGGTCGACGCGGTCAACCTGCACGTGTCGCGCTCCGCGGCAATGGCGCAGTCGCAGGCCCAGTTCATCGCCGACGCCGCGCACCAGCTGCGCACGCCGCTGGCCATCCTGAAGACCCAGGCCGAATACGCCCAGCGCCAGCTGCGCGCCCCTGACCCCGAGACCGCGCGCCAGGCCGCCGGCGAAGCCGTGGGCGGCATCGTCACCCAGCTGGAACAGGCCGCGCGCCTGACCAACCAGCTGCTGGCGCTGGCGCGGGTACGCCAGCACCACGGCGAAGCCGCCCAGGAAGCCGATGGCATCGACATCATCGACGCCGTCACCGTGGCCGAGCAGGTGGCGCTGGACTACCTGCCGCTGGCGCGCGGCAAGCAGCAGGACTTCGGCTGGGAGCCGGTGCCGGGGCTGAAGCTGCCGGTGCGCGCCGACCCCGCGCTGCTGCGCGAGGCGCTGGCCAACCTGGTCCACAACGCGATCCAGTACTCGCCACGCGGCAGCCGCATCACGCTGTCGGCCACGCGCGCCGACCAGACCGCGTGCCTGGTGGTGGAAGACGATGGGCCGGGCATTCCGGCCGAAGAGCGCGAAAAGGTCTTCGCGCGCTTCTACCGGCGCGTTGGCAATGCGGAGCCGGGCTCCGGGCTGGGGCTGGCCATCTCGCGCGAGATGGCGGCGCGGTTTGGCGGCACGGTGGAGCTTGGCGACGGCTTGCAGGGCACCGGCGTGCGCGCGGTGCTGAAGCTGCCCATCGGCGAATAACCCCTAACCATATAACTCCTCCGCCACCGTCGGATGCAACTGCACCGTGGTCTGCAGGTGCGATTCGCGCACGCCCAGCCGCAATGCCACCGCCAGCGTCTGCACGATCTCGGGCGCGGCGTCGTCCATCAGGTGCGCACCGAGCACGCGCCCGCTGCGCGCGTTCAGCACCAGCTTGAACATCGACTGGTGGGAGTTGCCGGCAAAGCGGTTTTCCAGCGAGACAAAGCGCTTGACCACGGTGCGGATGCGCTCGGGCCTGCCGGCGGCTGCGATCGCCTGGGCCTCGGTCAGGCCCACGGCGCCGATGGCGGGCTCGCAGAACACCGCGGTCGGCACGAAGTCGAAATCGGCGCGTTCGCCGCGCCGGCCGTACAGGCGGTCGGCCAGCCAGCGGCCCTGCGCGGTGGCCACCGGGGTCAGGTGCAGGCCGTCGATGGCGTCGCCGAGCGCGTAGATGCCGCGCACGTTGCTGCGGAACTGGCGGTCCACGCGGATGCCGCCCTTGTCGCCAAAGTCCACGCCAACCGCCTCCAGCCCGAAGCCCTGCACGTTGGAAATGCGCCCGATCGCCGCCAGCGCGGCCTGCGCGCGCACAGCCTCGGTCTGGCCGGGGCGGTCGGTGGGGCGGTAGCACACTTCAACCGCGCCGTTGGCCTGGCTCAGCAGGTGCACCCTGGCGTTCAGGTGCAGGCGCACGCCGCGCGCGGTCAGTGCCTCGGCCAGCGACCGGGAGATGTCGTGGTCGAAGTGGGGCAGCAGCCGGTCGCCGGCAACGATCAGGTCTACCTTGACGCCGTAGCGCGACAGGATCGAGGCCTGCTCCACGCCGATGTAGCCGCCGCCGATGACCGCAATCGAACCCGGCACGGTCTGCCAGGTGAAGACATCGTCTGAACTGGCGGCCAGTTCGCCGCCCGGGACTTCGAGCGCGCGCGGGCGCGCGCCGGTGGCGATCAGGATGCGGCGCGCGTGAATGGTCTCGTCGCCGACGCGCACTTCGTCCTTGCCGGTAACCAGCGCATCGCCGCGCAGGATTTCCACGCCGGATTCGTGCAGGCGCTGGGTGTAGCCCGCGTTCAGCCGCGCAACCTCGGCATTGACGCGCACGATTGCGTCGCGCCAGTCCTCACGCCCACCGGTATGCGACAGGCAGCCCGACAGGATGGCCGACCAGCCGGCGCCGTAGGACAGCATCTTCTTGGGCACGCAGCCGCGGTTGACGCAGGTGCCGCCGATGGCATCGCGCTCGACCAGGATCACGCGTGCGCCGTGCGCGGCGGCACGCCGCGCGCAGGCCACGCCGCCCGAGCCGCCGCCGATCACCACCAGGTCTGCCTTGCGCACCTTGTCATTGCGCCGCGTGCGGCCGTCGCGCACGCGCGGCACCTGCTCCACCGGCGGCGCCGCGCTGACCTCGCGGGCGCGCCGCGGTTCCCTGGCCCCGGCGGGGGTTGTCTGGCGCTTAGTCATCCATGCCTCCTGTCGCGGCACACGGGCCGCATCGACAACAATCAGGCCAGCGCCAGCAAACAAGAAACTAGGCAGCGGGCCGCAGTTCGGTATTCAGGATCGACGGCCACTCGCGCAGGAAAGTTTCCCCGTCGCGGCGGCCCAGTTCGTAGGCGTGAGTCATGGCATCGGGCCGGGTGTAGTCCCAGCTCGAGATCGGCACGCGCTGCGAGGGCTGCAGGTACAGGCGGCGCTGGCCGCCTTGCTCAAGCACGAAACGGCGCGGGCGCGGATACAGCCTTGTCACCAGCACCAGCACATTGCCCGGGGTGGCATCGAGCGCGTCCACGGGCACGTTGTCGACCAGCCCGCCGTCCAGCACCGGGCGGCCGCCGCGGCGCAGCACCGGCGTAAACGGCGGCGTGGAGGCCGACTGCAGCAGCAGGTCGGCCAGCTGCTCGGGCGAATCGCAGTCCTGCGCGCGCACGAACTCCGGCCGGAAGCCCAGCTTGCGCCCCAGCCGCGGGTGCAGCGTCTTGAGCACATGCTTGTCGATGTTGTACGCCAGCAGCCCCGCTGCCACCGCCAGGCGCGGGCCGCTCCAGCGCGGGATATGGGCCACGCCGATGCGGATCTCCGGCGCCTGCTGCAGGTGCGAGAGGCGCCCGTCGGCGAAGATCGTCAGCAGCGCGGTGCGGTAGATGCCGTAATGCGGGAACACGCGCTCATTGCGCAGCAGGTTGCCCCAGTAGGCATTGCGGCGGTTGTTGGACAGGACCTCGCGGTAGTAGTCCATGGTCTGATGCGAGTCGTGCGCATAGACCATGCACGCCGTCGCCGCGCCGGCCGAGATCGCGGCGATCACGCGCGGGCGCAACTGCAGTTCCGGCGCGACCGCGTCCCACCAGCCCGCCTGCCACCAGCAGCGGTTGCCACCGCCGGCAAAGACGACCTGGTCGAAGGGATGGGCGTGGCCGGAAGTCATGGGCGCTGGCGTTGCGAGGGGATCAGAGCAGGGCGTAGGTGGTGGTGGCCTGCACCGCCAGCTTGCCGTCGGTGCCGGTCAGCTCGATCTCGCCGAACACCACGGTCTTGCCCAGCCGCAGCACGTTGGCGCGCACCAGCACGTCGCCGTCGATCACCGGGCGCATGAAATTGGTGGTGAGCGTGACCGTGGTCATCGGGCGGAAGGCGCCCAGCGCGCTGGCCACGGCGACGATCATGGCGGTATCGGCGGCGGACATCAGCACCTGGCCGCAGACCACGCCGCCCGCATGGCGGAACGATTCGCTGAACGGCAGGCGCAGCGTGACGCCCTGGGCATCGACGGCTTCGGCACGCAGGCCGAGCTGGCGCACCCATGGCGCCAGCACGCGCTCCAGCGTGGCGTCGATATCGTTGAGGCTGAATTGCGGTGCGGCTTCGGACATGGCGCTCCTGGTTCTGGCTGGCCGCACCGTAGCCGTCCTGTAACGGACCGCTACTCTGTCTCCTCCGGCGCGACGCGATGTTTGAGGCAATGATACAGGGGGCCGGTGGCCAGCACCACGAAGGCCATCCGGATCACGTGGAACGCGGTCACCAGCGGCACCCCCACCTCCAGCACCTTGGCCGTGATGCACATCTCGGCGATGCCGCCCGGCGTGGTGCCCAGGATCACCGTGGCCGGGTGCGCGCCCGACTGCGCCGACAGCCCCCAGCCCACCAGCGCCGATACCACCAGCGCCAGCACGGTGTAGAGCGCCACGCCCGACAGGAAGCGCGGCGCGGTATGCAGGAACTCGCGCGAGAAGCGCACCCCCAGCGAGACCCCGATCAGCAGCTGGCCGGCACGGCTCATCCAGGTGGGGATGGCCGACAGCTCGATCCCGGACGCGGTCAGCACCGCCGCGGCCAGCAGCGTGCCGATCACGAACGGGTTGGGCATGTTCAGCCGCTTCACCAGCAGCGCCACGCCCAGCGTGATCGCGACCAGCGCCAGCAGCCCCGGGGCGCTGACCACGCGCGGGCCGGGGATATAGGGGTCGAGCCCGTGGATGCCGCCGTACTGGAAGATGGCCGGCACGGTCACCACCACCATCAGCACCCGCAGTGAATGCGCGGCCGCCACCTGGTCGATGCGCGCGCCGTTGCGCTCGGCCAGGTTGGCCATCTCCGAGGCACCGCCGATGGCGGTGGAGAAGAACGCGGTCTTGAAGGCCACGCCGGTGGTCCGCCGCAGCAGGATGGCACCGCCCGCGCCCAGCACCAGCGCGAACAGCGAGCCGGCAATGATGTAGGGCAGGTATTCCACCAACCGCGCCACCACGTCCGGCGTGAAGTAGAGCCCGAGCGACGCGCCAATCACCCACTGGCCCGCGTTGCGGGCCTGCGACGGCGCCCGCAGGTCGGCCCCGGCCATGCGCGCGGCGGCCACGGCCAGCAGCGGGCCGATCATCCACGGCAGCGGGGTATGCAGCGCGGTGCAGAGCAGGGCGGCGGCCAGCCCGAGCGCCAGCGTGGGCAGCGCGGACAGCCAGGGGTTGGAGAAGAGACGCATGGTTCAGCGGCCTGGCACGGAAGCGCCGGCGCCTTGTTGTTTTGGAAAACGAGAGACGAAAGACAAGAGGCCCGCACACCATTGGCGTGCGGGCCTCGCAAAGCTTACCGCAAGATCGCGCGCATCAGGCCGCGTTGTCGGCCTGCGCGTGCGCCGAGGTGCGGGTCGCGTGCCAGCGCAACAGGCGCGGGATCACCACCACCGCCACGGTCAGCGCCAGGATGGTGGCCGAGATCGGCTGGCGCAGGAACAGGGTCCAGTCGCCCTGGCCGATCGACAGCGCATTGCGCAGCTGCTTCTCGGCCATCGGCCCCAGGATCATGCCCACGATCACCGGCGCGGTGGGGAAGTCGAAGCGGCGCATCACCATGCCGAGCAGGCCGACCACGAACAGCAGCAGCAGGTCGAACCACGACTGGCGGATGCCGTAGGCGCCCAGCCCGGCGAAGATCAGGATGCCGCCGTACAGCAGCGGCGTGGGCACGCGCAGCATGCGCACCCACAGCCCGATCGCCGGCAGGTTCAGCACCAGCAGCATGACGTTGCCGATATACAGCGACGCCAGCAGGCCCCACACCAGGTCGCCCGAGGTCTGGAACAGCATCGGGCCCGGCTGCAGGTTGTAGTTCTGGAACGCGGCCAGCAGGATCGCGGTGGTGTTGGAGGTGGGGATGCCCAGCGTCAGCAGCGGGGCCAGCGTCGCGGTCACTGCGGCGTTGTTGGCCGCTTCGGGGCCGGCCACGCCTTCGATCGCGCCGACCTTGCCGAAGTCTTCCTTGTGGTCGGACAGCTTCTTCTCGGTGGCATACGACAGGAAGGTCGGGATCTCGGCGCCGCCGGCGGGGATCAGCCCGAACGGGAAGCCGATGAAGGTGCCGCGGATCCACGCCGGGATCGAGCGCTTCCAGTCCGACTTGTTCATGTGGACCGAGCTGAGCTTGTTGAAGGTGCCCGCCGGCTGCGGGAAGAACGCGTTGAACAGCGCCTCGCCCACCGCGAACAGGCCCACCGCCACCACCACGATGTCGATGCCGTCGTACAGCTCCTGCACGTTCATCGAATAGCGGGTCTGGCCCGACAGCGAATCCATGCCGATCAGGCCGATGCCCAGGCCCAGGAACAGTGCGGTCATGCCGCGCAGCAGCGACGAGCCCAGCACGGCCGAGACCGTGGTGAAGGCCAGCAGCATGATCATGAAGTACTCGCCCGGGCCGAACTGCAGCGCAACGTCCGCCGCCACCGGCGCGAACATCGACAGCATCACCGTGGCGATGGTGCCCGCCACGAACGAGCCGATCGCCGCGGTGGCCAGCGCCGGGCCGGCGCGCCCGTTCTTGGCCATCAGGTTGCCTTCCATGGCTGTGACCATGGTGGAAGACTCGCCCGGCGTGTTCATCAGGATCGAGGTGGTCGAGCCGCCGTACATCGCGCCGTAGTAGATGCCGGCGAACATGATCAGCGCGGCGGTCGGTTCCACCTTGGCGGTCAGCGGCAGCAGCATCGCCACCGTCAGCGCGGGGCCGATGCCCGGCAGCACGCCGATGGCGGTGCCAAGGAAGCAGCCCACCAGGGCCCACATCAGGTTGATCGGCGTGATGGCCACGGCAAAGCCGTGCATCAGCTGGTTCAGGGTATCCATTCGAAGACTCCTTGCTGGACGGGCGGGCGGGCTCAGAAGCCGGCGATGGGCAGCAGCGGCAGGTTGATGCCGAGCAGGAACTCAAACAGCGCCCACATCGGCACCGTGATGCACAGGCCCATCAGCGCGTCGCGCACGATGCGGCGGCTGCCGTAGCCACGCGCCACGCACACCATCAGCAGCGTGGAAGCGATCACGAAGCCAAGCGTGCCGATCAGCGCCATGTTCAGCACCAGGCCCGCGGCCACCCACAGGAAGCCGCCGAAGTTGTGCGGCGCGTTGGGCAGCTCGGCATCTTCTTCCGGCATATTGCGGAAACCGCCGCGCACGCCCTGCCAGGTCAGCAGCGCGCCGCACACGGCCAGGCCGACGGCCACCAGCGTGGGCACGAAGCGCGGCGACAGGCCGGCGTAGCCCTCGTCGCCGGAAATGCCGGACAGCCCGAGGAAGAAAAACAGGGAGAGCGCCAGCACGGCAATGCCGATGGCGAGGTGCGAGGGTTTCATGGAGACTCCTTGGCCTTTGTCGCCAGCATGGGTGCTGGCGTCCGCGACGCTGGCAGGTGCTGCCCGCGCGGCGGCAGGGCCCGGCGACATATGATTATTTGTCTGGTATCGCAGGTGGACACCGGGCCCTGCGCCGTTTTCCTGCCGCCGGGTTCACCGGCGGGATTGGCAGGCACGACAGGTAAAGCAGGTTGATGCGGTACTGCCGGTTTGGGTGCTGCCGGCAGTTCTTACTTGGCCACGCCCAGTTCACGCAGCGAGCCGCCCAGGCGGGCCGATTCGCTGTCGACGAACTTGCCGAACTCGTCGCCAGTCAGCAGGAACGGGGTCCAGTCATTCTTCTGCAGCGTGTCCTTCCAGGCCTGGCTCTCGGTGGCCTTGACCACGGCGTCGATCATGGCCTTGCGCTGCTCGGCGCTGATGCCGGGCGCGCCGTACACGCCGCGCCAGTTATAGATCTCGACGTTCACGCCTTGCTCCTTGAGCGTCGGGATATCGGCGGTGCGGTCCTTGGAGGTCACCGCCAGCGCGCGCATCTTGCCGCTCTTGATGAAGGGCAGGAATTCCGACACGCCGGCGATGCCCACCGTCACGTGGCCGCCCATGATCGAGGCCGAGGCTTCGCCGCCGCCCTGGAACGGCACGTAGTTGATCTTCTTGGGATCGACGCCCGATTCCTTGGCGATCAGGCCGGCCAGGATGTGGTCGATCGAACCCTTGGAGCCGCCGCCCCAGCTGACGCTGCCCGGGTTGGCCTTGAGCTGCGTGGTCAGGTCCTTGACCGACTTGATCGGCGAGCTGGCCGGCACGGTGATGACCATGGTGTCGGCGAACAGGCGCGCGATCGGGGTGGCGTTCTTCAGCGTGACCGGCGGCTTGTTGGTCTCGATCGCGCCCACCATCACCGCGCCCACCACCATCAGCGCATTGGGGTTGCCCTTGTCGGTATTGACGAACTGGGTCAGCGCGATGGTGCCGCCGGCGCCGCCCTTGTTGTCGTATGAAGCGGTCTTGGCCTGGCCCGCGGCAATCATCGCGGCGCCCAGCGAGCGGCCGGTCTGGTCAAAGCCGCCGCCGGGGTTGGCGCCGATCATGACCTTGACGCTATCGAGCGCAAAGGCCGGCGCGGCGGCGAAGGTGGCGGCAACGGCGGCCGATGCCATCACGGCATGGGCCAGGCGGGAATAGGTACGGCGCATAGCGGTCTCCTGGTGTTACCGGGGATGCGCCATGCCAGCCTGCTGGCAGCCGCGATCCGACCCGGGCGTTCCGGCTGCCACTGCGTTGCGGGGGACGGGAAGACAGCCTGGCGGACTGCGCGAAAGGCGCAGTGCCGGTGCTTGTCTCCTGTCCGGCGCGGCGGGGCGTGGCCGGGACTGTTCTTGGACTTTTGGTGAACGTCAGACCGGAATTACCGGTCATGGGGCGGATTCTAGGCGGGGGAAACTGTCAAAAGGCTGTCAATCGGGGGCAGAAAGGGTCGGGGTTTACGTGGATGGCGGATTGCAGCGCGGGCGCAGGCCCCTCAACCCGCCGGCTTCGCCTGCAGGCACGGGTCCTTGCGCGCCACCGCCGGCACCACCACGGCCATGTCGAACTCGCCGTCGGCAGGCGGGTTTTCCACATACCCCACGCTGACCACCTGCCCCACGCCCGCCCCCAGCCAGCGCGGCACGCCGATGTCGCGCCGCACGTGGCCGTTGCCGGCGATCAGCACCGCGCCGCGCTGCGCGTAGGGGCGCAGCGTCTGCGCCATCACCGCATCGCGCGCGGCCTGCGCCGCCAGCATCCCGGGCAGCATGGCCTTGGGGAAATTGCCGCAGTGGCCCCGGTCCAGCACCGCCGTCTGCGCGGCCACGAGGTCGCCGGGGAGCGCACCGGACAGACCCAGCTGCTGGCGCTCGCCGGCCGGGAACAGGCTGTCCAGTCCGCCGCGCACGATCTTGCCGGCGTCGGCGCGCGACAGGTTGGCCGCCACCAGCGGCAGGTCGTACCGCAGCGCCAGCGCCACCACCGGCCGGTACAGCGGCCATTGCCAGGCACCGCCGCCGGCCTGGGCGATCAGGTAGTCGGCATCGCGCGGGCGCTCGCGGCGGGCGCGCTCGATATCGGGCTGGCGCTCGCGGTCGAACTGTTCCATGGCGATGGCCGGGCGCCAGCCTTGCTCGACGGCGCGCGTCAGCGCGGCCAGGCGCTGCTGCTGCGCGGCGGCGTTGTCGTGGACCTCGCCCAGCAGCACGTAGGACTTGCCGGCGAAGGCGGCGCTGACCGCCTCGGGCGCGGGGCGCGTGGCCGCGCAGCCGGTGGCGAGCACAGCGACAGCGGCGGCCAGCATGCCGGCAATGCGCAAACGGAATGACATCACGCAGTTCCTTTCCCTATCTCGTTGTAGTGGCGGGGTTGGCGGCCTGCGCTCCCGCTTGTTGCCCGGGTTGGTGTGATGGTCACGTCATCATTCCGTGACGACGCGCGGGCGTTCCAGGCGGTGCGCGGCGACGTCGAGCGCATCGGTGTTCGCAACCTTGTGCCGGCGCGCCCACGTCACCAGCACGTAGCCGCGCCCGCTTTCAGGCGGATGGCGCGCGCAGCCACTACATGTCGCTGATGTCCGACCCTGGCCGGCACCTCGAAAGCAAAGAGCCCGCAGCAATGCTGCGGCCTCCTCTTGTCTGCCGGTGCCTCAGCGCTGGTGCACGGTCTCGCCCGGAGCCTTGTCCGGCAGCTTGGTGCCTTCAGAATCAATCTGCAACGGCCCCGTCCCGGAGAACCGGTCCAGCGCGAGGTAGATCACCGGCGTGATAAACAGCGTGATCACCTGCGAGAACAGCAGGCCGCCGACCACGGCCAGGCCCAGCGGCTGGCGCAACTCGGCACCGGCGCCTAAGCCGAGCGCCAGCGGCAGCGCACCCATCACCGCGGCGAAGGTCGTCATCATGATCGGCCGGAAGCGCAGCAGGCACGCCTGCCGGATCGCCTTCGCCGGCGTCATCCCTTGTTCGCGCTGCGCGGCCAGCGCGAAGTCGATCATCATGATCGCGTTCTTCTTGACGATGCCGATCAGCATCAGCACGCCGATCACGGCAATCAGCGACAGCTCGACATTGAAGATGAACAGCGTCAGCAACGCGCCCACCGCCGCCGAAGGCAAACCCGCCAGGATCGTCAGCGGATGAATATAGCTTTCATACAGCACGCCCAGCAGCGTGTAGATCACCGCGATGGCTGCCACCAGCAGCACGATCTGCGTCGCCTGCGACGACTGGAACACCGCCGCGTCGCCGCCCCAGCTGGTGAAGATCGAGCTGGGCATGGCGATCTCCTGCCGGTAGCGGTCGATGCGTGCCGAAGCATCGCCCAGCGCCGCGCCCGGCGCCAGGTTGAACGACACCGTCACCGAAGGCAGCTGCCCCTGGTGGTTGACGGAGATTGGCCCGACCCGGCGCTCGGTGGTGGCGAAGGCTGAGACCGGCACCATCTGGCCGGTCTTGCTGCGCACATAGAGCTTGGAGAACGCGCTCTCGTCGGTGCGGTCGACATCGGCCGCCTGCAGGATCACGTAGTAGTTGTCGATCGGCGTATAGATGGTCGACACCTGCCGCTCGCCGAAGGCCGAGTACAGCGCGGTGCGCACGTCCTGCATCTGCACACCCAGCGCATTGGCCTTGTCGCGGTCGATCGACAGGTGCGCCTCCAGCCCGGACTGCTGCGAATCGCTGGTGACGTCGCGGAAGATCGGATCGGCGCGCATCTTTGCCATCAGCTGGTCGGACGAGTCCTGCAGCTGGCCGGCCTTCACGCTCTGCAATGTGTACTGGTAGCGGCTCTTGCTCTGGCGCCCGCCCAGCTGCAGGTTCTGCACCGGCGCAAAGTACACCGCCAGGCCCGGCACACCGGCAACATCGCGCCGCAGCGACTCGATCACCTTCGGCATCGCTTCGCGCTCGCCGCGCGGCTTCAGTTCGACAAACATGCGCCCGGTGTTGATGGCGGGCGACGGGCCGCCGCCGATGGCGACCACGATGCTCTTGACCGCGGGGTTGGCGCGCATGCGCTCGGCGGCGTCGCGCAGGCGTTCCGCCATGGCGTCGAAGGAGATGTCCTGCGGGCCTTCGGCGTTGACGCGGATCTGGCCGATGTCCTCTTCGGGGAAGAAGCCCTTGGGAATGGTGACGAACAGCACCGCGGTCAGCACGAAGGTCAGGCCCGCGACCGCCAACACGGTGCGGCGGTGCGCCAGGCACCAGTCCAGCCCGCGCGCATAGCGGTGCAGCGTGAACTCGAACAGGTTCTCGAACCACTGCGTGGAGCGCATGCCGAAGGTCTGCTTCTGCACGATGTCGGGCTGCGCCGACGCGTGGTCGCCGTAGGCATGGTGCGATTCATCCACCGGCACGTTCTCGGCCGACAGGAAGCGCGCGCACAGCATCGGGATCAGCGTCAGCGACACCAGCGCCGATACCAGGATCGCCAGCGACACCACCGCGGCAAATTCATGGAACAACAGCCCGATCACGCCCGGCATGAAGAAGATCGGGATAAACACCGCCACCAGCGAGATCGAGATCGACAGGATGGTGAAGCCCATCTCGCGCGAACCCACCAGCGCGGCCTTCAGCGGCGCCACGCCTTCCTCGATATGGCGCACGATGTTCTCGAGCATAACGATGGCGTCGTCCACCACCAGGCCCACCGCCAGGGTGATGGCCAGCAGCGAGACGTTGTCCAGGCTGTAGCCGAAGGCCTTCATCAGCGCCACCGTGCCGATCAGCGAGATCGGCAGCGACACCGTGGGGATCAGCGTGGCGGCGGCGCGGCGCAGGAACAGGAAGATCACCATCACCACCAGCGCCACCGTCAGCGCCAGCGTGAACTGCACGTCGTGGATCGATTCGCGGATCGAGCGCGAGCGGTCGTTGACCACCGACACATTGACCGAGCCCGGCATCTGCTGGATCAGGCGGGGCAGGGCGGCGTTGATCGCATCGACCACTGCCACGGTGTTGGCGTCGGGCTGGCGCAGCACGGCCAGCACAATCGAGCGCTCGTTGTTGAGCCAGCTGCCGGTCTTGATGGTCTCGACGCTGTCCTCGACCTCGGCCACGTCAGAGAGCCGCACCAGCGCGCCGCTGGGCTGGCTGGCGACGATGATGTTGCGGAAGGCGTCGGCGCTGGTCAGCTGCCGGTTGGCCTGGATGGTCAGGGTCTGGCGCGCGCTGTCGAGCGTGCCCACCGGCGTGTTGGCGTTGGCGCGATTGAGCGCCGTGGCCAGCTCGTCTAGCGTCAGGCCGCGCGCGGCGAGCGCATCGGGGTGGGCGCGCACGCGCACGGCAAAGCGCTTCTGCCCGAAGATCTGCACCTGCGCCACCCCCGGCAGCGTGGCCAGCGTGGGCGAGATCAGGTTGTCGCCAAAGGCATTGAGGTCGGCCAGGCTCATCGCCGGCGAGTTGATCGCCAGCAGCAGCACCGGCGCGTCGGCCGGGTTGACCTTGCGGTACGACGGCGGCACCGTCATCTCGATCGGCAGCGAACGCTGGGCGCGGAACAGTGCCGCCTGCACGTCGACGGCCGCGTCGTCGATATTGCGGTCGTTGTTGAATTCGATGGTGATGCTGGAGTTGCCGAGCGTGTTCTGCGAGCTGATCACCGTCACGCCGGGGATGGTCGCGAACTGCTTCTCCAGTTGCGTGGCCACCGACGCCGCCATGGTCTCCGGGCTGGCGCCGGGCAGCGTGGCGGTGACCTGGATCACCGGCGAGTTGAAGCTGGGCAGCGCCGCGATCGGGATGGTCGGATACAGCACGATGCCGGCGACCACCACCGCCAGGCACAGCAGCACCGTCATCACCGGACGGCGGATGCAGAGTTCAGACAGCGTCATGGCTCAGTGCCCCGCGGTGGCAGGGGCCGGACGGGCGGCGGCGGCCGAGGCGCCGGCGGCCGGGGCCTCGCGCACCAGCGCGCCGGGGCGCAGGTTCTGCATGCCTTCCACGACTACGCGGGCGCCGGGTTGCACCCCCTCGACCACGGCGGCGGCGGCAGTGGTGGTCACCACCTGCACCGGCACGCGCGCCACCTTGCTGTCGGGCTGGACCACATAGACAAAGCGGCCTTCGGGGCCGGTCACCACCGCCTGCGGCGGCACCGACAGCGCGCCCTTCAGGGTCTGCACCACGGCGTTGACGTTGGCATAGGTGCCCGGCCACAGCCGCTGCTCCTCATTGTCGAACTGCGCCTTGACGCGGATGGTGCCGTACTGCGGATCGACGGTGTTATCCACAAAGGTGATCCTGCCGGTCACCGGGGTCTTGCTGCCGTCGTTGGGCAGCGCGGTGACCTGCACCGGGCCGGCGTGCAGCGCCTCGCGCAGCGCGCCCAGCTGCCGCTCGGGCAGGCTGAAGGTGACGGCAATCGGCTGCACCTGGGCGATGATGACCATCGGCTGGGTGCTGTTGGGCAGCACCAGCGAACCCGGGAAGGCGTTGATCACGCCGGTGCGGCCGCTGATGGTGGCGCGGATGGCGCCGTAGCTGACCGCCACGCGGCTGGCTTCGATCGCGGCCTGGTCGGCGCGCACGGTGGCGGCAAAACCATCCACCTTGGCCTGGGCGGTGTCGACCGCGCTCCTGGAGATGAAGTTGCGCTGCAGCAGCTCCTGGCTGCGCGCGAGCGTGCGCCGGGCATCGGCCAGGTCGGCCTGGTCGCGCAGCAACTGGGCCTGAGCCTTGGCCAGGTTGGCCTCGTCCATGCGGGTATCGAGCGAGAACAGCAGGTCGCCCGGCCTGACGGTCTGGCCTTCCTTGATATGGACGGTGCGCACGGTGCTGGACACCTGCGGGCGCACCTCGACCGTGGACAGCGCGGTGACATTGCCGTTGGCCGTGACCTGCAGCGGCACGTCGCCCTGCTGCACGCGCGCGGTGGACACCACCACGGCGGCCGGCGCCTTGGGCGCGGGCTTGGGCGCAAACCAGGTACGCCAGGCAAACCAGCCCAGGCCGGCAATGACCAGCACCACGGCCACCACCGCCCACGGCGATACGCGGCCGCGCCCGGTTCCGGTGGCCGCCCTCCAGTTGCTGTCGACGAAGCCCTTGGGCTGGTCGATCCTGTCAGATTTCATATTTGTGTGGACCCTCTGCACCGCGTCTTCGCGCCACTCCCCGTAATCGCCCGGCTGGTTGTGCCCAGATGTTGCCGGTGCGCGTCGCGCAAAGACTCTACTAGTACCGCGCTTCGCCCGCCGGAGCCAGCGCCGCGTATTACAGTCCGTTACAGGGTTGCAAGGGTCTGGTAATGCCCGGCACCGGCAAACGCCGTCCGGGCCACAGGGGAGGCCGGAGATGTGTTTAGCGGGGCGCTTGTATGGTTAGACAAACATTATCAGAAAAGCTGCCGCCGGCCATCGCGGCGCCACTGATTGACGCTGTCGACCGACAGTTCGCGTGGCCCGGCCTGCACAACCACGACATCGCCGGCGCGCACTTCTCCCTTCAGCACCACGCTGAGGTAGACCCCGGAGTAGCCGCTCTGGATCATGTCGCGCACCGCGTGGCGGTAGCCCAGCGCGGCATTGAACTTGTAGCAGGGCTTGCGCGGCGACTCCACCCGCAGCAGGGCCGTGCCCACGCGCACGAGGTCGCCGATCCAGAGTTGGGATTCAAGCAGCCCCTCCAGGGTCAGGTTCTCGCCGATGGCGCCAAACGGCAACGGCGGGCCTGACTCAGGCTGCCCGCACGCGCGGCGGCGCGCGTTCCACCACGGGTAGTGCTCGAAGGGATAGGCGTAGACCGCCTTGTCCAGGCCGCCGTGCACGGTCAGGTCACCCTGTTCGTCGCCGGCCAGGCCCAGCGGCTGCACCTGTACCCGCAACGGGTGCAGCAGGGTACTGACAGGGTGCTTGCGAATGCCCGACAGCACCACCGCCTCGGTGCCAGCCCCCGCGACCACCAGCGGGATGGCCTTGCCCAGGCTTACCGCCAGCACGCGCGCAAGGCCCGGCCGAGGTCTGGATTCGCTCACGTGCGCCCCCGCTTCGTGGTTACCCTTCCGGCTGTGGAAAGGGTTGTGGATAAGCTGCGGATATGCCTGAGGATAACGGGGCGGATAACACTGTGGACAAGTGCTTGGTGCGGTCCCTCACAAGGAAGCCGGCGGCGGGGAGCCGCCTCTGGTTTCAGCCTTGCATCACACCTGCTGCGCCGCCTGCGGCCGCTGCCACTGGCAGCCCAGCGCCCGGGCGCGTTGCGATACCGCCAGCGCCGCCAGCATCAGCGCCGCCGCGCCCCAGTGCAGCATATCGGCGCCGGCCAGCGTATAGATGGCGGCCCCGACCATGGCGCCGGCGGCCTGGCCCAGGTAGATCGATGAAGAATTCAGCGAGATCGACACCGATGCACGCTCCGGCGCCAGCAGCACCAGCCGCGCCTGCTGCGCGCTGTTGGTGGCAAACCCGCCCGCGCCCCACAGCATGAACAGCAACACCAGCGCAACGCTGCCCAACCCGGCCAGCGGCCACAGCACCATGGCCGTGATCGAGGTCAGCAGCGTGACCTGCACGATCCGGCTGGGCGTGACCCGGTCCATGCGCGACGCCGCCATGGCATTGCCGAACACGCCGCAGGCGCCGTAGGCCAGGAACATCAGGCTGAGCGCGCCACCGCTGATGCCGTAAACGTCGCGCATCAGCGGGGCGATATAGGTGAACACGGTGAACATGCCCGCCGACGAGATCATGGTGGTCAGCACCACCAGCATGATCGG